>NZ_CP029347.1:1928967-2250462 GCF_003143555.1 Saliniradius amylolyticus
CTGGCGGCACTGACCAGCTTGCCGGTCTCGGGTTTTAACGCCTGACCGTCGTGTTCTGCATAAACTAATACCGCCATTTAAATCACCTTCGCTTCGTTTTTCAGTTTATCCAACAGCTCATCCACGCTTTCCACCTTGATACCGCCCTGACGCTCTGGCGGCGGCGTGACTTTAAGTGTCTGCACGGTGTTTTTCAGCTCAACTCCCAGCTCTTCGGCGCTTAAGGTCTCCAGCGGCTTACGCTTGGCTTTCATAATGTTGGGCAACGAGGCGTAGCGAGGCTCGTTTAAGCGCAGGTCAGTGGTGACAATGGCGGGCATATCCAGCTCCACCGTTTGCAGGCCGCCGTCTACTTCACGGGTCACCTGCACACTGCCCTCGCCCAGTTCGACCTTGGAGGCAAAGGTGCCCTGCGGCCAATCTAATAGCGCGGCAAGCATCTGACCGGTTTGGTTGTTATCCGAGTCGATGGACTGTTTTCCCAGGATCACCAGCTCTGGCTGCTCTTTCTCAACCAGTTTTTGCAGCAGCTTGGCAACGTTAAGGGAGTCCAGTGCGTCTTCCTGCTCAATCTGGATGGCGCGATCGGCACCCAGTGCCAGCGCGGTGCGTAGCTGTTCCTGACAGGCTTTATCACCGATGGAAACCACCACCACCTCGTCGGCCTTGCCCGCTTCTTTCAGGCGTACCGCCTCTTCCACGGCAATTTCACAAAAAGGGTTCATGGCCATCTTGGTGTTGGCCAGATCCACCCCGGTGTTGTCGGATTTAACGCGGACCTTGACGTTGTAGTCGATCACGCGCTTGATAGGGACCAGTATCTTCATGTTATTACCACCTTTCAGTGTTTTTTGTGCCGCCTTTACAGGCGAATTTTGAGCTAAAGTTACTTTCTGTTGACGTAAACGTCAACCCAATCTACCCTTGTGCCACCGTTTTTATTTACATACTTTTAAAGTATATAGACCAAGTTTGTAACTGTTTGCATACAGCTAAGGGGGCAGTGTGGAAAGAGAATCCATGGAGTTTGATGTAGTCATCGTCGGGGCCGGTCCGGCCGGACTGGCTACCGCCTGTCGATTGGGCCAACTGGCCAAAGACAATGATCAGGAACTGATGATCTGTGTGGTCGAAAAAGGCTCCGAGGTGGGTGCCCATATCCTGTCCGGCGCGGTACTGGACCCTAAGTCGTTAAATGAACTCTTTCCTGACTGGGAGAAACGCGGCGCACCACTGAATACCCCGGTCACCGAAGATCACATCTACCTGCTCAAAGACGACAACAAGGCCAGCAAACTGCCTGGCTTTGCCGTGCCAAAGACGTTGCATAATCAGGGCAATTACATCGTCAGCATGGGTAATGTCTGTCGCTGGCTGGCCGAACAGGCCGAACAGCTAGGCGTTGAGATCTTCCCCGGCTTTGCCGCTGCCGAAGTGCTGTATAACGAAGACGATCAGGTCGTGGGTGTGGTAACCGGTGATATGGGTGTCAGCGCCTCCGGTGACGAAAAAGACAGCTTTATGCCGGGCATGGAGCTAAAAGCCAAGTACACCATTTTTGCCGAAGGCGCCCGGGGCCACCTGGGCAAAGATCTGATCGCCCATTATCAGTTGGATAACGACAGCGATCCGCAGCACTACGGCATCGGCTTTAAGGAAATCTGGGATGTGGATCCGGACAAGCACCAGCCAGGTTTGGTGGTACACAGCGCGGGCTGGCCGCTGGATGACGCCACCGGTGGTGGTTACCTGTACCACGCCGAAAACGGCCAGGTGTTGGTGGGTCTGATCGTGGATCTTAATTATGCCAACCCTTACCTGAGCCCCTTCGATGAATTTCAGCGCATGAAGCACCACCCGGTGTTTAAGCAGTACCTGGATGGCGGCAAGCGAGTGTCTTATGGGGCCCGGGCCATTGCCAAGGGCGGCTATCATTCGCTGCCCAGGATGACCTTCCCTGGCGGCCTCTTGGTGGGCTGTGAGGCTGGCACCCTGAATGTGGCAAAAATCAAAGGTAATCATACGGCCATGAAATCCGGTATGCTCGCCGCAGAGTCGGTGTTTGAGGCTCTAAAGGACGGCAAAGAGCAAACCGAACTGACGCAGTTCACCGAACAGTTCGAGCAATCCTGGCTTTATAACGAACTGTACTCCTGCCGTAACTTTGGTCCGGCCATGCATAAGCTGGGGCAGTTCTGGGGAGGCGCGTTTAATACCATCGACCAGAACTGGTTTGGCGGCAAACTACCGGTCAACTTCCATGATACTCAACCTGATTACGCTGCCATGCAGACAGTGGAGCAGGCAGAGAAGATTGATTACCCCAAGCCGGACGGCAAACTGAGTTTCGATAAGCCCTCGTCGGTATTCTTGTCGAACACCAATCACGAAGAGGATCAGCCCTGTCATTTGCAACTGAAAGACAGCAGCATTCCGATTCAGGTCAACCTGCCGAAGTACGCCGAACCAGCCCAGCGCTACTGCCCTGCCGGCGTGTATGAGGTAGTAGAAGACGATAATGGCGAGAAACAATTTCAGATCAACGCGCAAAATTGCGTGCATTGTAAGACCTGTGATATCAAGGATCCCAGCCAGAACATCAACTGGGTGGTGCCTGAGGGCGCTGGCGGGCCAAATTATCCTAATATGTAAACTCTCCCGCGCTGGCGTCGCTCGTCAGCGCGAGTTTCTCTTCAGACATACCTAAGTATCGAATATTACTATTAAATTTACGCGATATCCGATCGCTTAAACTACACTGAAAAACAGTTTAGCTAGACAGGATATCTTATGGAGATCATCGGACGGCTTCTTGATGGGAGCTTAATGCCTCATGGACATTGTCTGCTGTGGCGCGGCGATCTCTTGCTGATGCATGTTGGCGGCGACCTGCTCACCACCCTGGCCTACTTCACCATTCCGATAGCACTGATTATTCTTGTCAGAAAACGCGACGATCTGGAATTCGACAGTATCTTTTTAATGTTCGCCGCGTTTATCTTCCTCTGCGGCGTCACCCATCTGCTGTCGCTGGTAAACGTCTGGCACGGCTACTACTTTCTCGAAGGCATCGCCAAGAGCTTAACCGGCCTTGTGTCAGTGGCTACCGCTATCATGATTTGGCGCCTGATTCCAAAGGCCCTGGCGATTCCCAGTAATAAGACCCTGAGAGAAAAAAACCACCAGCTCGACGCTGCTCATCAGGAGCTGATCAACTTAAACGCCTCACTGGAGCGTCAGGTCAAACAGCGTACTTTGCAACTGGAGAAGCTGGCCAGCACCGATCCCTTAACCAATCTGGTCAACCGCCGCACTATTGTGGCGACGCTGGAAAGTGAGATGGAACGTGCCGAGCGTTACGATGTGGCCTTGAGCATCATTATGATCGACATGGACGACTTTAAACGGGTCAATGATGAGCATGGCCACCTGGTGGGCGATAAGCTATTGCAAACCGCCGCCAAGGGCGTTCAGCAATTCATTCGCAAAACCGATCGCGTCGGGCGTTACGGTGGTGAGGAGTTTTTGGCCGTCGTTCCGCACTGCGATGCTGATAATGCTGCACGCCTGGCCGAGCGCATCCGATACAAGATGGCGACGATATCCATTCCTTTAGAATCTCGTGAGGCGCTGCAGACCAGTTGCAGCCTGGGTGTCGCCCAGTATCAACCTGGCTGGGATATGAACGAGTTTATCGACTACGCCGATAAGGCTCTCTATAAGGCAAAACATTCCGGTAAGAATCAGGTTAGTGTTTATAGCTCTGAAACAAAAAACGGCGCTGAATAGCGCCGCTTTAATGAGTCCTTCACTGACTCAGACTAAATATACTCGACTTCGGTAATCTCATATTCCACCACACCGGATGGTGTCTTAATCGATACCACATCGTCCAGCTCTTTACCGATAAGCCCCCTGGCAATAGGAGAATTCACCGATATCAGGTTACTCTTAATATCGGCCTCATCATCCCCCACGATCTGATATTTGATTTCCTTATCATCATCCAGATCCAGCAAGGTCACCGTAGCACCGAAAATCACCTTGCCGTTATTCGGGATCTTCGTGACATCGATGATCTGCGAGTTAGACAATTTAGCTTCGATGTCCTGTATCCGTCCTTCGCAGAACGCCTGCTGTTCACGGGCCGCGTGATACTCGGCGTTTTCCTTGAGGTCACCATGTTCACGGGCCTCGGAAATCGCCTCGATAATCTGAGGCCGCTTCACGGATTTCAGCTCATTGAGCTCTTCGCGCAGCATGGCCGCGCCCTTTGCAGTCATTGGTATTTGTTGTTGCATCTTAACTCACTACCCGTTTATGTAAGTCCTGTACCGAATTTGCTTTAGCTCTGTCATCGGCTTCCTGTGCATTCATAGTGGCAAAAGCTGCGTTTAAGGTGGTGGTATAAATCACCTTATTCAACAACGCTTCGCGACGAATGTACACAGAGTCATTAATGGCCTGGCGTCCTTCGGTGGTATTGACAATATAGCTGTATTCGCCGTTTTTGATCGCATCCACAATATTGGGACGACCTTCGGCCAGCTTATTGACCACGCCGCAGTCTACGCCAGCCTCATTCAACACATCGGCGGTACCCTTGGTGGCTTCGAGAGTGAAGCCGCTTGTGATCATTAACTTAGCCAACTCAATCACGCGCTCCTTGTCGGTACCCCGCACTGACAACAGTGCCTTGCCCTTCTTCGGCAAAGGCGTTCCTGCGCCCAGATTGGCCTTAGCGTAGGCTTCCTCGAAGCTCTCACCCACGCCCATCACTTCACCGGTACTGCGCATTTCTGGCCCTAAGAGTGGATCCACCCCCTGGAACTTCGCAAAAGGAATCACCACTTCTTTAACCGAGTAATACGGGGGAATCACTTCCTGAGTAATGCCCTGCTCTGGCAAACTTTGGCCTGCCATACAGCGGGCAGCGATCTTAGCCAGAGGCACACCGGTTGCCTTAGACACAAAGGGGATGGTGCGTGCTGCACGGGGGTTAACCTCAATCAGATAAACCTCGCCGTCCTTGACCGCAAACTGGGTATTCATCAGTCCCACTACGCCCAGCTCACGAGCCATGTCGATCACCTGTTGACGCATCACATCCTGAATCTCTTTGGACAGTGAATGCGGAGGCAATGAGCAGGCCGAATCTCCCGAGTGTACCCCGGCTTGTTCGATATGCTCCATAATGCCGCCAATAACCACATTCTCGCCATCGGACACCGCATCCAGATCCACCTCTATCGCGTCATCCAGGAACCGATCCAGCAGTACAGGCGAGTCGTTGGAGACTTTCACCGCTTCGTTCAGGTAGCGTTTCAGATCTTTGATGTCATAGACGATTTCCATTGCCCGGCCACCCAATACATAAGATGGACGCACCACCAGCGGGAAGCCGATACGCTTGGCTTCTTCCAGGGCCTGATCGATGTTCGTCACAGTCGCATTGGCAGGCTGTTTCAGGTTCAGCTTATGCACCATCTGCTGGAAGCGCTCGCGGTCTTCGGCGCGGTCGATAGCATCGGGCTCGGTACCGATAATCGGCACACCGGCGGCTTCAAGAGCGCGAGCCAGCTTCAGCGGCGTCTGACCGCCAAACTGCACGATGACCCCTTTAGGCTGTTCGACACGCACGATTTCCAGCACATCTTCCAGCGTTACCGGCTCAAAATACAGGCGGTCTGAGGTGTCATAGTCAGTAGAAACCGTTTCCGGGTTACAGTTAACCATAATAGTCTCGTAACCGTCTTCACGCATCGCCAGTGAGGCGTGCACACAGCAGTAATCAAACTCGATGCCCTGACCGATGCGGTTAGGCCCGCCGCCCAAGACCATGATCTTATCGCGGTCACTGGGGTTCGCCTCACATTCCTCGTCGTAGCTGGAGTACATATAGGCGGTACTGGTGGCAAACTCGGCCGCGCAGGTATCCACGCGCTTGTACACCGGTACAATATTCATCTTGGTGCGGGTTTGACGAATGTCGCCCTCTGACACGCCGGTCAGTTCGGCCAGGCGGGCATCAGAGAAGCCTTTGCGCTTAAGCTGACGCATCATGGTCTCATCAATGCCTTTAAGGCCGGCCTGACGCACCGTTTCTTCCAGCTTGATCAGATCTTCGATCTGCACCAGATACCAGCTGTCGATGTTGGTCAGCTTAAACACCTCATCGACAGTCATGCCGATGCGGAAAGCATCGCCGATATACCAAAGGCGCTCGGCGCCGGGCTCACGCAACTCGCGCACAATCTTGGATTTGGCGTCCGGATCTTTCGGGTCCACCATTGGGTCGAAGCCATTACTGCCCTGCTCCAGGCCACGCATGGCTTTTTGTAAGGATTCCTGCTGGTTACGACCGATGGCCATCACCTCACCCACCGACTTCATCTGGGTATGCAGACGGTCATTGGCTCCGGCAAATTTCTCGAAGTTAAAGCGAGGGATCTTGGTGACCACATAGTCAATGGACGGTTCGAACGAGGCCGGAGTCTGACCGCCAGTGATCTCATTAGACAACTCATCCAGGGTATAACCCACGGCCAATTTGGCCGCGACCTTGGCGATAGGGAAGCCCGTAGCCTTGGAAGCGAGAGCCGAAGAACGAGACACCCGAGGATTCATCTCGATGATCACCATGCGCCCGTTATCCGGGTTCAAGCCGAACTGCACGTTAGAGCCGCCAGTTTCGACGCCGATTTCACGTAGCACCGCCATTGCCGCATCGCGCATGACCTGGAATTCTTTGTCGGTCAGTGTCTGCGATGGCGCAACGGTGATGGAGTCGCCGGTATGGATACCCATGGGGTCGAAGTTCTCAATGGTACAGACGATAATGCAGTTATCGTTTTTGTCCCGCACCACTTCCATTTCATATTCTTTCCAGCCGATCAGGGACTCGTCGATCAACAGCTCGTTGGTGGGGGATAAATCCAGACCACGGTGGCAGATTTCGTTGAACTCTTCCACGTTATAGGCAATCCCGCCGCCGGTACCGCCCATGGTAAACGAGGGGCGAATGATACAGGGGAAGCCAATCCGGCTCAGCACATCGTGGGCCTGCTCCATGCTCGTCGCAATTTCAGCTCTGGGGCACTCCAGGCCAATGTTGCGCATGGCCTTGTCGAACCGGTCCCGGTTCTCAGCTTTGTCGATGGCATCAGCGGTAGCACCGATCATCTCAACGCCCAGCTCATCCAGTACCCCATGGTTTTGTAGCTCCAGAGCACAGTTCAATGCAGTCTGGCCGCCCATGGTAGGAAGAATGGCGTCTGGCTGTTCTTTTTCGATTATACGTTTAACCACTTCCCAATGGATGGGCTCGATGTAAGTGGCATCGGCCATCTCCGGGTCGGTCATAATGGTCGCCGGGTTAGAGTTCACCAGAATCACCCGGTAGCCTTCCTCGCGCAACGCTTTACACGCCTGCGCGCCAGAGTAGTCGAATTCACAGGCCTGGCCGATCACGATCGGCCCGGCACCAAGAATCAGAATGCTTTTTATATCAGTACGTTTTGGCATGCTTATCCTCGATTACTTGCGCGCTTTAATTAGGTCAATAAAGTGGTCAAACAGGGGCGCCGCATCATGGGGCCCTGGACTGGCTTCTGGGTGTCCCTGAAAACCAAACGCAGGCTTGTCTTTGCGGTGAATGCCCTGAATGGACTGGTCGAACAATGAGATATGAGTCACTTCCAGATTGTCCGGCATGCTGTCTTCGTCAACAGCAAAGCCATGGTTCTGACTGGTGATCATCACGCGATCATTGGGAATGTCTTTCACCGGGTGGTTGGCACCATGGTGACCGAACTTCATCTTCTCACTCTTAGCGCCACTGGCAATAGCCAGCAGTTGGTGTCCCAGACAGATGCCGAAAATGGGTAAGTCTTTTTCCAGTAGCGTTTTAATGGCATCGATCGCATAGGTACAAGGTTCAGGGTCGCCCGGGCCATTGGACAGGAATACGCCATCCGGATTCAGCGCCAGCACTTCGTCCGCCGGGGTTTGTGCCGGTACCACCGTCAGGCGGCAGCCGCGATCCACCAGCATACGCAGAATATTGCTCTTGGCACCAAAGTCGTAAGCGACCACATGGTAAGGCAGCTCAGAATCCTGTTTCTCCGAGTGGCCTTCACCCAGCACCCAGCTGCCGCTTCGCCAGTGATGGGACGCCTTAACACTGACTTCTTTAGCCAGGTCCATGCCCTTGAGACCCGGGAAGTCTTTGGCTTTATCCAATGCCTCTGCCTCGCTGATATCGTCCCCCGCCATAATGCAGCCGCCCTGTGCGCCCGTGGTGCGCAGAATGCGGGTCAGGCGACGGGTGTCGATATCGGCAATGCCGAGAATATTACGTTGTTTCAGATAGTCCGACAGCGACTGCTGGTTACGGAAGTTACTGGCGATTAGAGGTAAATCCCGGATAACTAAGCCTTTGGCCCATACCTGACTGGATTCTTCGTCTTCATCATTGGTACCGGTGTTACCGATATGGGGATAAGTGAGTGTGACAATTTGTTCGGCGTAAGAAGGATCGGTCAGAATTTCCTGATAGCCGGTCATAGCTGTATTAAAGACCACTTCTCCTACCGCGACACCATCGGCGCCGATGGCTGTACCTTTAAATACCGAACCGTCTTCAAGAACCAAAAGGGCGGATTTACTCAAGTTAACCTCCTATTTGATACGCTGCGTTACTCTGGCTGACAACGTATATGGGCAACCCAAAAAAAACGGGAGTAAATAAGTGATTTACATCCCGTTTACTTGTCTTTGCGGACTCTGCAGCTCCCGATTTAGCGGCAGCCGGTCGAAATTTGGCAAATTCTTGACAGTATATATTAATGACTTAAATACGTCTATCCTGAATCACTTGTTATTATAAAATACGCCTTTAGTCGCTTATTCGAGTTAAAAGCGCTAAAACCTAACGTTTAGGTGAAGACACCTGGTTTTTCAAGTTACAGCCCGAGTACATCCTGCATACTGTAAAGCCCACTGGGCTTATCACTTAACCAACGTGCTGCCCGCACGGCTCCTTTAGCGAAGGTCAGTCGGCTGCTGGCCTTGTGGGTCAGCTCAATGCGTTCGCCGAGCTCAGCAAACAAAGCCGTGTGCTCACCGACAATATCGCCACCACGAATAGTGGCAAAACCGATTTCCTTTTGCGGTCTCTCGCCGGTATGCCCCTCTCGGCCATAAACGGCGCAGTCTTTAAGATCCCGACCTAACTCATCGGCAATGGCTTCCCCCATCGCAACCGCAGTACCGGAAGGTGCGTCTTTCTTATAACGATGATGGGCTTCCCAAATCTCAATATCCGCTGTTTCGCCCATGACCCGGGCTGTCTGTTTAAGCAGGTTTAAGAGTAAGTTCACCCCGACGCTCATATTGGCGGCAAAGACCACTGGCACCTGCTTTGCGGCCGCTTCCAGCGCTTGCTTTTGTTGCTCATTCAACCCGGTCGTACCGATAACCACCGGTTTTTGATGTTGAACGCACCAGGCCAGGTTTTGTTCCAGAGCTTCGGGCAGCGTGAAGTCGATCATCACATCGACATTGTCTGCCGCGCTATCCCATTGGTCAGTCACCGTCAGGCCACGCTGACCAATGCCGGCCAACTCTCCCACATCCATACCAGTCCAGTCAGAGCCACTACGTACCGCCGCCAGCGTTAGCTCGGTCGAAGTCTGCTCGTCAATAGCTTCGATCAGGACTCGCCCCATGCGCCCATTTGCACCAAAAATACCTAAATTAATCATACTGTTAGAAATCTCTCACCACTATTTGCTGATATTGTGCCTGAATGGGGCCAACAAATCAGTAGCCCTTTGCTCTAAGCTAGATGAGACGGCCATTACGGCAGGGGTTGACGAAAAATTCGCTGTAGTTCGCCGCTTTGACGGAGTTTATCCATGCTCCGATTGAACGCTTCGGCTACTGCAGGGTCCCATGCGGCACCGGGGTAAGAAACCTGCGGGAAGATATCGTTAATGACCAGCTTATCCTTACCGTGATACTTGTTGGCATAGTACTCCAACACATAACGCTCTCCGACAACCACTTCCACCCGATTGTTGAACAATAAGTCGATCTGACGCTTACGATCAGCCATCTCCATGTAATAGGCACTGTCAGTCACCGCGGTGAACGCTTGGCCTAACACATCCGTTGCCCCTTGATAGGCAACAATTTTCTTACCAAAGAGATCTTTCAGCTCATTAACATGTACATGGTAATCAGGATGAGTGGCGGCAACATCGTGAAACGGTAGGTATCGCTCGGTATATGTGGCTCCCTCGATATCAAAGGCCATAGGGCTGGCAAAATCCAGATCCTTATCCCGAAACTTTTTAACCAGACGCTTGTGAGTATAGACTTCAATGTCGACGCGGTAGCCAGCATCGGTAAGAGCCTGCTGCACTATCCGGTATTCGATTCCGGTCAACTTGCCTTCTTCCGTTGCATAAGCCCAGGGAGCTGAGTAATGCAAACCAATTTTCAATGTCGGCTGAGATTCAGCGCTGAGCGCCTGACACACTAAGGCTAATCCGAGTCCCAATAGCCACTGACGAAAGCCAGTCATGAAGTCCCCCACAACAGTAATGACTCTACTTTGACCTGTTTTATAACAAGAATCAACAAACATAGGCCTGATATACAGACACAAAAACGCCCCGGTAAAACGGGGCGTTTTTCAATCAATCGCTTACTTAACTGGTAAGATCATCGAAGAAGCGTTTCACTCCATCGAAGAACCCTTTTTCCTTAGGGCGATACTTAGCCGCTTCATCGCCGGTGCCCATTGAGTCATCAAGTTCCTTGAGCAGATCCTTTTGGCGCTGATTAAGGTTTACCGGGGTTTCCACCACCACCTTGCACATCAGATCGCCCTGGACGCCGCTACGAACCGACTTAACGCCCTTCCCACGAAGGCGGAACTGACGCCCAGTCTGGGTTTCTGGCGAAACCTTCAGTTTTACCTTGCCATCCAGAGTCGGCACTTCCACCTCTCCGCCTAAAGCAGCGGTAGTGAAACTGATAGGCACATCACAGGACAGGTTATTACCGTCACGCTTAAAGATGGGGTGCGGCCTTACATGGACCTGCACATAGAGATCGCCCGCCGGACCGCCGAGCTCTCCGGCTTCGCCTTCGCCACTTAAGCGAATGCGGTCGCCCGTGTCCACGCCAGCCGGGATCTTGACCGACAACGTCTTACTGCGCTCAACCCGGCCCTGGCCGTGACACTTGCGACAAGGATCGGAGATGATTTTTCCGCGCCCGGAACAGGTTGGACAGGTTTGCTGAACCGCAAAAAAGCCCTGGCGCATCTGCACCTGGCCCTGGCCGTGACAGGTAGGACAGGTCTTAGGACTGGTGCCCTTCTTAGCCCCTGAGCCATGACACTCCTCACACTCATGCAGGGCCGGCACTTCGATTTCTACGTGCTTGCCGCGAACGGCATCTTCCAGCGACATCTCCAGGTTATAACGCAAATCCGCACCCTGGCGAGCCTGGGACCGACGACGACCACCGCCACCGAAAATATCGCCAAACACATCGCCGAAGATGTCTCCAAAGTCTGCATGACCGGCCCCACCGCCACGATTCGGATCTACGCCGGCGTGGCCGTATTGATCATAGGCAGCGCGTTTTTGGGAGTCGGCCAGGATCTCGTAAGCTTCCTGGATCTCCTTAAACTTTACCTCCAGCTCTTTGTCACCCTTGGTACGATCCGGGTGATATTTCATCGCCAGACGTTTATAGGCCTTCTTTATTTCTCGCTCCGACGCATCCCGGGAAACGCCCAGAACTTCATAATAATCTTGTTTCGACATACCGGTTTTTACTCCGCTTATTCATCCTACTACCGGAACAAACGCGGGCGCTTGAGGTAGCCCCCTAAGCGCCCGACGTGTTACAGCTCTTGATAGTAAGCTGCTTTAGACCGACAAGCCTTACTTCTTATCGTCGTCTTTGACTTCTTCAAATTCCGCGTCAACCACGTCATCGTCGGACTGACCTGAAGCCGCCTGTTCGCCCTCTGGCGCTTCACCGCCGGCTTGCGCTTTGGCTTGTGCCGCTTCCATCAGCTTGGAAGATACCTGCACCAATTCCTGAGTCTTGGCATCAATGGCGTCTTTATCGTCGCCTTTGAGCGCTTCTTCCAGCTCAGACAAGGCCGATTCGATGCTGGACTTGTCGTCGGCAGGCAGATCGTCGCCCACTTCTTCCAGCTGCTTACGGGTGCTGTGCACCAGACCATCAGCTTGGTTACGAGTTTGTACCAACTCCTCGAACTTCTTGTCTTCTTCGGCATTGGCTTCCGCGTCGCGTACCATTTGCTCGACTTCGTCCTCGCTCAGGCCAGACGATGCCTTAATGGTGATCTTCTGCTCTTTGCCGGTGTCCTTATCGGTGGCCGACACGTGCAGAATACCGTCGGCGTCGATATCGAAGGCTACTTCGATTTGCGGTACACCGCGAGGCGCCGGTCGAATGCCTTCCAGATTAAACTGCCCCAGGGACTTGTTACCCTGAGCTTGCTTACGCTCACCTTGCAATACGTGCACGGTCACTGCGGACTGGTTGTCTTCCGCCGTCGAGAAGGTCTGAGACTTCTTAGTCGGAATCGTAGTGTTCTTCTCAATCAGCGGAGTCATCACGCCGCCCATAGTTTCGATACCCAGAGACAGTGGCGTTACGTCCAGCAGCAGTACGTCTTTGACATCACCGCCCAGAACACCACCTTGGATGGCAGCGCCCACAGCCACGGCTTCGTCAGGGTTCACGTCTTTACGCGGCTCTTTGCCGAAGAAGTCGGTTACGTACTTTTGCACCATCGGCATACGCGTCTGACCACCCACCAGAATCACGTCGTGAACGTCATTCACTGACAGGTCAGCGTCGGCCAATGCTTTTTTCACTGGCTCCAGTGAGTTTTTCACCAGCTCTTCCACCAAAGACTCCAGCTTGGCGCGGGTGACCTTGATAGACAAGTGCTTGGGACCACTGGCATCGGCAGTCACATAAGGCAGGTTCACCTCAGTTTGCTGCGCCGCTGACAGTTCGATTTTGGCTTTCTCTGCCGCTTCTTTCAGACGCTGCATGGCCAGCGGATCTTTACGCAGGTTGATGCCTTCGTCTTTTTCAAAGGTTTCCGCCAGGTAATTGATCAAGCGGTTGTCGAAGTCTTCACCACCTAAGTGAGTATCACCATTCGTGGCCAGTACTTCGAAGGTGTGCTCGCCTTCTACTTCATCGATTTCGATGATGGAAATATCGAAGGTACCACCACCTAAGTCATACACGGCGATAACATTGTCGCCTTTCTTCTTGTCCATGCCATAAGCCAGCGCTGCTGCGGTAGGCTCGTTGATGATACGCTTAACTTCCAGACCCGCGATACGGCCTGCGTCTTTAGTCGCCTGACGCTGAGAGTCGTTAAAGTAAGCCGGCACGGTAATGACCGCCTCGGTCACTTCTTCGCCCAGGTAGTCCTCGGCGGTCTTCTTCATCTTCTTCAATACTTCGGCAGATACCTGCGGTGGCGCCATCTTCTTGCCACCCGCTTCTACCCATGCATCACCATTGTCGGCCTTGATGATACCGAAGGGCATAATATCGATGTCGCGCTGGACTTCTTTGTCTTCGAAGCGACGGCCGATCAGGCGCTTGATCGCAAACAGAGTGTTTTCCGGGTTCGTCACCGCCTGACGTTTGGCAGGCTGACCCACCAGTGTCTCACCGTCTTTGGTGTAAGCGATGATAGACGGAGTCGTACGATCCCCTTCTGCATTTTCAATAACACGAGGCTTGTCACCGTCCAATACGGCCAAGCATGAATTGGTTGTACCTAAGTCGATACCAATGATCTTACCCATTAGTGCATCTCCAAAATTCGTCGTTTAAGCATTTGCCTTGTTAATAGGGGCGCTATCCGGTTTTTCAACACTGAGCGAGAAAAATCCCCAAACTTTTTATTGATATTCGCCGATTCTTCAGGCTTTGGTGTCAACGCCGCTCTCTGGCGCGCGCGATACCATTACCATGGCCGGGCGTAATAGACGGCCATTCAATTCATACCCTTTTTGCATCACGGCAATCACCGTGTTCGGCTCTACCTCTGCGCTCTCCTGCATGGACATGGCCTGATGCTTGTCGGGATTAAAGGGGTCACCCTGTGGGTCGATAGCGCTGACACCGAATTTTTCCATGGTGCTGTAGAACGACTTGTAGGTCAGTTCCACACCTTCCACCACGGGTTTGATGGTGTCATTGTCGGGGTCTGCCACCTGAAGAGCACGCTCAAGATTGTCCAGCACGTCCAGCAGCTCACCGGCAAACTTCTCAAGCGCAAACTTCTTGGCCTTTTCCGCATCGGCCTGGGCCCGGCGACGAGCGTTTTCCATGTCGGCCTTGGCTCGCAGTACAGAATCTTTTTGTTCTTGAAGCCTGTTTTCTGCTTCGGCGACCTGCTGCTCTAATTCAGCGATGCGCGCTTCCTCAGGGCTAACCTCAGTATCCGCTATTGCCTCCTCCGGCGTGGGCTGTTCTTCACCACCCGTATTTTCAGCAGCGGCCTCGGCATGTGCCTCGACGTCCTCCGGCGTTACCGGCTGCTCTGGTTTCTGCGGCTCATTACTCATTATTGCCTCTCCATTAAAAGGGTTTCGTCAGATTGCCCCTGATGTGGGGATGGTTTCTCACGATTCAAGAAAAAATTCAGGGAAATTGTGAAATGCCCAGAACAATGACACACTTAGACCAACCACTATCATCTTGATGCCTGCAAAATACCCTTATGGCAGAGACATTTAACACCGTTGGACTGATCGGTAAGCCCAACCACGCCGGAGCCAATGAAAGCCTGGGCATTATCTGCGCCTATTTAAAAAAGCAAGGCTGCCAGATACTCATTGAAGATCGCATCGCCGATGAGATCGACTGTCAGGATTGGCCAGTGATGGATATCGTCGCCATCGGCAAGGCTGCCGACCTGGCTATCGTTGTGGGTGGCGATGGCAATATGCTCGGCGCGGCCCGGGTGTTATCGCGTTTCGATGTTGCCGTGGTCGGCGTTAACCGGGGCAACCTGGGCTTTCTGACCGACATCAATCCCGATGATGTGGAAACTCAGCTGGATTATATTTTCAGCGGCGACTACCAAACCGAGCAGCGATTCTTGTTGGAAGTGGAAGTCTTTCGCCATGATCAGTTAAAGAGCAATAACGCCGCCATCAACGAAGCCGTACTGCACCATGCCCAGGTCGCTCACATGATGGAGTTCGAAGTCTACATTGACGATGACTTTGTGTTCAGTCAACGCTCCGACGGTTTGATAATAGCCACCCCCACAGGCTCGACTGCCTATTCCCTGTCTGGCGGTGGGCCTATTTTAACACCGAATCTGAACGCCCTGTCTCTGGTGCCCATGTTCCCCCACACCCTGAGCAGCCGCCCCATCGTCGTGGATGCTGACAGTTGCGTGAGGCTAAAGGTCTCACCCAACAATACCGAGGCCCTGCAAGTCAGTTGTGACAGCCATGTAGTACTGAGTGTAATGCCTGGCGACGATATTAAAATCCGCCGCAACCCCTATACCCTACGTTTAATCCACCCCAAAAATTACAGTTATTTCAATGTATTAAGAACAAAGTTAGGCTGGGGCAGCAAACTGTACTAGACATCACCAAAACACTGTATATAGTTACAGTTAACTGGATACTTAAACAGGGGTTGAGATGTTAGTTCATTTGACGGTGCGCCATTTCGCCATTGTTCAGGAATTGGATATTGATCTGAGTGACGGCATGACTGCCATCACCGGTGAAACTGGTGCTGGTAAGTCTATCGCCATCGACGCGCTGAGCCTGTGCTTAGGGGCCAGAGCCGAGGCTGGCATGGTGCGTCAGGGAGCCAGGAAGGCCGAAATCTGCGCCACATTCAATCTGGCTCACCTACCCGCCGCAGCCGACTGGCTGCAACAGCAGGAACTGGATGACGAAGACGAGCCCAATTGCATCATTCGCCGAACGATTTCCGCCGAGGGCCGTTCCAAAGCTTACATTAACGGCGCGCCTGTGCCGCTGCAACAGTTGAAGAGCCTGGGCAAACACCTGATCAACATCCATGGTCAACACGCCCACCATCTGCTACTTAAAGCCGAGCAACAACGGCAGCTGCTGGATGAATATGCAGGCCACGAGAACCTGCAGCAACAAGTCGCCAGTCATTACCGCGCATTAATGGAAGCCAAGCGCCGTTATCAGGCCCTTTTAGAGTCCAAAGAACAGCGCGAAGCCCGTCGGCAGTTGCTGGACTACCAGGTATTGGAGCTGAATGAATTTGCTATCGGGGAACAGGAGTTTCCCGAACTCGAAACCGAACATAAGCGTTTGAGTCACAGTCAGTGTCTTCTGGAGCAGTCTCAGCTTAGTTTTCATCAGCTGTACGAATCCGATGAATTCAACGCATTGGCGGTATTGCAGCAAAGCGTTGAACGCCTAACTGAATTGCAGGAGCACGATGCCAGCTTGCAACCTGTGGTCGATATGCTCAGCGAAGCCAGTATTCAGGTGGACGAAGCCTCCCAACAGTTACGTAGCTACATCGATCAACTTGAGATCGATCCCATGCGCATGCAGCAGGTGGAACAGCGTTACTCCATTGCCATCGAACTCGCCCGCAAGCATCAGGTGATGCCGGAACAGCTTTATGAGCATCACCAGGAACTGCTGGCCGAGTTTGAGTCGTTACAACAGCAGGACGATGACCTGGATGCCCTTGAACAGGCTATTAATGAGCAACGCCAGATTTATCAAACTGCAACCAGGGCGCTGAGTGAGTCTCGTCAGAAGGCCGCAGAGAAACTGGGTAAGGCAGTAGAAACGCAGATCCGTCAGATGAACATGAGCCACGCCTGTTTTACAATCGAGGTGCACTTTGACACTACCTTACCGGAAAGTGCCCAAGGCCAGGATCATATCCGTTTTATGATCGCCACAAACGCCGGTCAGCCCGCCGACGTATTGGAAAAGGTAGCCTCCGGAGGCGAATTGTCCCGTGTTGGGCTGGCGTTACAGGTTATTGCCAGTGCCAATCAAAGTATCCCCACCATGATCTTTGACGAAGTGGATACCGGCATCAGCGGCCCCACCGCTTCTGTTGTTGGACAACTAATGCGTCGACTCGGAAAGTCCACTCAGGTGCTCTGTGTGACTCACCTCCCGCAGGTAGCGGCCTGTGCTCATCAGCAGATGCTGGTAACCAAGTTTACGGATAAAGACACCACCCAGACTCATATGATGTCACTGGAACAAGAACAACGGGTTGAAGAGCTTGCTCGCCTCCTGGCAGGCGACAAGCTTACCGATGTCGCCTTAGCCAACGCGCGCGAACTTTTATCTGGTCAGACAGACTAACAGGGTGACATTAGCGTGGAGGTCCCAGCGCGTTTAGCCGGGGCTTTTCATTACCCTGGCAGCAACCGGAATAACGTAGACAGCTAGCCCTGAACTGAGTTAGCATGCGGCTTCCTCAACAGAACCAGAGCATCATGAAAGTAACTAGACTCCTTATTTCCGTATTGGTTTTGCTTAGTTTGCAAGCCTGTTCAAGCTGGATTTATCGTATCGACGTGCCTCAAGGTAACTACCTGGCGCAACAAGATGTGGATCGACTTCGCATCGATATGACCAAAGAGCAGGTGGTGTATGTATTGGGTCACCCAGTGGTGAATGACCCCTTTAATCCGGATACCTGGTATTATGTCTACCAAATGAAGCGCGGTATGAGTGATGAGCACTTCGACAAAGAATTAGTGCTGGAGTTTGATAACGACCGCCTGGTCAGTATGCGAGGCGATTTCGACACGCCCGAAGAATTCGACACTCCCTTAGACTAGAGACTGACATAACGCTATGCAGAAAAGGCCAGCATCGCTGGCCTTTTTACTATTCAGACGACTCTTTGTCGCCCGCCCTATTCACACTAGCCCGGCCGCCGGTAACTTTGTTGGCTCGGCCTTCTTGCTTGGCTTTTTCCGCCCGGCGGCGGCGAACTTCTTTAGGATCGGCGATCAGCGGACGGTAAATGGCAATACGATCGCCCTCTTTGGGTTGGTCGGATAGCTTGCAGCCCTTGTACCAGATCCCCACCTTGTTCTTGTCCAGGTTGATCTCAGGGTGTCGCTGTAATATCCCTGATGCCTTGATGGCCTGCTCTACCGTTGCGCCCTGCTCCACCACCACTTCTAACAAAGTCTGTTTGTCAGGCAAGGCATACACCACCTCAAGACGGATTTGGTTGTCGGTCATGAGTACATCTCTCTCGCACGTTTGGTAAAGGCATCTACCATGTTAGAGGCAATACTGTTAAATGCTTTGCCAAAAGCCATTTCGGCCAGTCGGCTGGCAAAAGCAAACTCCAGATGCAATTCGATCTTACAGGCCTGCTCAGAAAGTGGCGTAAACCGCCAGCCACCGGTCAAATGAGAAAAGGGGCCTTCCACTAAAGTCATCTCAATAAATTCACCCCGCTTGAGGTGGTTCTCAGTAGTAAACCACTGACTGACTCCGGCCTTACTCACCTTAACCGAGGCTTTCATGCGCTCAGTATCCGCTTCCAATACCCTGGCATCGGCACAGCCGGGCAAAAACTTGGGGTAGGATTGAACGTCATTAACCAGATCGAACATGGATTCAGCGCTGTAATTGACCAGCGCGCTTCGGTTCACTGTTGCCATTAAAACTCCTTGGAACCGGCAAATATACAACGACAAAAAGAATTTTACCGCCTGCCGCAGACAAAAAAAATTGTTGCAGTATAATACGCCCCCATGAAAAAGAAGAACACCAAATCCAATCAAAGCAGCACCATTGCGCTCAATAAGAAGGCCAAACACGAGTTTTTCCTCGAGGATAAATTTGAGGCCGGTATCGAACTGCAAGGCTGGGAAGTCAAGGGGATTCGTGCCGGAAAGGTGAATATCGCCGACACCTATGTGCATATCAAAGATGGCGAAGCCTATCTCATCAATGCTCAAATACAGCCTACCCAGCACGCATCCACCCATGTGCTCTGCGATCCAGGGCGTACTCGTAAGTTGCTGTTAAAGAAGCGCGAAATCAGTCGGCTGATCGGCGCACGTGAACGGCAAGGCTATTCCATCGTTGCCACCGCTATGTACTGGAAAAAGTGTTGGGTAAAGGTAGAAATTCACCTGGCAAAGGGCAAACAGGCCCATGACAAGCGCGATACCATCAAAAACAGAGACTGGCAGCGTCAGAAAGAACGAATCATGAAGCATAATGTCTAACTCTTGGGTTAAAATTCACCGCTTGGACTTGAAAAGACTGAACGGAACCCCCAACTAGGGTATAGTAGTAAGAATCTTGGGGCTGATTTTGGATTCGACAGGATTCAGGATGCCCGAGGTGCATGCAGAGGTGCGGTAGGCCTCTTTAAAAAACCGCATTTAAATAGTCGCAAACGACGAAAACTACGCTCTAGCAGCTTAATAACCTGCTTTAGAGCCTCCCCACTCACGCATCGCCTGCATGCTGAGGTACGGGGAGTCAGAATTGCAGGCTAGCGAGGGAAACTTGTCTGAGGTTGAACCGCGAAATAGTATCAGACTCGCTGTGTACGATCCTGTTTGTCGGAGCAAACACAGTTAACGAAAAGACAAACTAAGCATGTAGTACCGACGGTTGACGTTTTCTGGACGGGAGTTCGACTCTCCCCAGCTCCACCAAATCAATAAGCCCAGCTATGACGCTGGGCTTTTCTTTATTAGGCTATCCACGCTAAATCCTCAATCACCGCTTTCCGGTCTTTCGCTGAAAAGGCCTGACGGTCTGTTTTCAGACCAGGCCTCTCAAAAAAACATGTCATATAGCGAGTAATGTTTGAGACTCGTCGGGCTCTGCAGTAGGCTTGGAGTATTGCCTTTAGGTGAAACCGCTATGTTACGAGTCTTTTTCAGTTTGTTAACATTGCTTGGGCTTCTGAGCAATGTGACTTGGGGTATGGAACGGACGCTCCCTGAAGAACAGTTACAGTTTCGGCGTATCAGTACACAGGATGGTTTACCTTCCGCCTATATTAATACCCTGCTCCAACGGCAGAATGGGTTTGTGTGGGTAGGCACCAAAGGCGGACTGGCCCGCTTCGATGGCACTAACTTTAAACTCTATCAGCATCAGTCCCACTCAGATGCGTTACCCAGCAATGACGTCACAAGCCTACTGGAAGATAGTAACAAGCGTTTATGGATTGGCACCTCCAGAGGATTGGTCCTGTTTGATGAGACAAACAGCATCTTCAAGCCCATCGAGCTGGGGGATAGTAAGCGTTCAAATACTATACTTGCGTTGCATCAGGCCCAGTCCGGCAAGATTATCGTCGGTACCGAGAACGGCGTTTTCAGACTCTCCGGTAATGGTGACGTCGAGGGTACCTGGCTAGAGGGCCACAGCATCAAGTTTTTTGAGTCCAATTCTGAGGCTATCTGGATTGGCAGTAAATCTGGCCTCTTTGCGCTGAATCAAGACGGGCTCCAGCATATTGATCTCATTGGCGACAGCAATTTCGATGTTCGCGAGGCCCGGCTGTTTGACGGGCAGTTGATCGACAATACCCTCTGGCTGGCGACGGATGGTGATGGTCTGTTGGCGTTTGATATAAGTACTAATGCCCTGTCCCGTCAGTACTTAAGAAGTGATGGGCTTTCTTCCAACAGTATTTGGTCTCTGGGCGTCTATAACCAGCGTATTTGGTTAGGTTATTTTTATGATGGTATTGCCGAGCTTAACCCAAATACCGGGCAGCTCTTGCACTTCAATCATCACCCTCATATGCAACACACACTACCCTATTCCAATGTCAGTCAATTACTGTTCGACAAACAGGGATTATTGTGGGTAGGAACGACAAATGGACTGGCTGTTACAGACTTAATCAGTCGACAACTCTACAGCATTAACGAATACCATGGCCTGACAAACAAACACGTCTGGTCGTTTGCAAGGGACGACGACACTCTCTGGATAGGTACAGAAGATGGAATAAACCAGTTCGACCTTAAGACCAAGACACTTCACACCCATAAGCTTGACGTTATAGGAAAAACACCTATTTGGGATTTGGAGATCGTCGATGATCAGGTGTACCTTGCCACCAACGACGGTTTAGCCGTATTCAGGCAGGTTGATGGCGTTAATAGTATTATATGGACGTCAGATAAAGACTCGACCCCCGCTTACTCAATAGTTCGCGACGAGCACCTGCTCCATATAGGGCTTTATGATGGAAGTTACCGAGTCTTCGATACGGCCAGTCAAAAGTATACGGATTATTGGCATCATGCAGTGCCAGATTACATCAATCAGATCATTGCATTCGAGAAGCATTTTTTGGCTGCAACGAGAAACGGACTCTACGCTCTGGCACCCGATTCCCGCACATCCACCCTGATTCCGCTATCCGACAGCGACGTTCAGCCAAACGTCACCTCTTTGTATCTTGATAAGACCCAGCTATGGGTGAGTACGGATTATTCGGGACTGTATGAATTCCGTTGGACAGGAGAACAATGGCAAAAACATAATCACTGGCAGTCTCTCAATGGCCTCTCGCTGACTCAGGTTAAGTCTTTCACTAAGCTGAATTCGTCATTAGTCGTATTTGACCAGGTTCATATCAACATACTGAATCCGGAAAGTGGCGAGCTTGCCAGAGCCCCTGTTCAGCTCGCAGGCCTGAATATGGAGTTCAACCTTAACGCTATTTACAATACCGGGGACTCAGTGATCGTGGGTGGCAATCAAGGATTGGCCATCATTCCTGCTGATACACTGCTCCAGCCCGCTCATGTTCCACCACCACTGAAGCTGACGGAGTGGCAAATCATGGACAAGACTTTTGTGTCTAACGACTCCCCCAACGCACTCACTCTGCAGCCGGAGCATCAATACTACGCGTTCCATTTTACGGCTCTGGAGTTTATTGCGCCTCGACAAATCCAGTATCAGTACCGACTTCTGCCATCCAGAAAACAGTGGAGCTCGTTACCCCAGGGCCAGTTAAGTCTTAGCCAGCTCCCCTACGGAGAATACACACTGCAAGTCAAAGCGTCAGATATTACCGGGCAATTCCGCGCCCCAAACTACAACCTGTCGCTTCATGTTATTGCTCCATGGTGGCAGACCAACGCTGCCAAGTTAAGCTTGGCAATCCTGGTGCTTTTAGCGTTAGTCTTTTGGTACTGGCGTAAGAAGCGCCAGGTCAAAAGACTGTCACGCCTCGCCAATTATGATGACCTGACCGGGTTACCCAACCGGCAGTATTTCAACCGGAAGATTAAAGAATTGATGGAGCAGGCGAAAGAAAATGGAAGCACGATGGCGCTGATCTTTATCGATCTGAACGAGTTCAAACAGATCAATGATACTCTGGGCCACGCCGCCGGTGACAAAGTACTGCAACATATTGCTGAGCAACTGAGTCAGAGAATCAGAGACAATGACTTTGCCGCACGTCTGTCCGGTGACGAGTTTGTGGTCCTTTTGCCCAACATAAAAGGACAGAGCCAGGCTACTAAAGCCATTGCCCGTATAAGAGAAAGCTTTGACACCCAGTTATCTATCGATGGCGCAAAAATTAACTTTGATGGTAGTATTGGCGTCAGCATCTTCGATGGGCACGCCCCCATCGCTCAGGAAGAGTTACTAAAACAAGCGGATCGAGCGATGTACCGCTGCAAGCGAAGTGGTGAAGGTGTCTGTTTTTATCAGCCTTAAGCCCTGTTTTACCGGAGTCCCTTTGCGATTCAAGCCACTCTTGTTCATCTGGTTATTGCCCTTAGTGCTGTTCTATCTGGTCTGGCTATGGCTTGTCACTGAGCAGGGCTTTTGGCAAGAGGCCTTTCAACATTGGCCCATGGCCATCGCCATGGCCTTGGGCAGTTATGCAGCCGGCTCGACCCCTATGGGGGGCGGCACTGTTGGCTTCCCTATATTAGTGCTGTTGTTTGATCATCCAGCCTCCATGGGCCGGGATTTTAGTTTTGCTATTCAGGCCATCGGCATGACCAGCGCCAGTCTGTTTATTCTGGCACGCAAACAGCCATTAGCTCAGGGGATTTTGGCCGGAGCCATGTTGGGCGCCTTAGTAGGCGTTCCAGTTGGGCTATTCTGGCTGGCTCCGGTCATTCCAGAACTATGGATAAAGCTTCTGTTTGCAGTGATCTGGGCCGGTTTTGGCCTGTTGCACCTGACCCGTCTCAATGAAATAGCCTCCCACTCTGGCATGCTGGAATTCGACGAGCGTTGGGACTTTCGTCTGGGCATTGCGCTGGGCCTGACCGCCGGTGCCACAATGGTCGCCACCACCGGCGTTGGCATCGATATGGCGCTATATTCTGCGCTGGTATTGCTGTTTCGTGCCGATCTAAAAATCGCCATCCCCACCTCGGTCATTATTATGGCATTTTGCTCGGTACTGGCCGTTGGCATAAAGAGCCTGACCACAGGGTTTGCACCGGGCGTCTGGGGGAACTGGCTGGCTGCGGCGCCGGTCGTCGCTTTAGGCGCGCCTTTGGGGGTCTTCATTGTGGCCAGAATAGGACGCAAGCCAACCTTATTAATCGTCGCGTTATTATGCATCGGTCAGTTCCTCTGGACGCTGCATAATGAATACGCTTTGCTGGGAAATCTAGGTGTATCTGTCGCTGTAAGCTTAGTAGGAATATTGCTGCTGGTATTTGAACTATTGCACCGGTGGGGCGCAAAGCTGGCAGGTGACCAGCCAACGAAGATGCAAGCCCCGCCAGAGACTCAGCCCGAATCGACTCAGTCCTCATCCCCTAGCGGCCAGACCACGATATAATCTTCAAAGTCGTCCATGTCGATGGTACTTTCAGAGACGGTCTTGCCACGCACTGACATACCCGCCTTATGCATGGCCGATTTTTTCCCATCGTTAAGTAGTGGATGCCAGGAGGGCAACCCCCGACCTTCGTACAGCCGGCGGTAACTGCAACTGGGTGGCATAAAGAATATGTCTTTGAGGTTGTCCTTTGTGAGCTTCACACAATCCGGCACCAGTTCGGTACGCTTATCGTATTGGGTACATTGACAGCGCTTATCATCTAACAGATAACAAGCAATGCTGGAATAATGAACCTGCTCGCCCTCATGGATCACCTCGGTAGGATGGCGCTCATCAACCTCATCATCGATAAACTTATGCAAACAGCACTTGGCACAACCATCGCAAATGGCTTCCCATTCCTGTTGATTCATTTCAGATAGGGACTTGGTTTCCCAAAAACGCTCAGTCATCGGCTTTAACCTTTGTTGTCAGGCTGTATTGTTCGGCAAGGCTCGCAGTTAGCGTGTCACCGGGCGTTAAGGGGCCAACGCCCTTAGGCGTGCCTGTGAGTACAATGTCCCCAGGCTGCAGAGTAAAGCTGCGGCTGATCTCGGCCAGCAATTCCTCTATAGAGCGCATCATCATGGCCGTATTGCCCTGCTGGCGCAAATCACCGTTTACGTGCAGGTTAAAAGCGAGTTGTTGCGGATTGTCGATATCCGCCTTTGGAACAAATCCACTAACCGGGCAACTGCCGTCGAAGGCCTTGGCCCTCTCCCAGGGGTGTCCTTTAGCTTTAAGGCCGCTCTGTACATCCCGTAAAGTCAGATCCAAGGCCAATCCGTAGCCCCATACAGCGGCTTCTACCGCTTCCGGTTTGGCCCGACGCAATGGTTTCTCGATCAACACCGCCACTTCCAGCTCGTTATGGCAGGCCCCTAGATTAACAGGGATAGCGAAAGGCTTGTGCATATCGCACAGCGAAGAGGCCGGCTTGATAAACAACAGCGCCTCTTCCGGTACCTCGTTACTGAGCTCCCGAATGTGATCCAGGTAATTGCGCCCCACGCAAACCGCCTTTCCCACCGGGAGATCTAACCCCTGGCCCTGCCAGTTATGGTGCTGGCGCATCGATGTCTTGCAGGCCAAGTTTGATACGATCGGACAAATAGCCCACTGCTGAGCCAAAATAGGTGGAACGGTTCCAATTCATCAGTGTGTGGAAGTTATTATAAACCAGATAAATACGACCGTTTTCATCGTCTGGCATAATCAAACTGGCCTGCATATCCCGGGTGGGCAGATCGGAGCCATCATAGCGACGTACACCCAGTTCCTGCCATTCGGTCAGGCTGCGCATCTTGCTCTTTTTCAGCCCCGCCAGAGATAAATCAAAGCCCTCTGGAATCGTTACCTGCCGTCCCCAGGTCTGAGTGCTATCCCAGCCGACGGACTTCAGATAATTGGCGATAGAGGCAAACACATCGGCCTTATTGTTCCAGATATCCTTCTTGCCATCCTCATCAAAGTCGTAGGCATAGGCTAAAAAGGAGGTGGGCATAAACTGGCTCTGGCCCATCGCTCCGGCCCATGATCCCTCAAAGTCCGCCTTGGTGATATGCCCCTCATCCAGGATCTGTAAGGCTGCAAACAGTTGGCGCTTGAACAGCGTTTCGCGACGGCCGTCATAGGCCAGGGTCGCCAGGGCCGAAATTACCGGGTAGCTACCGGTAATGCGTCCAAAATTACTCTCATTGCCCCAGAGCGCCACAATAAAACGAGGCTGCACGCCAAAATGCTGACCGACCTCACTCAGCAGGGCTTTGTTCTCCTGATAATGTTCAATGGCTTGTTGAACCTTCCAGTCCGGTACCCGCGTATTCAGATAGCGATCCAAAGTCAACTTGAACTCAGGCTGGTTCTTATCAGAGCTGACCGCGCGCTTGTGGTACTCAATGCCTTCGAAGGCTTGCTCGACAAATGAGCTCTCATACCCCTTCTCTATGGCTTCTTTTTTCAAGGCGCTAACGTACTCATCGAAGCTGGGCTTGGCGACTGCGGCTAAGCTCAGAACCGATAGCATCGCGGTGAGTAAAACTCTCATTGTGACGGCTCCTGTTCTTGGTTTTCGCTACGAAAGGTGTCTAACAGATTTTCTTTCGGTGGGGGCAACTGTAGGTAATATCCCTGCTGGTCGATCTTTTCTAGTACCTTGCCCGGCTCGCTGATCGCTAAGCGACTGTCAGCGGTAATATTCAGCACCATGACCAACTCAGGCTGGCCGAAGGATTCCATCAGTGCCTCGGGCACTTCTTCAAACCGTTCACGGCCAGGAACAAACAAGTAGGTTTCGTCTTTTCGCGGACTCTTATAGATGGCACACAACATCGGCCGAATTCTCCTGTTACTCTTTCAGAGCAAATTATGAAGGCATAACACGTGCGAGGGAACGTCCCAAGACGGTTTCAAAGCCCTCTTTGAGTAGTTCGGCCCGCCAGCCCGTTAGTACATCAGGCTTCTGGTCTTGTATTTTACATTCCTCGAGATCAAACCACAGCCATTTCAGCAACTGATTGAGCTGTTTTTTCGAACCAATTAACTCAACCGGTATCTGCTCACGTTCTGCCACCGACTGACAGTGCAGCTTTAGGGCCTGTACCGTTTTCTTATAGTCCGGATAGTCCACCAGGCGTTTCAACGGCGCGGGTCTGTGCTCCGGTGGTAGCCCCTGCGCTTCACGAATCAACCGAACCCACTCATCGCCAAAGCGACGCACCTCATTAGCTGAAATCCCCTGAATATTACTGAGCGCTGTCTTACTGGTAGGCTGTTGCTTCGCCATGGCCACTAAATTGGCCTCACGGGTAACAAAGTTCAGCGCTTTATCTTTGGCTCTGGCTCGCTTAACGCGCCACTGGGCCAAACTCTTTAAGCACGCCAACGCTGCGCCCTTGAGCTGCCAATTGTTCTTAATATTCAGATAGGCAAACTCGGCCGGCAGTTCCGTCTGACGCTTCAACCCCGTCAGCGCCGACTCCTGGTAAACCCAGTCCAACCTTTCTTGCTCGCCAATGGCCTGATAAAGCTCAGGAAACACTTGCATAAGGTAAAGCACATCATTTGCCGCATAGGCCAGTTGCTGCTCGGTCAGTGGGCGGGCGAGCCAGTCGGTACGTGACTCCCCCTTATCCAACTCCACCCCCAACTGTTGTTCCACTAACTTGGCATAACCCAGCGCGTGGCCCATATTGAGCAGGCCCGCAGCAAACTGGGTGTCAAACACCGGAGCGGGTAATACGCCCAGCGCCTTCCAGAACGTTTCCATATCCTCAGAACACGAGTGCATCACCTTAATAACGTTAGGGTTTGCCATTAATTCGGCCAATGGTGACAAGTCCTCCAGCGCAAGAGGATCCACCAGGGCAATCTCATGCCCGTCATTGAGTTGCACCAAGCCTAAACACGGATAAAGGGTGCGGGTACGCACAAACTCGGTGTCCACGGCGATGGCCTTTTGCTGAGCGGCGCGCCGGCAGTATGCTTCCAGTGCAGTCTGTTGTGTAATCATCATGGTTATTTTTGTCTACCCAAAAAAGAAAACCGGCCAAGGCAGCCGGTTTTGATTGGCGAACAGGTCAGATAACCTGCTTCTTCAATCCCGTAATTCTCGTCGTAGTATCTTACCCACATTGGTTTTTGGCAACTCTGACCTGAACTCCACAGCCTTAGGTACCTTATAGCCTGTCAGGTGTTTACGACAATGTTCAATCACTGTCTTCTCAGTCAGGCTGTCATCTTTCGCCACAATAAACAGCTTCACCACTTCACCGCTGGATTCATTGGGGATACCTACAGCAGCCACTTCTACCACCGGTTCCATCATCGCGGCCACTTCTTCTATCTCATTAGGGAACACGTTAAAACCAGACACCAGAATCATGTCTTTTTTACGGTCCACAATATAGAACTGACCATCTTCGTCTACTTCGGCAATGTCACCAGTCGCCAGCCAGCCGTCTTTCAGCACTTCTGCGGTGGCATCTTCGCGGTTAAGGTAGCCCTTCATCACCTGCGGACCTTTCGCATAAAGCTCACCGGGCTTGCCCATGGGGACTTCGTTACCGTCCTCATCCAACAACTTCACGTCGGTAGAGGGAATCGGCAAGCCAATGGAACCGGTAAAGGTCTTGTTGGTCGGCATATTCACGGTAATCACCGGCGATGCCTCGGTCAGCCCGTAGCCTTCTATCATGGTACAGCCGGTTACCTCCTGCCAGCGTTCTGCCACTGGACGCTGCATTGCCATCCCACCAGCCAGCGACACCTTCAGGTTACTAAAGTCCAACTCTTTAAATCCCGGCGTATTTAACAGGCCATTGAACAGCGTGTTGACCCCGGTAATCACGCTAAACGGGTATTTATCCAGCTCCTTAACAAAACCCGGCATATCTCTCGGGTTAGTAATCAGAAGGTTGGCACAGCCATACTTCACAAAGGTCATGCAGTTCGCGACCAGTGCAAAGATGTGATAAAGCGGCAGTGCTGTTACCACCAACTCTTTTTCCGGCTCCAGCACAGATTCGAGAATCACCGAGACCTGCTCCAGATTCGCCACTATATTGCGGTGAGTCAGCATGGCGCCTTTGGACAGTCCCGTGGTTCCGCCGGTATATTGTAAAAAAGCAATATCCTCACCACTCACCTCAGGGCGCTGATAATCCAGGTTACTGCCCCGGTTTAGGGCATCGGTAAAGTTCTCGGTATTTTTCAGCTCAAAGGCTGGTACCATCTTCTTAACGTGTTTTACCACCGCATTCACAAGCCAGCGCTTGGGTACCGGAAGCATGTCACCCAGTTGGGTCAGCAGGACCTTCTCAACCGGCGTGTCGTCCACTACTTCCGCCAGTGTATGAGCGAAGTTCTCCACGATCACAATGGCTTTAGCACCCGAGTCATTGAGCTGATGTTTTAGTTCGCGGGCGGTATAGAGGGGGTTCACGTTCACAACCGTCAGTCCGGCGCGCAATACGCCGAAAATAGCAATCGGGTTCTGCAGCAGATTGGGCATCATAATGGCAACCGGGTCACCTTTTTTCAGTCCAAGCCCCTGCAGGTAAGCGGCAAAATTGCGAGTGTGGCGATCCAACTCGGAAAAGGACATTTCCCGGCCCATATTAATAAAGGCGGTATCTTTCGCGTAGCGTTTGACGGATTGCTCAAAAATATCAACCAGTGATGCGTAGTGATCAGCATCTATTTCAGCAGGGACAGAGTCTGGGTAATGCTGGAGCCAGATTTTTTCCACGGAGCCTCCTGACGGCATCTTATCATTATTGTGTTCAGGTGCAGTTGACTTATCCATATTGGGATTCTTGTCACTTCGACCCATTTTGTTGACTAATAGTAGCTAAACGCGACCTAAAGTTAAATGGTTGTACCAGTTAGCGGCCCGAATTTTGCGTTAGAAAGCATTTAAGTACGGCGGCGACAGCGCTTGGGTTATCCATATGTAAATGGTGACCACCTTCACATTCCTCATGTTGCAGGCTTGTTAACAACATTCGGCGGCGCTCAAGGTTACGCTTCACCTTCTCAAAACCTCGCGTGCCTGTGATACATACTACCGGGCATTGAATTGAGCTCAGAAATGCCTCGGCCTGGGGTTCGGTCATTCTTAACGAGGAAATCGTGCGCAAACGGCGATCGGACCGCCATCTGAACTCTCCATCGGTCTCCTGCAGGTTGCGGTCAACCAGCAGCTCGGCACTGCTCCTTGCCAGATCTCCAGCCTGAGCCCGCGCCGCAACAGCCTGCTGGCGATCTTTGGGATGACGGGCGGGCTTGCGGTCAATGGCAATACGGCTCAACACCGACTCCCTGATTTGTTCGGCGCTCGTTTCCACATCCTTAGTCAGACTGCCAAAGGCTTCAATGGTCATCAGACTCTGCACCCGCTCCGGAAAGCTGGCACTGAACAATGATCCTATAATCCCCCCGAGTGAATGGCCCAGAATATGGCACTGGCTCCAGTCAAGAGCTTCAAGTACGGCATACACATCTTGCACCCAGTCGACTAAATGGTAATTCGCATCCGCGCTGCGATGCTCTGATAGCCCATGACCAGGCAAATCTATCGCGACCAACTCAATATCCTCAAGATACTCTGAAAGCGGCAGAAAGCTTGCGGCATTGTCCAGCCAGCCGTGCAAGGCCAGTACCTTTATCGAGGCCTCGGATTTTCCGAGGCGCAGTCCGGCGATCTTGTGATGAGAAGTCGTCAGTGAAATGTCTTGCATTAAATCAATCCGTCAATAAACCAACAAAGCGGCAACAATGTGCCGCTTTGTATCACTAAACTGCCGCCTGCGGCAATAACTTGCCCCAGGCTTAAGACCGATGAACGTCGCCGTTAATGTCTCTCTGTATTCGCTCTCCGTTCGGTATTGATAGGGCGCATTTGCTGTCCTTCGGGACGATTAGGACGGACTCTGGGTGAGACTTGCTTGGGTTGTTCGGGCGTATCAGACTTTGAATCCTCTCCGCCGCCAGATCTTTTATGTACAACCACCCGGGAACGCGTGTAATAAGGCCACATGTGCCAACCGTGCCAGCCGTAGCCTCCCCAAATACTAAATGTGGTCGTTTCCACCTCACGTTTCGGCTTCCACAAATAGTAACTGTTACTTACAAGCGTTGGAAAACGGTATTTATGTTCACCCACCTGCCCGTCTTCAATCCCGGTTATCTGTCCCACAACGGTGACGGCTTTACCCGTTTTAAACACCATGGGATCGAGAAAACCATCCACATACACCCGAAAACGCCCCACACTCTGTTCATCTTCCTGAGGGCGGCCTGTTGACGACAACGGGTAATGCACCACTTCCAAACGGGTTTGCTGTTCCAGGTTATCTATAGCCGCTATCACGCCCCCCCAACGAGCCGTTGCATCCTGATGGGATTTCGCGGCTGAAGTGGCCTGACTGTAATCCACCAGCGGCTGGTTTTCAGAGACTTTAATGGATTCCGGGACAGACGCACATCCTGCCAGCGTCAACAATGCAAGAATACTCAATAGGCGATACATAATGCCTTCCTTTTTGGTTTACTACTTACAGTAATCAGAGTATCGGCTATGTCGCCTGAATCAAGGCTGAATTGATGATTAAGCGAACGTATCAACGCCCATCATACTCTGAATTTCGGCGCGTTTTTCCTCGCGCGCCAGAGTCTGATAAGCGTCGATGGCCTGCTGGCCTCTGCGGGGGGGCTGGTCATAAAACGCCGACTGGTGACGAAAACGATCCGCCTGGAACTGCAGCTCAGCGTTACCCTGACGCACCTTTTCGGCGCGCTTAGGCTGTTCCTGCTCAGCCGCAGGCGCAACCTCTCTGACCGGCGAGGCCGAAGGCTTTTTCTGGTTGGCTCCATTAACCGCCAACCCTTGATGTGTGGCAGAGACTGAACGCTGAATATCCACGAGTCGCGACTACCCTCTATTCCTTAACGTTGCAAAACGAGTGTTCAAAAGAAATATCTGCAATATTCGTTCCGGTTTACTCTCGGCCCGGTAATTTCTTCCAGGTCACTTTATCACGTAAATATACCGGTTGTACCTGATCTGCATTCGTTTGTTCGCCAGCCTCGAAGGCTGCATGGGCCAGGGCCAGCATTGCTCTGGCGTCAGGAAGGATAATATCTGACTCAACGATAATCTCCGATTCTGCCCCCAGCTCCGGATAAGCTTGCCATCCGGTCCCAACTCCAACAGCAGCCTGCTGCTGCGCCAAAATATCCAGTGCCGCCTGCGGTGGCACAACCTGCTCTTCAATTACCGGCTCGGCCAGGCCATTACGATACTCAAAAAAACCCAGGTAAACCTCGCCCATACGGGCATCAATAGCCGTGGCAACATGCTGACTTCCATTTTCATCCATCGCTTGTTGCGCCATGGCGGCCAGAGTGGAAACTCCCACTACCGGCAATTCGGCCCCCAATGCCAGGCCTTGAATCATACCGGTGGCAATACGCACCCCGGTAAAGCTGCCGGGACCCCGACCAAAGGCCAAGCCATCAAGTTGCTTCAACGTAATGTCGGCCTCCTCTAATACCCCTTGTACCATGGGCAACAATTTTTGACTGTGCTGTTGTGGACACACCTCAAAACGGCTGATGATGCGACCGTTATAGCGCAAGGCGACGGAGCACGCCTCGGTAGCGGTATCAATAACCAGAATATTCATGATGTCTGGGAATCCTCTTGGGTTATCTGTTCCAGAAATTGTACGGCGTCATCCAACGTGCGGGTACGACGCATGGGGGGCAAGCTCCCAAGAAAAGTTTTGCCGTAATCCCGGGTCACCAGACGGTTATCGCAGATCACCAGCACGCCTTTATCACTGTTGTCGCGGATCAGGCGCCCGGCCCCCTGTTTTAACGTAATCACTGCCCGGGGTATCTGCAACCGGGCAAAAGGGTTAGCACCGGATTTACGACAATCCTCAATACGGGCTTGCAACAAGGGGTCGTCCGGTGACGCAAACGGCAGCTTGTCGATGAGTACACAGGTTAGATCCTGACCACGCACATCCACACCCTCCCAAAACGCACCGGTACCCAATAATACCCCATTCTTTGAGCTTAAGTATTCGTCCAGTAAGGCCCGTTTGCTCATGCTGCCCTGGACTAAGACCGGGTTGTCGATTTTATCCGGGAGCACCTTGGCGATGTCATTGAGCATGGCGTGACTGGTAAACAGCAAGAAGCAACGTCCGCCACTGGCCTCAATCAGCCGTTGGGCGATATTAACCAGGTGTTCCCGCATTGCCCAGTCACTGGGTTCAGGCAAAAAGCGCGGCACACACAACATAGCCTGACTGTCGTAATCAAAGGGGCTGTCCAGGGCCAGTGTTTGGGGCTCATCGATACCCATCTGCCGGGTAAAGTGCTCAAAGCCGTCGTCGACCATCAAGGTGGCCGAGGTGAACACCCAGCTGCGCGGTGGTTCAGCCATAAACTCAGCAAAACGCTTGGCGATGGACAAGGGCGTGAGATGCAACACAATATGGCGCGGCGTGGTCTCGTACCAGAGACTGACGCCTTTTTTCTGAACATCGCAGAGTTTATCCAACAAGGTCCGGGCCTGTGAGCAGCGCTCAAAGCAATTATCCAGATCTTTATCCCGGCCCAGGTGAGTTTTAATCACCTCGTACAGAAACTCCAGGCTGTCGCTGATTCGCTCGACCTGAGCTCTGATGGTTTCCTCGGCTAACGACTCCACCCAATTGCCTTTTTGGGGTGTATCCGGATAGAGCAGGCGTAAATCGGCAAGCTGCATTTTAAGCTTATCGGCCGCCTTAGATAGCTGACCAGCGTCTTTTAGTGCAGTTCGATAAATCAGCTCGACTTCTTCACAGAGTTCTCTTAGCTGACGGCTGGAGAGGTTTTCCCCAAAGTATTCGGTGGCAATATCGGGAATCTGATGTGCTTCATCGAATACCACCAGATCCGACTCCGGGATCAGCTCACCAAAGCCGGTATTTTTAAGGGCCATGTCGGCAAAAAACAAATGATGATTGACCACCACCACCTCGGCATCCAGCGCCTGACGACGGGCTTTTACCAAGTAGCAGTCTTCGTAGTCGGGACAATCTTTACCCAGACAGTTATCCACTGTTGAGGTTACCAAGGGAAGCACCCGCGCGTCCTCAGGCAGACTCTTTAGCTCGCCCATGTCGCCGCTTTTGGTGCTACTGGCCCATTGGCGTACCTGAGTCAACTGACCCAATACGTTTTTATCCACCAGGGTCGAGTTACCGCTGTGCTGACGCAGCCGATGCAGGCACAGATAATTAGAGCGTCCCTTGAGCAACACGGTGCGCTTGTTACTGCCCAAGGCTTTTTTGATGATCGGTAGATCGCGATGAAACAGCTGTTCCTGCAGGTTTTTGGTACCGGTGGAGATAATGGCTTTCTTATTGCTGAGCAGCGCCGGAATCAAATAAGCAAAGGTCTTACCGGTGCCGGTGCCCGCCTCGACCACCAGAGCTTGCTTTTGTTTTATTGAGGCTTCAATCGCCAGCGCCATATCCAGCTGGGCCTGACGAGGCGAGAAACCATCAATGGCCTTGGCCAGGGCACCGTCTGGGGCGAATGTTTGTTTTACTGACGTCATAACCTCTCCTGTAAGCGGCGAGATTATGCCAAAAACACTCTCCTATTGCAGGCCTAAAAGCAAAAACCCCGGCATCGAGGCCGGGGTTTTACCATCATCACTGAGTGTTTATTCGGTAGGTGCCTTTTTAAGGCCCGCCCTTTCCCAGGTTTTGGTCTTAAAGCTCAGCAGTACCAGCACAATCCCCACACCAATGCCAAACAAGGCAATCTGCAAGTAGAGATACGGCATTTGCTGCACTTTTTCCGGATCAAAGTTACCGGCAAGCAGGCCAGAAATGATGTTACCGATGGAATACGTCAGTACAAACACGCCCATCATTTGGCCGGCAAAGCGCTGTGGCGCTAACTTACTCACTGCACTCAACGCCACTGGGCTTAAGCAAAGCTCACCCACTGTATGCAGGAAGTAGGTGGTAATCAGCCAGTAAGGCGCTACCTTTAGTCCTTCCGCTGCGTAATGAGAGGCCATAAACATCACCAGAAAGCCGGTGGCCATGATAATCAGACCCAGGGCACACTTTACACTGTACGAGGGCGTAATCATGCGCTTGGCCAGATTAATCCAGAGCGCCGCGAAGAAAGGCGACAGCAGGATAATAAAAATCGAGTTGGCCGACTGGAACCAGGCCGTTGGGATCTCGAACGAGCCTATCATTCTGTCTGTGTAATCACGGGCAAACAGGTTCAATGATGAACCGGCCTGTTCAAAGCCGGACCAGAAACAGGCCGAAGCCACACAGACGGCAAACAAGGCCCACATGCGTTTGCGTTCGCCATCATCCAGCTCACCCATAAAGTAGATGTAACCGTAATACAAGAAGAAGATCAGCGTGAAGGCCACCGCCACATATTGGGCTACTGCTACGGGGTTAATGACCACCACGCCGGTATAGGTCAATACCACAGTCAGCACTACTAACGACAAGATGGCGATAATCCCGGCCCAAGCCTTTTTCATACCCGCGGGGCTGAAAGGGTTCGCAGGCTTGTCATTGATGTTTTCAAGGTTACCAAGTGTTAGCTTGTATTGAATCAAGCCGATGGCCATCCCCACGGCGGCAGCGCCAAAGGCCCAGTGCCAGCCTACATTTTCCATGAAGTAACCGCACACGCCGTAACCGATCAGCGAGCCGATATTGATACCCATGTAGTAAATGGCGTAGCCACTGTCACGACGCTCATCTTCCGAGCTGTACAGTTGTCCCACCATGGCACTGATATTGGGCTTTAATAGCCCGGTGCCCAAGGCCACCAGGATCAAGCCGATAAAGAAGGTGCTGTGGCTGGGAATCGCCAGTACGATGTGCCCCATCATGATGATGACGCCGCCGTACCAGACGGTTCTTTGCCCGCCCATCAGGCGGTCAGCAAACCAGCCACCGGGTAAACCTAAGAAGTATACCGCACCGGTATACAAGCCGTAGATAGCGGCAGCGGAGGCAACAGTGAAGCCTAACCCTTCTTCCTGCAGACTGGCGGTCATAAAGAGCACCAGCAACGCGCGCATGCCGTAGTAACTCATGCGCTCCCACATCTCAGTAAAAAACAGTGTGCTCAGCCCCGAAGGATGACCAAAAAAACCGGTATCCTTCTTGGTGGCCACATTACTCGTTTCGTTTGTCATTTAACCAATACCCCAACAGAGTTATTTTAAAATGCTGCTTTTATTGTTATTGCTTGCTAAGCAGGTTGCTCAAAATGACCAAAAGCGCCTCGTAAGTCAACCTTAGGTCCGAGCAAAACTGCTGGGATTCTACAGAATAAGCGGCCTTGGGGTAAGCCCTAATCAAAAGGCCAGGTGGATCGTCAGCATCAGCACGCCGCCGAGCACCATAAAGACATTTTCGGTGAACGAGACAAAGCCCAGCGGCACATTGCTGTCACCGCCGACACAGGCACATTTGAGTTCTCGCTTGTCGATGTAAACGGCTTTGAACACAGACACGCCGCCTACCAGGCCGATAAATAATGACACAGGCGCCACAAGGTAGGCATTGAGCCCGGCTATCATTCCAATACCGGCATAAGCCTCCAGAAAAGGATAGAGGGTGGCGTAGCGTAACTGGCGCATGGCCAGCAGATCATAGGTAATAAAACTATTGGTAAAGCTGTGCACATCCTGCAATTTCTGGAGGGCCAGCAGGGTCATCGCCACACCAATAAAGGTTAACAGAGAAGACAGGCTAAGTACGCTTTCGCTGGCGTACCACTGGATGGCGAGAGCCACCAGGAACGCCACCGAGAAAATTGCCACCACCGGCGTGTAGGTAGTGCCCGACTGGCCCGCTTCCCCCATGCCGAAATAGTCCCTGAGTTCGTCATAGCCGCCGATACGCTTGCCATCAATAAAGGCCTGGGGTGTAGTCTCAACATCGTGTTTTTGTTTGAAGGCATCGGTTTCTTCGCGGGAAGACAGAGGATGATCGTCCACCTCATAACCCTTGCGCTCCAATAAGTCTTTGGCTCGTAAGCCAAAGGGACAGATATGCTCATCAGTTTGCATTCTGTATAGCGTTGCTTGCTGGCTCATCACTCCTCCATAAAAACAACCAATGGGCAGGCAGTCACGCCTACTCTATGAGTCCTCCCACCGATTCGCCCCATGCATCATCCTCATGACCTCATGTTCCTCAAGCGCCAGTAACCGTTCCAGCAGTTCAATATTGCTGGGGATGTTGGCCCGAGCCAACAAATAACGATACAGTCCGGTTACTTGATCATGCTGTGCGGCGATGGTTCTCATCACCTCCTGAGTCGAGGCCTCGTTAAGCGGGATATCTTCTTCCCCGGCCAGCTGAATCGGGTTCTTATCCAAGTACTCATAGCACCAGGTATTCAACGTCTTAAGCTCTGACTGCGCTTCAAAAGCTTCAAACAACTCGGACAAATGCCCCTCATGCTCGCTGAGATATTCCAGCAGCAGCTTTACCCGCTCGCTGGACTGCTTGTCCGCGCACTCTTGTAAATAGTCAGACAAACGGCGGTGATAGACTTCTGTCCAATGCAGAATGTCCCGCAGGTTCTCTACTTGCATCGAATGCCTCCATTGATGAACTCTAAGTAAACACTAGCGCATTCACACCAGAATGCATTATTGCCCCTGCTGGGTGGATTCAGTGCGACCAATGTATGTGTACGATCTGCCAGCGACCTTGCCGTTTTTCAAGCACGATGGTTTCCATTCCCTCATAGTCACGCGCCTTGCCCTTATACACACCCTTGGTATGACTGCGAGAAACCGATAACGCGGTTTGTCCATTCACCGTCACGTGGTGCTCAAGAGTACTTGTATCCACTGCCTGCATATAACGCATATCCGATAGCATGTGATGGCTGGCATATTCATCAGCACTGCGCTCCACACCACCCCCCTCAAAAATCAATACATCGTCGGCAAGTGTTGCCCTGGCGCTTTCCTGATCACCCGTCTCCAGGGCTTGATGAAAGGCCAGAACAACTTGTCCGGCAGGCGTTTCAAGCCCCGACGTGGACATTTCCTGATGGCTACCATTGGATTCAACATGGGCCAAGACGCTCAGTGGCGCCAGTGCTAACGATAAAAAGACAATCATGATGTTCAGATTCATTGTGTTGGTTCCTTGTGTGATTAAGAATTGGGACCCACCACGGTCGTCAGTACGGCCGTGGCCAGCAAGAGCAGCGCAGCCAATAGGGTTTCCAGGAAAATGGAACGCCTCAGTCTCTCACTGTCCGCCTCGTCCGATAGCGCCGGTACTAAATGCCACTTATGACGTGCGGCAAGCATCAGCATGGCCATCAAAAGCATGAGCTTTACCGTCAGTGTCAGACCATAAGACGTACGCCATAAGGCTTGAGGCAAGTCCAGAAGCGACCATGCCATCACCGCTCCGGCGGCCACCAGAATAAACATGAAGCCACTGGCGTACTGCCCGAACCGCACCATTTGACGCTTAAGCTCATTCAATGGTCGTGTACGACATGCCATCATCAGCGGGATTAATGAGCCGAGCCACCACGCCGCGACTAAAAAGTGTGACAGCAGCGCCCCCTTTAACCAGAGCGGCGCATTCACCAGGTGGCCGAGGAGGGTTAAGCTGTAGGACAGCGCGACAACGCCCACCAGCCAAATGCCGGTTCTCAGCCACCAAATTCTGGTAACCAGTGGCCCCACAAAAGCCACCAGCAGCGCCAGAAGCCCCATCCCCCTGAGAAGGCTGGCCTCGCCAACGTTCGACGACCAGACAATCTGACGCATCATCGGATTAGTCATCCCTACGATGCCCTCACCAGCCATCAGTCCGACCTGAATAAAAAAACCACTTACCACGGCCAAGAGTCCGATAGCCACAGCGGTTAATACATAATGCCGACAGCGGCGCTGATACAGGCTCTGCCTCGGTGACCATTTCACTAAAAGATGGCCGCTGAGCGCCCCACCAACGCACGCCACCAGACTGAGGTAAAACAACCACTGGCAGAGTACGGCGGCAGCAGGCCACCAAAAACTGGCCTGGTTCATTGTCCGGCCGGCTTGAGTTCAAAATGGCTTTCGCCTGACATCTTATGCCCGTCCTGTCCCATAACCTGCCAGGCAACCCGGTAACGCCCGGCATCCAGCGGGGGCAGAGACCAGTTAAACTGGCTGCTGGCGTTGGCGCTTGGCTGGAAGTCGAAGTCAATCTCCTCACCTGATGCGTTTGTCAGCGTGACCTTAAGGGGGAAAACCGTACCACTGTAGGTCAGGCGCAACGCCTCCGGTGGCTGATGTAATACCTCTTCGTCACCAGGCACAATGGCGCTCAGTTTGGTGTGCGCCTGAACAGGAAACCCCAGTGTCAGACAGGCTAAGACCAGCAACGCGCTGAATGCCCTATTCATGAACCTCACTCCTCTTATTGACAGAAAAATCATCTTGGAGAACCGCCTCGTTCGCCACCCCAAACTTTAGTAACAGCTCACGGACCTCAATCATCATGGCCTCAGGTCCGCACAAGTAAAACTCCGTATCCATAGCACCGTGCTCTTGCAGATAACGCTCCAGTGGTCCCTGAACATAGCCTGTCTCTCCACGCCAGTGTTCACTTGCTCGGGAAAGCACGGGCCGATAGTCAAACCAGCCGGATGAGTCAGACAACGTTTGTAATTCGGCTTTACAGGCCAAGTCCAACTCAGAACGTGCGCCATAGAAGAACACCGCCGGGGGTGGCGCTGACTGGCTAGCCAGTGACATGATCATGGCGTACAAAGGCGATATGCCCGAGCCGCCGCCCACAAACACCTTCTTCTTGCGTGAGCCCTCAGGCATTAAAAACTCACTGACCGGCTCAGACACTTTGACTTCATCGCCAGGACGAAGACTGCCAAGATAACCGGAGCCAACGCCCGAAGGCTGCTGCCAACGAACAAAGAAGGTCAAACGGTGACGCTGGGGATCGTAATTTGCGATGGAGTAGTGGCGCACCGCAGCCGCTCTTTTTACCACTTGCCCATTTTGGTCTTGCCAGTACCTGGCAAACTTTTCCGGAATATCATCAGGGTAGCTGTTATGCATGCCTTCGGGGATAAAAAACGGCATGTGTGCACCAGGGGCAAGCGACAGACAGGGTTCTTCATTCAGATAGAAGCTCAGGCGCTTGATAAACGGCGTCACAAATTCTGTATCAACCAGGGTCATTGTATGCTCTGCCCCTGATGATATCCGGTCAATCTCAACGCCATCGACCTCCCGGCACTTGTGCTGACAAGCAAGCCGAGTTCCAGACTCAATATCCTCATCAGAAAGCAGCGCACGCTCTGCTGCTGTCACTCCCACTTCAGACGACAGGCCCACTCGGCAAAGGCCACAACTGCCTCCTCCACCACACGATGACGGCAATGCGATATGTTGACCGGCCAAACCATCGTGGAGGGTGTCTGCATCATTAAAGGGCCCGGTGTTAAGCAAGCTGCCACCCGGACCAAGTACAGTCAGGGAGCGGCTTTCTCGCTGCCATGGAAACGTGAAACCCAGATTACGTAAGCGCTCCACCAGCCAAATCACACCGCTTACCGCCAGTAATAACGTACTGAGCGCCACAATGATGATCAGCGAATGGTTAAATCCCCCGGTGTCGGTGTAATCCATAAAATGCAGCATCAGCATAAAGTCCCACAGACGACTGTCGTCATTCATATGCTTGATCACCCGCCCATTTGCCGGATTGACGTAAATGGCCGTACCCGCGTCATCGTCCATGATGACTTGCCACACCGGATTCTGGTTACCGGGAAGATCATCAACCGGCGGAGTGAGTCGGCGCGCCTGCTCCATCTCTGCCGTTCCTGTGTACGAGGCCAGCGCAATGTCGGTCAACTGCCGATCGGACAAGCTCACCCTGAGACCAGTGGTCGCACTGTACAAACTGGATTGTTGTCGCTGCCTGGCATGGGGCTGACTTTGATGAATCGCCTGATAATAAGGCTGGCTGTGAATCCAATGCAGCTTTATCTGCTCAACCCGGTTTACAGGTAACTGCGAGACAGGCACTAATGAGAGCACCGGCCGTACGGTTTCTGTATCCACAGACTGTCTTAATGCATTACCGCTAGCCGCCTGATGATCGGCCAGGTTAAAATACAGCCCCGTTCCCAGCCAGATCAGCAGCTGCACGCCCACCAGCAAAGACAGCCACTTATGCAGGGGTTTGATCCAGTTCATAAGGCCTGCCCCTGTGCCCGAAACACACGATAGACGGTTAATACCGCCCCTGCCAATGCCGATAGCACACCCAGTAATGCCATCACCATCAAAAAGCCGTTCGCCACATTGGCGCCATCGTCGTAGTCCATAATGTGAAACCGCCACATCCAGTCAAATAAGCGCCAGAAAGCGTGGCGTCGGGTCACTACCTCACCCGTATCCTGACTGATGTATAACGTAGGCGCATCAAAGGCATCAAAACGTACCTGCCAGGCCGGTAAGTGTCTTGATGACAATTCCATTGGCCCTTTCTCGGAATGCAACGTCAGCGACTCAATCGGCAGAGCACGGACGAGTGCATCCCTGGCGATAGCTTTTGCCTGTGCCCGGTCAATCGGCATGGCCACCTCGCCGGTAACGCCATTCACCAACCACTGCCTGCGCTCGCTTGAAGTGCGGACAAACTGATAATGGGGCTGGCCAAACCGATGAACCAGGGTAACATCACGGGCGTCATCAAATCGTGTCAGCAGTTCGTTGATCGAATACTTCGCCTCAGCCGGCTCGAGCTGCGCTTTGGGTTTGTCCGTCAGGGCTTCGCCATGAATAAAGTGAATATCCATACTCACCATATACAGTCCGGTCATTGCCCAGATTAGAAACTGCGCACCGACGATGATCATCAGGCGCCTATGCCAGCGACGTGCCAACCGGATCACGATGCGCTCTCCGGTTTACTGACAACAGTTGGCAGACGCAGCAGATAATAAATCGCCGGGAACACCAACAAGGTCAGCACCATAGCACTGGCCATACCTCCCACCATAGGGGCCGCAATGCGGCTCATGATTTCCGACCCTGTGCCTGAGCCAAGCAGCACCGGCAACAGGCCGATAATGATCGAGATAGACGTCATCATCACCGGTCGTATACGCAGCCCTGCACCGGTCATGACCGCGTGTTTAAGATCCGCCTGGTTGGGCGTCCTGTTCTGTTCAGTGCAGCGCTCAAGCATGGCATCGTAGGCCTGATTCAGATACACCAGCATAATAACGCCCACTTCCACGGCCACCCCGGCCAGCGCGATAAAGCCGACCCCTACGGCCACCGAGTAATTGAAGCCCATCAGGTACATCAGCCAGATACTGCCCACCATCGCCAAGGGCAATGTGCCTAAGACGATGGCAACCTCGGCAAAACGACGGAAGTTCAGATACAGCAGCACCACAATGATCGCCAGGGTCAGTGGTACCACATAGGTCAGTTTTTCCTTGGCCCGCTGCATGTATTCATACTGTCCCGACCAATTGATCGAATACCCGGGTGGCAATGTCAGCTTCTCCGATACCACCTGCTGCGCACGAGTCACATAGGAGCCCACATCCACATCGGCAATATCAACATACACCCAGCCGTTAATACGGGCATTTTCACTCTTGATTCCCGGCGGTCCATCATCCACATAAACCTCTGCCACATCGGCAAGCGCAATGCGGTGACCCTGCGGGGTGACAATAGGCAGTCTCGCCAGCTTTTCCGGTGAATCCCGATAGTCCTGTGGGTAACGCAGGTTCACAGGATAACGCTCCTGTCCTTCGACACTCTGGGTGACATTCATGCCGCCAATGGCGGTGGCCACCACTTGCTGAACATCAGCGATATTCAGGCCATGGCGGGCGGCCCGCTGGCGATCGATATCCACTCGCAGGTAACGGCCACCGGCCACGCGTTCCGAATACACTGAGGCGGTGCCCGGGATATCACTGATAACGGTTTCAAGCTGCTGCCCTAACTCCTGAATCACCCCCAGGTCAGGTCCGGCTACCTTAATGCCCACCGGCGTTTTAATGCCCGTAGCCAGCATATCGATGCGCGTTTTAATCGGCATTACCCAGGCGTTAGTGAGCCCGGGAAATTTGACCAGGTTATCCAGCTCCTGTTTGAGTTTCTCCGTCGTCATCCCCTCACGCCACTGGCTGCGGGGCTTAAGCTGGATAAAGGTTTCGATCATGGTCAGTGGTGCGGGGTCGGTGGCCGTTTCGGCCCGCCCTACCTTGCCAAACACCGTCTCCACCTCAGGGACGGTTTTGATCAACTTATCGGTTTGTTGCAACAGTTCTCTGGCCTTACCAATGGAAATGCCCGGATAGGTCGTTGGCATATACATCAAGTCCCCTTCATCCAGCGGCGGCATAAACTCACTACCAATCTTATTCACCGGCCAGAATCCGATTAGGGTCACCAGCACCGCCAGCAGCACAGTCGTTTTCGGATAACCCAGCGCCAGCTTCAGCACCGGCCGGTACAGCGCCGTCAATCCTTTGTTTAATGGGTTTTTTTGCTCAGGCAGTACTTTGCCTCGCACAAAATAGCCCATCAACACAGGCACCAGTGTCACCGCCAAAGCGGCTGCAGCGGCCATAGCGTAAGTTTTGGTATAAGCCAGCGGCGCAAACATCCGTCCTTCCTGCGCCTCCAGTGTAAATACCGGCAAGAAAGACACAGTGATGATCAATAGCGAGAAAAACAGCGCCGGACCGACTTCAGACGCCGAACGAGCCACCACCTGCCAGCGGTTGTCGGCCGTCAGTGGTGTTTTCTCCATATGTTTGTGCAAATTCTCGATCATTACAATGGCGCCATCGATCATGGCTCCAATAGCAATGGCGATGCCGCCGAGCGACATGATATTGGCGTTAATACCTTGCAGGTACATGACGATAAAGGCCGCCAGAATCCCCACTGGCAGGCTGATGATAGCCACCAATGACGAACGCACATGAAATAAAAACGCGACACACACCAGGGCCACAATGGCAAATTCCTCCGCAAGCTTCTGCCACAAATGATTGACGGCATCATCAATCAGACCGGAGCGGTCATAGACGGTGACAACTTCTACACCTTCAGGCAGCCCTTGTTGTAATTGCTCGAGTTTGTCTTTGACCCCATCAATGGTTTTCTGGGCATTTTCACCAAAACGCATCACCACCACACCGCCGACCGTCTCACCCTCGCCATTCAGCTCGGCGATGCCGCGGCGCATTTGCGGCCCCAGATTCACCCGTGCCACATCACCAATGGTGAGCGGTGTGCCCTGGTCGTTCATCCCCAGTGGGATCTGCTCAATATCGTCAATGCCTTGAATATAACCAGACGCCGTGACCATATATTCAGCCTCGGCCATCTCTACCACAGACGCCCCGGTTTCCTGATTACCGCGCTTGAGTGCCTGTTGAATGTGACTCAGTGGCAGGTTGTAGGCGCGCAGCTTATCCGGGTCGACCTGCACCTGGTACTGCTTGACCATACCGCCGACCGGTGCCACTTCTGATACCCCGGAGACCGTTTGCAACTCATACTTCAAAAACCAGTCCTGAATGCTTCGCAGCTCGCTGAGGTCATGCTGACCCGTGCGATCCACCAGCGCATACAGGTACACCCAACCCACCCCGGTGGCATCGGGCCCCAACTGCGGTTTGGCCGTATCGGGCAACGATGGTGCCACCTGACTCAGGTATTCCAGCACCCGGCTGCGAGCCCAATACAGATCAGTGTCATCATCAAATATCACGTAGACATAGGAGTCACCGAAAAACGAAAAGCCGCGCACAGTTTGCGCCCCGGGCACCGACAACATGGCCGTGGTCAGCGGGTAGGTAACCTGATCCTGCACCACTTGTGGCGCCTGTCCCGGATAGGAGGTTTTAATGATCACCTGCACATCGGACAAATCGGGAATGGCATCGACCGGCGTATTTTTAACCGCATACAAACCACCGCCGACGAGGATCAGCGTCATGAGCAGAACAAAAAAGCGGTTATGTACCGACCATCGAATGACCGCCTGAATCATACATCCTCCTCAGTCATATCGTGGTGCGCATGTTCCCCACCCTTGGCAGACATCGACACAATCACAAATTCATCGCGTATCTCAAAGGTGAAAGTAACCTCCTGGCCCACACTGAAAGCAGAGAGGTCGATCGATTCAGCGGCGACAAAGTCCATGGTGGTGGCAGGTCGGCTCCACTTTTCAATCGGCCCACGGCTGATATTCAGCACACGCGTTTCGGCGTCTATGGTATTAATGGTGCCATCCACTGTGGCGGACGCGACATCCTGCGAGGCGGACTTCTCGGACATTACGTGAATGGCCGTCATCACATAATCCCCCGAGTCGGTCTTGGTCACTTCAAAGTGGAGGGTCTTGGCCTGACTCAAGGCATTGATATCCACGCTGTCACCGACGGCAAAATCCATGGTCATGGCAGGCCAGTCCCATGCGTCTGCAGGGCCATGGTCCAGATTGGCAGTGCGGCTCTGAATGTCCACCGAGTTGACTTCACCTTCCACCCACACAGAATCTGGCTCGGATTGAGGTGACATACGGGTAAAGTCGGAGTTTTTACTGGATTCAGAGTCAATCAAAAACTGCGCTGAGGTCACCACGGTATCGCCTTCATTTAAGCCTTCCAGCACTTCCACAGCGTCATCACCCACACGCCCCAGTGTTACCGCAATGGATTTAAAGGCCCCGTCACCGAGGGCCAGCACCACTCGTTCCTGCTTACCGGTGCGGATCACGGCTTCTTTGGGCACCAGCAATTCGGGCTCCGTTACGGCGGTCTGAATACTCACCTGCGCAAACATATTGGGCCTCAGGGTATTATCCGGATTCTCAAACTTCAGTCGGACCCGTAGTGTGCGAGTCGTCGCATTGAGACTCGGGTAGACGTAATCCACCGAGCCTTGCCATTCTCGCCCCGGCAGGTAGTCCAGCGTCATGGTTACAGGCAGGCCAGGTTGAATGCTGCCTGCGTCACGCTCAAACACTTCGGCCTCGACCCAAACCGAGTCTAACTGACCGATACTCATCAGCGTGGTGCCGGGTTTAACATAAAAACCCTCACGAATGTTAAGCCCATCAACCACACCAGACTGCGGGGCGTAGAAGGTGATGGAATGTTGCACCTGACGAGACTGTTCCAGTCGATCAATAAAAGGAGCGGACATCTGCAATGCACTTAACCGCTCTCTTGCCGCCCCAATCAAGGCCTGGTTGCCTCGCTTCAAGGCGATCAGAAGCTCTTCCTGGGCATTAACCAGTTGCGGCGAATACAGGGTATACACGGGCTGACCTTGCTCGACCGGATCCCCCGCGGCCTTGACGTATAACGTCTCTATCCAGCCTTCGACTCGCGGATGAAGATGCACCAGCCGGTCTTCATCGTATTGCACGTAGCCCACGGTTTTAATGGTGTTGTCGATGATTCCGCGTTTAACGGTGCCGGTTCTCACACCCAGATTATTTTGCACATGAGGCTCAATGGTGACCGTGCCCGGCCCATGTTTATCGGCGCTGCTGTCTTCCTCATACACGGGTACCAAGTCCATTCCCATTGGGGATTTACCGGGCTCATCACGACGGTAGTTCGAGTCCATGGGAGCCACCCAATACAAGGGCTCTTTCTCGCCCCCCTGACTCCCTTTCCCCGAGTCCGATGACGACGGCCAGAAAACGCTGCCAGCAACCGCACCGACACTCAGCCCAATCAATAGTGTGAGTAATGTTTTTGATGAGTCTTTCACAGTCTACCTCCTGCCGATGCATCCCGGGCATCGGTCAGATAATAATTCAGTCTTGAAATGGCTTTTTGAATCTCGACATCGATGCTCAAGGCAGTGATTCGCGCATTCAGTTCAGCAATCCGAGCCCGCACCACTTCGGCAAAATCACCATCGTCATTGGTGTAAGCGGTCAGCGCAGCCTCCGCCTGATCATGCATCTGAGTCAGCAACTGGGATTTATACAACGCCCGACGCTGTTGTAGACGCTTCAGCGTCTGCTTCTCTTTTTTTGCTGCCGCCACCAGCGATTGTATTTGCAAGCGGTATTCGGTTTTTATTGCTTCCGACTCCGCTACCGCAGCCGACATCTGTTGATCCTGACGCCGCTCGGTAAACAGGGGCAAGTCCACCGACACCCCCACCGAGAAAAAATCAGCCCGCTCCATGCCGTTGGGCGCATCCTGACGGTGGCCATAACTGGCATTAACCGACCATTGAGGTTCATAGGACTGCTCGGCGATCGCCACATCCGTTTGCGCCACCTGCTGGGACACCTGCAAGCGCAATGCCGATGGATGACCACTCACCCATTGAGGCCAATTTTGTTGAGTCTGCGTAAGAATCGCTGGTTGACTCACACTCATTACAGGCAAGGCTTGTGTTATCTCTACGGGGTCGGTATTGAGCCACTCAGATAACGCAGCAACCGCGGTTTCGTAAGATTGGCGCTGGACCGTCAGCCTGTCTTCCAACTGCACCAGCTCCAACTGGGCGCGGATAACATCCTGTTGTCGCATTTTACCAGCTGTGCTGGCATAACCGGCGCTGGCCACATCTACCAATTGCTGAAACAAACTTTGGTCAGTCTCAATCAACTGAATGGTTTGCTGAGCTTGGTAGGCCGTGAGCCAAAGCTGGGAAACCTTAAGCGCAACACTGGCCTTACGCTCAGCACGCATAAAGGGGTGCTCACTGGCTTTGTCTGCAAGTTTTTGCTGCTTAAGAGCTCGGCTGTTGCCTCGCGGAAACATCTGCATTAGCCCGACACTCACCTGGGTCATTGGCTCCTGATCCAACGCAAAAGTATCGGTTGGAATATTTTTTAACCCCATCGTTGCCACGGGATCGGGCAGCTCTCCTGCAGCCATGCTGCGCGCCCTGAGAGCGCTCTGTTGGTGACGACTGCGCTTAAGCCACAGGTCTTGTGCCTGGGCTTGCTCGATTGCCTGCGCTAATGTTAATGGCGCGCCATGCAGCGGCATTGCACAGACCATCATTGCTGTGGCGCATAACCAATGTATCCGAATCATAGTGACTCACCTGATAAAGAATGTGATGTTTGCCAGTCGGTTATTTACTGACTCTTAAGATACGCCCGGGCAAAAAATGGACGCACTATCCCTATATCAGGCGAAAATCGGTGGGCGGAACAAAGAGCGGGCAGGACTCAACGGGGGTTCGGTGATGCCTGCTTCAATACGGGTCGATGCTGAGAGAGGTACAGCTCGCCATTGATAAGTCATAACACCAGAGTGGCTACCACACAGTTCCTGAGGGCACTGCTCATCGTCATTACAGCAGGGATGCTGTGTACTGGTACTATCCGTACCCATATCATGATGCATCACGCTCATTTGGGAATCACCCGAAGCAATAACATGCTCCTCTTCGCAGGCCATAGCGACAAAGGCCAAAGACTGGCAAATCAAAGCCAGCATCAATAGCAGTGTCGAAAATTGCCGCGTCATAAATCTTCCCAAGCAAAGAAAACACAGAAAAACTAATGGTTTTTTCGTCAGAAGTAAAGTCAGAACCGGAGTCAATGATTCATATTAAGCCGTTCACGCACCATTTCGGCGCACTTGCGCCATTGTAGTGAGATGGTCATGCCTCAGGTAGCGCCTCAGTCCCAATAAAACCGTGCAGATAAAAGGTGGCCTGGCATTTGCAAAAGTGCTGCGTTTAACAGGGAACGGATTTGACTATGCACACGCCCATTCGCGGATTACGCTCCTTCTGTGTAGCGGCGCGCACCTTGAGCTTCAAGAAAGCCGCTGAGCAACTCTATCTGACCCCGTCTGCGGTCAGCCACCAAATTAAACAACTTGAAATGCAGCTGGGGCTGAGTCTGTTCCACCGCCAGACACGCTCTATTGCCCTGACCCCGGCGGGAAAGAATTTTTATGAGGCGGTCGCCCCATTGATCGAAGATCTGTCCAACATGATTAATCAATTCAGTCAGCAGCAACAAAACCAACAGATCAGTATTGCGTTACCCGAATTCTTTGCCAGTGAGTTGTTAATGCCCAAGCTGAGCCAGTGGACGCAGGCTCACCCGGAAATCAACTTACAGGTCAACACGGTTAGAACCCGAAGTGAAAACGCCAGCCATACAGACTTGTCAGTCGTTCTTTCTCAGCATCAACCCACGGAAGGAATCGCTCGTGCCTTATTCGCACTGTCTTACCTGCCGGTAGCCAATCGCGAACTTTTAAAAACCTGGCAACGTGATAATTATCAATGTTTGAATCAGGTCCCACTCATCCTCCACCGGGCACGGCCCTGGGCTTGGCACCAATGGGCAGAAAAGGTGGGCATCGATGATTTCGCCCCTTCACAGATCCTGCAAATTGACAGTATGTTTGGTGTTGCCCGTGCCGCACAGCAAGGGATGGGTATCGCATTAATCCCTTTGCCCATCAGTCAGTCCTGGTTAGATGATGGTGGGTTGCACATGATGTTTTCTCAGCAGCTACCAACGCGGGACAAATACTATCTGGTTCAACACGAGGCCACAGTAGCCAACTCTGCTTTAAAAAGCTTTGCCGAGTGGATAGTTAAGACTTTTTCACACATGAGTTAATTTATCTCAACCGTCGCTGTGATTTTTATCGTTTGTCGCTTTAACAGGGTCGCAATAGAGTAAGGGTGTCAGCGAGGCTGATGTCAACAAAGGAGAACACCGATGAAACCGTTAACCCTAAAAACACTGCTACTGACTGTTGGTATGATGAGCACGAGCACCTGGGCTATCACCGATGCTTATAAACTGATGATCATTGATGATGGCGACTTAGCGAACTTCATCGAGTCGGGGCACTACCAAAAGGCGCTGGAGTCAAAATCTGGCAAGGTCGACAGTCCCAATGCGCTATTTGTTAGTGAGGTCAACCGCTGTGTCGCTAACATTCGCCTTAGTCGCTATGAAGAAGCTGAAACGCTTTGCAGTAAAGCGCTTACGTTCTCGAATGAGATGGATGTTCCCGCTCATACCCGAAAAGAACTCACATCGTTTGCATTAAGTAATCGTGCAATGGCACGTCTGAAGTTGTCGAAACACACCGCAGCTATCTCAGACCTGTATGAGGCATCTATAATGTCGCCCAACAGTTACGTAGAAGCCAACTTGCAGACGGCAAAAAACCAGATGCAGCTTAGTGACTAAAACACACAGCGCCCCTGCAGTAAGGGGCGCCTCCCCTGCGGCTATATAAATAGTCACCGAGATAGAATAGAACCACTCCCCCGCCCCAAGCCGTTGAACTCATGGGTGACTCCATGTACCTTATCACCGCTGTTGCAGCGATATATGATGAAGCCCATAAAGCCAGATTGATTCGCTAGCAACAATCATTGCTTAATGAGACAACCTGTCTGAAGGACCCGATATGAACCCCTCGCAGAGTCAGGTCAGGGAGTGGCACAATGTCACCTTGTCCCGGTTTGAAGATGAAATACAACCTCTGAACCAACCCGCCGTGATGCGCGGGCTCGTATCTGACTGGCCAGTCGTTGAAGCAGGCAAAAAAGGCCCCCAGGAAGTCACTGACTTTATCAAGTCATTGGATGATGGATCGCCCGTCTATACCATCATTGGTTCGCCTCACATTGCCGGTGGATTTTCCTACGATGACGGTTTTAATGGTGTTAACTTTGAGCGTCGTCAGACCCGCTTATCATCGACCTTAGATTTCCTGCTGTCTCAACGCAATAAACCTCAGTCCCCGGCAATTTCCGTGCAGGCGGCCGCCGTGAACAAGGTTCTGCCTGGCTTCACTGACGATCACTCCATGCCCCTATTAGACAGTCATGTACCGCCAACTATGTGGCTGGGCAACGAGGCATTAGTAGCGCCTCACTTCGATATCAACTTTAACTTTGCGGCGGTCGTTGCCGGAAGACGCAGGTTTACGCTTTACCCGCCTGAGCAGGTTGCAAATCTTTATGTGGGCCCGATGCTGAACTCCCCCGGTGGAGTACCCACAAGCCTGGTAGATATCAGAGACCCAGACCTGGAACGCTACCCCAGATTCCAAAAGGCCATGGCGGCATCGCAAGAAGCTGTGCTTGAGCCCGGGGATGTCATTTACATACCCACACCCTGGTGGCACGGCGTCGAATCAATGGACTCACTCAATATTTTAATCAATTACTGGTGGGGTGGACTTAGCGATAATAACGTCTCTCCAAATACCAGCTTAATGCACAGCATGCTGAGTATATCCGAGTTGGACACAGCCACCCGGGAAGCCTGGAAGCACCTTTTTGATTACTTTGTCTTCCACACTAGTGGTAACCCTAAAGAGCACTTACCGGACGATTTAAGAGATATTATCACTCGGTTATCGCCCGAGCAGAGAAAACAAGTATTCGCCTATTTGAAGTCACGTTTGTGATGCTGTGACTCACTCTTAGTATTCTGACGTGCCATTAAAGTACCGAAAACGATACATAGAGTCCACCCACCACCACGTTTAAACAACAACGCTCCTGCGGATGCCGAGAGACAAAGCAGATAAATAAAAGGCAGGGCGGGATTACAAAGTACATCCTGGACTTTGCCCTTTCGGGCCGTCGTCGCCAAGGCTCCGACGTTCCAAAACGCTCCCGGCGTTTTGGTCGAACCAGGCTTCGAACCAAGTCCACCCATCACCGGATTTAAACAAAAACGCCCCGGCAATTGCCGAGGCGTTTTTGTTTAAATATGGCGGTGAGGGAGGGATTCGAACCCTCGATACGCTACAAACGTATACACACTTTCCAGGCGTGCGCTTTCGACCACTCAGCCACCTCACCATTTGTTGTTTCAGGAATCTTTTGGCTTCCCTGACACAGGCTCCCAGCTCGGTCATCCACGACCTCGCGTTCAGCCCGCTTCGGCGCAACGTTAAGTTGCCCCGAGATGACTGCGGTCTTTACCCACTCAGCCACCTCACCAAATTGTGTTTCAAGGCATCAAACACCCTGATAAGCGCGGCGTAGTGTAGGGAAAACGCCTATGTTTATCAAGAAGAAATTAGCCTTTCGAGCCTGATTGCAGGGAAAGTAAGCAAAATAGCAATATTTGCTACCAGCACCATTCTGCTCAGGCGCTGGCCTCTTGCTTCAACTTCGCTGAAAAATCCAACATACGGTTGAGAGACACCAGCGCTTTATCTCTGAGCTCATCATCTACGAAGATCTCGTGACCGCTATTGTCCACCAATGATTGTTCAATGGCCTGCAACCCGTTCATCGCCATCCAGGGGCAATGGGCACAACTTCGGCAGGTAGCTCCGTTACCCCCCGTAGGCGCTTCGATAAATTCTTTCTCTGGGGCTAACTGCTGCATCTTATAGAAGATGCCTTTGTCGGTGGCGACAATAAAGCGTTTGTTGTCCATGGTCTGTGCCGCTTTAATCAATTGCGAGGTAGAACCTACCGCATCGGCCATGTCCACCACGGTTGAAGGAGATTCAGGATGTACCAGTACCGCTGCGTCCGGATTCATCTGTTTTAGCTGCCCGAGCGCCTTGGCCTTAAACTCGTCATGCACGATACAAGCGCCCTGCCACATCAGCATATCGGCGCCGGTTTGTTTCTGAATGTAGTTACCCAGATGGCGATCCGGCCCCCACAGAATCTTCTTACCCTGACTGTCCAGGTGTTCAACAATTTCAAGCGCAATACTGGATGTCACTACCCAGTCGGCGCGAGCCTTAACGGCGGCAGAGGTATTGGCATAAACCACCACGGTGCGATCAGGGTGTTGGTCGCAAAACTCACTGAACTCATCCGCAGGGCAGCCAATATCCAGTGAACAGGTGGCTTCCAGAGTCGGCATCAATACCGTTTTATTCGGGCTTAGAATCTTAGCTGTTTCCCCCATAAAGCGGACACCAGCCACTATTAGGGTGTCAGCCTCCACATCACGACCAAAGCGCGCCATCTCCAGAGAGTCAGCCACACAGCCGTTAGTTTCCTCAGCCAAAGCCTGGATTTCTGGGTCGGTATAGTAATGCGCTACTAACGTGGCATTACGAGCCTTGAGTAGCTCTTTGATACGAGCCTTATAGTCCGCCTTTTCCTCCTCGCTCAGCGGCCGAGGCTTAGGCGGGAAGGTGAAATCAAGATTATCAATGGTCTGTGCTTGCATCGTTGAACCACTCACTGGATAAAATGGCCGCGAATTATACCGCAACCGTAAAAAATGACATAGTTACTATGTCTATTTGGCAGTAGCGGATTTCAAGAGGTTCCCGGGAATTGACGTCAGCTGAGCGTGATACTTCATTCGTTTAACGGCGTTTTAGTCGAACCGCTTCGCTGGTTCTCATCCAGAACGATGACAATCTCTGTTAAATAAATCGCTGATTAAGGATTAAAGCTTAAGGAAAGAGTGGTGGGTCGTGCTGGATTACAAAGTACTTCCTGTACTTTGCCCTTTCGGGCCGTCGTCGCTAAGCTTCGACGTTCTAAAACGCTCCCGGCGTTTTAGTCGAACCGCTTCACTGGTTCTCATCCAGAACGATGACAATCTCTGTTAAATAAATCGCTGATTAAGGATTAAAGCTTAAGGAAAGAGTGGTGGGTCGTGCTGGATTACAAAGTACTTCCTGTACTTTGCCCTTTCGGGCCGTCGTCGCTAAGCTTCGACGTTCTAAAACGCTCCCGGCGTTTTAGTCGAACCGCTTCGCTGGTTCTCATCCAGAACGATGACAATCTCTGTTAAATAAATCGCTGATTAAGGAGTAAAGCTTAAGGAAAAAGTGGTGGGTCGTGCTGGATTCGAACCAGCGACCAATTGATTAAAAGTCAACTGCTCTACCAACTGAGCTAACGACCCACTGAGGGATAGTCACACTGGGAAACTTTGGAAAATGGTGGGTCGTGCTGGATTCGAACCAGCGACCAATTGATTAAAAGTCAACTGCTCTACCAACTGAGCTAACGACCCTTTTCCGTTGTTTGCCGCCCCAAGCGACGGGCGCATATATTACTGAAATATGCGCCTTGCGCAACCGCTAATTGTCATTAAATGACAGTTTTCTGACTGTTTGCTCTAAAACTAGGCAAATTCCAATAATTCACCCTATTTAAGACTCTGCAGACGACTCTTGGCAAGGTTGGCAGCCGATGAGTCCGGATACTCCGAACTGACCTGCTCAAATAACTGCCTGGCTTTAGCCAGGTTCGATTGATTCTGAGCAATCATCGCCAGCTTCAACATAGAATCCGCCCGCTTACTGGATTCAGGAAAACCATTTACCACCCGCTCGAAGTGGTTCTCAGACTCACTCCATTGCTGCTGATTAAACAACAACTGTCCCAACCAGTAATGGGCATTTGGGGCGTACTCTGAATCCGGGTAGTTACTAAGAAACGCTTTAAACTCCGGAATGGCATCGTCATAACGCTTTTCTTTCAGAATCAGGTTCACCGCATGGTCATAGGCTTGATCCTCACTCTGAGGTGCTGCCGTACTGGATGCTGTTGGCTCAGAGACCAATGGCTGAGAGGGTTCCTGTTGACGCTGCGTTACTTCCTGGATGCGCTTGTCGATTTCCAGATAGAGCTCACGCTGACGTTCCAGGATTTGCTCCAGCTTATGGCTGTGCACTTCTACGCTTCCACGCAGTTCATTGACTTCGTTTTGCAACTCATCCAAGCGCTGCTGCATTCGCTGCTGGGTGCCAGTACGGGAGTTAACAATCCTTTCCAGCGTCGCCACTCTTTCTTCCAGTGGCTGGCTATTAACATCAGTTACAGGCGCAGGAGCCGCACAAACGGCGGCTCCTGACAACATGAAACTGACAGTCATTAAACTGCGTTTCAACATGGTAATGCTCTCTTACTGATTAGTAGACCAGAACACCGCGACGGTTCTCGGCAAAGGCGGCTTGCGTCTGAGCAGTATTAACCGGTTTCTCTTCACCGTAAGATACGATGGAGATTTGAGAGGCAGACACACCGGCATTTTGCAGATAGGTCGAAATAGACTTTGCACGACGCTCACCCAAAGCAATGTTGTACTCAGGGGTACCACGTTGGTCACAGTGGCCTTCAATAGTGACTGTTTCTTCCGGGTTGTTAACCAGGAATTCGGCGTGTTTATTCAGAATACTGTAGTAGTCAGGCTGGATAGTAGAGCGGTCAAATTCAAAGTGAACCACCTGCTCATTTTTCAGAGCTTCCAGCTTCTCACGCTTGATTTCTTCAGGAGACTTCATCTTCTCCATGGGCTGAGTCTGAACATTGGAGCCTTGATCGGCTTCCTGAGAAGCTTGAGTCTGGTTGGTTGAAGCCTGGTCTTCAACCTGGCTGCTTGAAGAACAAGCCATCAGTGTTACGACAGGCAGCGCAATAACCATACCTTTGAATACTTTGTTTAATTGCATTCTGGTGTTCCTTATTGTTGTAAAATAGGTTACTTAAATTCAGTCTAAAAATGGCGACCAACTCGGCGATTTTACCCGCCCGTCTGAGGCCGGCAGCCGAGCCTTAAAGCGTCCATCCAGCGATACCAGCGACAATACCTGAGTATTCCCGTGCAAAGTGCTGTAAATGATCATACTACCGTTCGGTGCAATACTCGGTGACTCATCCAAATAGGTTTGAGTTAACACCTGCATCACATTGTCTTCCAGATTCTGTCTGGCGATGTGGTAGTTGCCATTGGTGCGATTCACCATGACCAGCTCTTCACCATTGGGCGTCACTGTGCCCCCAAGGTTCATATCCCCATCAAATGTTAATCTACGGACCTTGCCCGAGGATAAATTTACGCGATAAAGCTGTGCTTTACCACCCCGCTCTGAGGTAAATACCAGATTTTTGCCGTCCGGTGACCAGCTTGGCTCGGTATCGATGGTCCGGTTACGAGTAATACGACGAAGCTGGCGACTGGCCAGGTCCATCACATAGACTTCCGGGTTACCGTCTTTGGACAACACCATCGCCAACTGTCTGCCATCGGGCGAGAATTGAGGTGCCCCGTTAATGCCTGGGAAGTTAGTCAGACGGGTACGTTCCATGGTGTAGATATCCTGCATGAAAATCTGCGAGCGACGATTCTCAAAACTGACATAAGCCAGCTTCGTCCCGTCTGGCGACCAGGTCGGTGACATCAACGGTTCTTTGGAGCGCAGCAGTACCACCTCGTTGGCGCCGTCATAATCCGACACCACTAATTGGTAGGGGAAATCAAAGCGATTGCGATCCCGCACCACCACATAAGCCAGGCGAGTCAGGAAAGCGCCTCGTTCACCCGTAAGTTTTTCATATACCACGTCGGCGATGCGATGAGCGTGACGGCGAAACTCACCGCCATTAATAATATGCTGGCGACTTGCCAGGACATGATCCTGACTGTCCACAAGCTGACCGTCTTTGAGTACCTGGGCCGAACCTCCGGTGATCTGCCCGCGCACCACATCAACCAGCTCAAAGCTCACTGCATAAGTATCTACCGTTCTGGGCTCGACACTGCCAACCAATACGGCTTCCACACCCGTCGCCGCCCAGGCGGCGTAATCCATATCCGCATCCCGGCTAACCATTTGCGGCATTTTCCCGGCAGGGATGGGGTTAAATTTACCACTACGTCTTAAATCGGCGGCAATCACCTCGGAGATTCTTTGCGGCATCGGCCCCGCCCCTTTCCACTCGAAAGGTACGACGGCGACAGGACGAGCGCTATCGACGCCCTCGGTAATGACTATTTCCAGTGTGGCGAGAGCCTTGGAGCTGAAAAACGCCAGAAACAAGATTACAAATGCACTTAATTGTCGTTTCATCACAAGTTGGGTTCTACCGTTAAATTAATATCTTTAAGCTGCGCATAGACATCCGGGTCATCGGATACCGGCAGGGTATCATTTTTATACACTGCGTTCTGTGCCGCTCGACATACGATGGGGTCACCACCTAATACCTTAACCTGAGTCACCAGACCATTGGAAGCCAAGCGAATATTCAAACGGCAGGATTTGCCTTTCATTGACTGATCCACAATCAAATGCCGCTGAATCGTATGCTGAATCAAAGCTCGGTACTTCTGCAGTTCCGACTGCACCTGCTGACTGTTGCGCCGGGCCCGCGCGGCTTGCTCTGCAGCTAGCTGTTCCTGTAAACGTCGCTCCTGCTCGGCCCTTTCCCGCTCGCGGCGTTCCGCCGCCTCTTGTTCTCGTCTTTTACGCTCGGCCTCTTCCTGCCGACGGCGCTCTTCTTCCTCTCGCTTTCGTCTGGCTTCAGCCTCTGCCTTACGCTTTTCCGCCAGTCTCTGCTCTTTTAAACGCCGCGCCTTTTCTTCTGCTTCACGCTTGGCCTTTAAACGTCTGGCCTCAGCTTCACGCTTCTTACGGCGCTGCTCGGCGATGCGTTGTTGCTCGGCACGTTGTTGCGCGGCCTTGGCCTCTTTGATCTTGTCGATTCGTTTTTGAACCGCCTGCTCACTGATGGCCACGGCTTCAATTACTTGCACCTGAGGTGTAGCCTGAGTCTGAGGTTTAGGCGTATGAAAATCGACGCTAAACAGCAGCATCACCAATATCAGCGCATGCAGTAATACGGATTTGGTCAGGGCTGACCGAAACAGCTTCATCAAGACTCCGGCGAATCGGTCATCAGTCCTACCGAGGGTACCCCGGCATTCTGTAATAGCACCATCAGTTGGATCACCTGGTTATATGCCACCGCGCCATCGCCTTTGACCACCACTGGCGTGTCAGGCTCATTTTGCAGGTGAGCTGCCACCCGAGTGGCCAGGTCTTCACCATTGATAGGCTCGTCCGGCTGATCACCAATGGAAATGTAGTAGTTACCATCCGCATCCACCGACGCCACTAACGGTGGTTTGGAGTCCTCATCCAGCGGATTCGCCTCTGCCTTGGGCAGGTCCACTTTCACCCCTTGTGAGATCAAAGGTGCCGTAACCATAAAGATGATCAACAGCACCAACATCACATCGATATAGGGCACCACGTTAATTTCGGATACCGGACGACGCCGCTTACGTTCGTACATGGCTTACCCGGCGTTGGAGGAACTGTGAGACTGACGATGCAGAATAGCCGAGAACTCTTCCATAAAGTTCAGATAGCCGTTTTCAATCTTCTCCACCTGATGGCTAAAACGGTTATAAGCTATCACCGAGGGAATGGCCGCGAACAAGCCCATGGCTGTAGCGATCAAGGCTTCCGCAATGCCGGGGGCCACCATTGCCAGAGTCGCTTGTTTCACCTCACCCAAGGCAATAAAGGCGTTCATTATTCCCCACACCGTACCAAACAGACCGATATAGGGACTGATAGAACCAGCCGTAGCCAAAAAGGGCAGGCTCTTTTCCAGGTTATCCACTTCACGGCTCAGAGATACGCGCATGGCACGATAAGCCCCATCCATTACTGCCTGTGGCGATGCCGATGCACTCTGGCGCAAGCGCATAAACTCTTTAAAGCCAGCCACAAAAATACTACCTGCGCCAGCAAGGTTATTGCGCGCCGCCAGCTCCTGATAGAGGCGATTGAGATCGCCTCCAGACCAAAACTTATCCTCAAACTTACGCATTTCATTGCGCGCCGAGCCTAAGACTTTGGAACGCTGAAAAATCAGCGTCCAGGACACCACAGAGATGCCCAACAACAGCAGCATAACCAGCTGCACCAGAAAACTGGCCTGCATAAAGAGGCCAAAAAATGACATTTCACCTGACACCGGACAATTCCCCTAAAACAAACTGTGGGATGGCCTTGGGACGCATGGTTTCAAGATCCACACAAGCCACCTTAACCTGCGCATTAACCAGCACATTATCATGGTCGTTTATTACCTGTTGCACGAACAGGATGCTGGCGCGCTTTAATTCTACTACCTGACTTAGAACTCTCAAGCTCTCGTTAAACCGTGCAGGCTGGCGATAATCTATAGTCACCCCTTTGACGACAAAGGCGATGGATTGTTCCAATAGTACATCTTGTTCTATGCCCAGTGACCTTAACCACTCGGTTCGGGCCCGCTCAATAAACTTGAGATAATTGGCATAATAAACAATGCCGCCTGCATCCGTATCTTCGTAATAGACGCGGATAGGATGCTCATGTTGAGTTGTTATTTGCAATACCTTTCCTTATTTTAAGCCAGCATAAAACGTCGTCGCGACCCTAATAATACCGGTTTTTAACGCCTAAACCCAAGACCTATTCAACCTTATAGGTATATTTATAAAGAACCAAAGACTGCATAAGTATTCAGCCTGATGAAATTCCATTCCAAAGAAAAATTGCCATACTTTTTGTATTGCGCTTAATATTCAACCAAAACCTATAACCCCTTACACAGAAAGGTTTATAGAGAACAAAGATTGAAAAACGATGAAATATCCAGCAGACACATTCTATTTACACATTAGTTTTACTAATGATAAATAGTAAAAAAACTCAATTGTCCTATGAGGCCATCTTCCCTAAAATACGCTCCGTATTCTGAGCTAGCGCATTGAAGTCATCCTCTTCATTAGCCAGATGCAGTGTGTCATATCTCCTGTTGACATGTTCCCTGGAAGAGTTTTCTTTTCCTTCAACACTTGTTGCTTTGCCCGCCTTTTAGGCGGGCTTTTTTTTATGTTCACGATGAACGGTATGCCGCGGACGCATGGATGCGTAGGAGCGGCGATGCCCAGGGGTGAATCATGGTGCGCACTGCGCACGAGGGGGATTTAACATCTCTCCGAGTGGGATGAACGCGAGGCCGAGGGCGAACCGCGCCTGCCATTGGCGAGAGCTCGCAGCCAATGATTCTTTAAAGCGATAAATTACGATGCCAGGGAGCAATTCGTTGGATAGACTGAGGATGAATGAATATGTAAGAGTAGCGAACATCAGCCAGAGTCAGAACAACGCCGATTCTTTACCCAGCTATTCCTTGTGCTATCTCGTGTTTTTTTCCTCAGCGTCCGGCCGGAAGAGCCAGCCAACTAATCGCCGTTATAATTCAGCCCCAGATGTAAGAAAGCTCTTTGGGTCGCCATGCGTCCCCGTGGGGTGCGCTGTAAAAACCCCTGCTGAATCAAGAAAGGTTCAATCACATCTTCGATGGTGTCTTTTTCTTCACCAATGGCGGCCGCCAGATTATCCAGCCCGACCGGACCACCGGTAAACTTATCAATAATCGCATGGAGCAACTTGCGATCCATGGTATCGAAACCTTCGTTATCCACATCCAGCATATCCAGGGCTTTAGCAGCCACTTCAGCACTGATATGGCCATCGGCCTTAATCTCGGCATAGTCCCGAACCCGCCTTAACAGACGGTTGGCGATACGAGGCGTGCCCCGTGAACGCTTCGCCACTTCCACGGCTCCGGGTTCATCCATATTCAGATTCAGGTACGACGCCGAACGCTGCACAATGCGCGTCAAATCCTTCACCTGATAAAACTCCAGTCGCTGTACAATGCCGAAACGATCTCTCAATGGCGAGGTCAAGGAACCGGCACGAGTGGTTGCGCCAATCAGGGTAAAAGGCGGTAAATCCAGTTTAATGGAGCGAGCCGCTGGCCCTTCACCGATCATAATATCCAGTTGGTAATCTTCCATGGCAGGGTAAAGGATCTCTTCCACCATGGGGCTCATGCGGTGGATTTCATCGATAAAGAGCACATCGCCCTCTTCGAGGTTGGTCAGTAATGCCGCCAGATCGCCGGCCTTTTCCAGCACCGGCCCGGAGGTGGTCTTGATGTTCACATCCATCTCGTTGGCGACGATATTGGCTAATGTGGTTTTACCCAGTCCCGGAGGACCGAAGATCAGCAGATGATCCAGTGCATCACGGCGATTGCGCGCCGCCTGGATAAAGATTTCCATCTGCTCACGCACATGGTCCTGCCCGGTATAATCGCTGAGCAACTTAGGCCGGATCGCGCGATCCACTACCTCATCTTCACCCGTTTCCGCTGCCTGTACCAGTCGATCCGCTTCTATCATTACACCATCGCTCTTAATGCTTCACGGATCAGATCTTCGCTGGACTGTCCCTCTTTGGCAATCTTTTTAATCGCCTTGTCGGCCTGAGCCGGTTTATAGCCCAGAGCCACCAAGGCGCTGATGGCCTCATCTCTGGGATCGTCGGTGGTAACAAAGGTATTCTCCACGCCCGTGCTATCCATTACCGGTAAGTCCACCGCGCCGCCAGAGGTATGCAGCTTCTCTAATCGGTCTTTAAGTTCCACCACCAAACGCTCGGCCGTTTTCTTGCCTACACCAGGCAGTTTTACCAGCGCGTTCACGTCCGAGTTTTGCACACAATGCATAAACTGCTCGGCAGACATACCGGACAAGATGGTCAGCCCCAGCTTGGGTCCAACACCATTGGCTTTGATCAGTTCACGAAACACCGCACGCTCGCCTTTGCTGGCAAAACCGAATAATAACTGGGCGTCTTCACGCACCACAAAATGGGTGTAAATAATGGTCTCCTGACCGGCTTCCGGCAACTGATAAAAGCTGCTCATAGGCAGTTGAATCTCATACCCCACTCCACCAGCTTCCACTAACACCTCGGGGGGGAGTTTCTCGATCAGGGTGCCGCGAATACGTCCTATCACTATGAGTTTACCTCGTTATTGTTATTGTCGCAGGCGACCGCGCACGGTCTTACTGGCCTGTCCGGACAGTTTAATCAAACTCTGTTGGGTATGGCCGTGGCACAAGGCCACCGCCAGAGCATCGGCAGCGTCGGCTTGCGGGGACGCAGGCAACTTCAGCAGGTAGCTCACCATATGCTGCACCTGCTCTTTACCGGCACTGCCCTTACCCACTACTGCCTGCTTGATTTGACGCGCCGAATACTCATACACCGGCAAAGCCTGATTGGTGGCCGCCACGATGGCCGCACCACGAGCATGCCCCAATACCAGCGCCGATGACGGATTTTTGGCCATAAATACTTGTTCGATGGCAAAGGTGTCGGGCTGGAACTGACTGATAAGCTCACTGACCCCATCGTGGATCTTCTGCAAACGGCCCGCTAACTCGCCTTCTCCAAGACGGATACAGCCACTGCCCAGATACTCAAACTTGCTGCCTTGCTGACGCAATACTCCGTAACCGGTAATACGCGAACCAGGATCAATGCCCAGAATAATGGCCAAGTCGACTCTTCCTACTGTTGTAATGCATCATACTGCTTATCGGTGATAGACGCATTGGTATACACGTCCTGGCTGTCATCCAGCTCCTCCAGCGTGTCTATCAATTTGAGTAACTTTGCGGCATCGGCGTTACTCAGTTCGGTTTTATTATCGGGCACCTGGGTCACCTGAGCATAACTGGCTTCCAGACCCGCCTTATCCAGAGCATCTTTCACCAGACCAAAGTGCTCCGGGGCCGTGTATATCTCTTTGCTGCCATCCTCGTAGGTATGCATATCCTCGCCACCGGCTTCGATGCCCACTTCCATCAGCGTTTCTTCGGATACCTCTGGACCATAGGAAATCACCCCTCGCTTGGCAAACATGAAAGAAACCGACCCCTCGGTGCCCAGATTGCCACCGCATTTATTAAAAGCAGTGCGCACCTCCATCACGGTGCGATTGCGATTATCGGTCATCGCTTCCACCATCACTGCCGCGCCACCGGCACTGTAACCTTCATAAACGACCGTCTCCAACTCATCGCCATCGCTGTTGCCGGCACCTCGGTCAATGGCGTTATCGATGGTATCGCGCTTCATGTTATTGGACAGTGCCTTATCGATAGCAGCACGAAGGCGGGGGTTCGCATCGGCATCCGGTCCACCCTCCCGAGTCGCGCTGACCAGTTCGCGGATGAGCTTGGTAAAAATTTTACCACGCTTAGCGTCCTGCGCCGCCTTACGGTGTTTGATATTGGACCATTTACTGTGCCCTGCCATCATGACCTCCTTTAAGGAATGAATGCCGGCGTTGCGTCAGTGACAAAATGGCCTCTGCATTACTGGGAGACCAGGCCATCTCTGCCGCCTCATTAATACTCAACCAACGAAACTCACTGTGCTCGGACAAGGTGATGGGCTGCCCGGAATCTACCTGTAGGCTATACACATACTCGGTGTTCTCGGAGACACCTTCGGGATAGCGATAACGCCACTCGGGGCGAATGGGATACTGATTTTTCTGTTGGTGATCCTCCAGCCGATGCCCCAGTGCCTCTATATCAATGCCAGTTTCTTCCAACACTTCTCGGTAGGCGGTTTGCCATGGGGTTTCTTCGCTTTCTAAGCTGCCGGTTACCGACTGCCAGAATTCAGGGTCATCCAAACGCCTCAACAACAGCACCCGATACTGGCGGTCATAAATGACCACCAGCACGGATTCGGGCCGTTTAAGCGTCATTGGCCTTTTTGATGATCTCGATGGCCAGCTCTTTTAATTGCTCAGGATTGGCTTCGCCGGGGGCGTCGGTCAGCGGACAGGCCGCCGTTGTGGTTTTGGGGAACGCCATGACATCGCGAATAGAGTCGGCCCCAGTCATCAACATCACCATGCGATCCAAACCAAACGCCAGGCCCGCATGCGGAGGTGGACCGTATTTCAGCGCATCCAGCAGGAAGCCGAATTTAACCCGCGCTTCTTCATCCGAGATCCCCAGAATGCGGAACACCGCCGATTGCATTTCCGGCTCATGAATACGCACCGAGCCGCCACCCAGTTCACAGCCATTCAAGACCATATCATAGGCGTTGGACAAGGCATTGAGCGGGTCTGCTTCCAGTTGTTCGGCGGTAATATCCCGCGCCGCAGTAAAGGGATGGTGCAGTGCATGTAGCTGACCGTCGATTTCCTCGAACATGGGGAAGTCCACGACCCAAAGCGGCTTCCAGTCGCCTTCCAACAGCTCCAGGTCCTCGCCCAGTTTCAGACGCAGTGCACCCATCGCTTCGGTGACTACGGTGTAGTTGTCAGCACCAAACAGCAGGATATCGCCGGTTTCGGCGCCAGTGCGATCCAGTAGCCCATTGACCTCCGCTTCGGGCAGGAATTTCAGAATCGGCGATTGTAAGCCATCCAGTCCCGCCGCCTTGTCATTCACCTTAACCCAGGCCAGACCTTTGGCCCCATAGATGCCGACAAACTTGGTGTATTCGTCTATCTGCTTGCGCGACAGACTGGCGCCGCCCGGCACACGAATCGCAGCAATGCGTCCCTTAGGATCATTGGCCGGTCCGGCGAATACTTTAAAGTCCACGTCTTTGAGGATATCGGCCACATCCACCAGCTCCAGCGGATTACGCAAGTCCGGCTTATCGCTGCCATAACGCTGCATGGCTTCGGCATAGCTCATTCTCGGGAAATCGCCCAGCTCCACATTCAGCAAGCTTTTAAATACGGTGCGGATCATGTCCTCGGTAATAGCCATCACACCATCGGCATCCAGGAACGAGGTTTCCAAATCGATCTGAGTAAACTCGGGCTGACGATCGGCTCGCAAGTCTTCATCGCGGAAGCACTTGGTGATCTGATAGTAGCGATCCAACCCCGACATCATCAGCAGCTGCTTAAACAGCTGGGGCGACTGTGGCAAGGCGAAGAACTCCCCTTTGTGCGTGCGACTGGGTACCAGGTAATCCCGCGCGCCCTCAGGGGTGGCCTTAGTCAGAATGGGCGTTTCGATATCCAAAAAGCCGTTGTCGTCCAGGTAACGGCGCACGGCGCTGGTCACCTTGGCGCGAAACTGCAGGCGTTCGGACATCACGGGGCGGCGCAAGTCGATGTAGCGATACTTAAGGCGCTGCTCTTCGGAGTTTTCCTGATTTGAATCCAGTGGCAAGGGCGCGGCCTTACTCAGGATTTTCAGGTCTGTCCCCAGAATCTCGATCTCGCCGGTTTTCATATCGGCGTTGATCTGACTTTCTGGACGGGCATTAACCTTGCCGGTCACCTGCACACAGAATTCAGCTCTGAGGGTATTGGCGATTTCCAGCACATCAGGCAGGTCTGGATCATACACCACCTGCACCATGCCTTCCCGGTCACGCAGGTCGATAAAAATCAGGCCGCCAAGATCCCGACGCCGATTGACCCAGCCACAAAGAGTCACTTCCTGACCCACGTGGTCTTTACTGATATTGCCGCAATAGTCTGTGCGCATCTGTGATTACCTATACTGCTTATCGTTGTGGGCGACCATGAACGTCGCCGCTAATACTGTCAAATAAAGCCGCCTAGTATAAACAATTGTGCGATCAACCGAAAAGGCAAAATGCCGATTGTTTGGGTTTTCTGAACGGGGCTATGGCTGGATTTTATCTCGCCTTTCGGCCTGCTAGAATTCACAGCCAATCTATGGGTAACTGGGAATGCGCCTTTGTCTGACAACCGTTCCATCGGCTTTGGCTGTCCTATGTGGCACCACGATCAGTGGCGAGGCCATTGGCTTTCCAGTGGCAGTAGCGGCGAAACCAGCTTGCGGCAGTACAGCCGGGTGTTTAACAGCATTGAAGGCAACACCAGCTTCTATCATCTGCCGGATGAGTCGTCGCTGCGCCGCTGGCAGCAGGCGGTGTCTGCCGGGTTTCGTTTCTGTTTTAAGTTTCCCCAACAAGTCAGCCATGGGCAGGATCTGGATGAGCACAGTGACGAGCTGAATGTATTTCTGACCCGCATGGGCCTGCTGGAAGAACAAATCGGGCTGCTGATGCTGCAGCTTCCAGCCCGATTTTCGCCTGCACAGCTGCCCCGGCTTAATCGCTTCCTGAGTGCTCTACCAAGAGAGTTTGACTATGGCGTTGAAGTGCGTCATCCGGAATTCTTCCAGAATGTCAGCTACGCCCGCCAGTTGAATGAATTACTGACTTCTCACCGGGTCAATCGCATTATTATGGATACTCAGGGTCTGTTTGCTGCGCGGGCCAACAATGAACTTCTTAAAGAGGTTCAACATAAGAAACCTAAAGTGCCGGTACACGTGGTGACCACCGCTGATAAGCCTGTGGTACGCTATGTAGGCCACCCGTCGTTGGCGTCGAACCCCCAGTGGTATCGACGCTGGCAGACTAAGCTTGAACAGTGGCAGAGGGCGGGAAAACAGCCATTTATGTTTTTCCATATGCCGGATAACGCTTATGCGCCCTGGCTGGCCAAACACTTTGCCAGGGACTGGGCTAACCAGAGCCAAGCGCCCGGTTTTCAGGTGGATATCCCAGACCGAGTAGAACAAGGCGGATTATTTTAACGCTTAAGGAGTGCCAATGAAGATAGAGAAGCTATACCAGATCGTTGACGCTGAGCACGAAGGCCGCACCTGCAAGGATCTCGATGACAAGGCCTGCCAGCGGGTACCGGGTAACTTCTTATTGATCTGCGCAAGCCTTATCATGACCAAGCTGGGGGATCTTCTGGCATCGCCCAAAATCGTCTTAAGCTGGCTTCTGGGCAGCGCGGGGGCTGCGCCCGGGATTATTTCACTGCTGGTCCCCATACGTGAGTCCGGTTCACTGGTGCCCCAGCTGGCGATTGGCGCCTGGGTGCGCCGCCACCCCAAACGCAAAGGGTTTTGGGTGATAGGCTCCGTGATTCAGGGCATGTGTGTGGCGCTAATGGCGGTGAGCCTATGGACACTCTCCGGCAATCAAGCCGGTTTTGCCGTTTTGGGCCTGCTGGTGTTATTCAGCCTGGCCCGCGGTATGTGCTCGGTATCCATTAAAGACGTGCAAGGCAAAACCATTCCCAAAGGGCGACGCGGACGACTGTCGGGCTTAGCGTCCAGTGTCTCCGGTGCGTTAACCGTCGTGATTGGCCTGGCCTTTTTTAGCGGCGATGAAGACCCTACTTTGGCCTTCTATACCCTATTGTTGGCATTAGCCGCCGTATTATGGTTGTTTGCCGCGGTGGTATTTTCTCTGGTTGAGGAAGAGCAAGGCGAGACCCAGGGCGGCAATAATGCACTTAAAGACGCGCTGAAGAATCTCACACTGCTCAAAACCGACGCGCATTTTCGCGCCTTTGTCATCGCCCGGGCGCTGCTGATGGGTTCAGCCCTGTCCGCACCTTTTGTGCTGTTGCTGGCCCAGAATCAGAGCGCCTCGCCGCATACCTTCGCGGCCTTCTTGATCGCCAGCAGTTTAGGCACCAGCCTATCGGCCACCATCTGGGGCTGGCTGGCCGATGACTCCAGCCGCAAGGTGATGTTTAAGGGGGGTCTGTTTGCCGCCCTCGCCGCCTTAGCAGTATTGGCAGTGGATTTAAGTCAGATAAGCAGCAATATTTACCTTTATGCCGGGCTTTACCTGCTTTTAAGTATTGCCCACGCGGGCGTGCGCATTGGCCGCCAAACCTATATTGTGGATATGGCCGATGGTGTTAAGCGCACGGATTATGTGTCGGTCAGCAACAGCGTTATCGGGCTACTGTTGTTGGTAGTAGGTCTGATCTCGGCGGGCTTTGCTGCCCTCTCCACCCATGCTGCCCTGGCTTTCTTAGGCTTGATGGGGCTGGTTGGCAGCATCTGGACCTACCGCCTGCCGGAGGTCAGTGAATAATCTACCAAGAAAAGGCGCAAAAGTGATTCCTTTGCGCCTCTTCTACTCAGACTGCTCTCGGGCATTCAACTTGGATTGGATAAACTTACTGTGGGGCACGTAGAGTAAGTCCGCGATACGGCGGATGGTATGTTCCTCATGCTTGTCCAACTGCCCGTCTGCCAGAGCGAGCTTCCAGAGGTTTACCATCACGGTCTGTTTTTGCTCAGCGTCACAGCTGTCGTTCAGGACCCGGGTAAAGGTCATCATGTCGTTGGCACTATCGGTATGCTCGCCAGAGCGGTGCAGCAACTGTTCAGCCTGCTTATCGGAGAGATTAAACTGTTTCACCAACAGCTGATGCATCATCTGGGTTTCGTCTTCGGCCAGCTCACTGTCAGCGCGAATCACCTCCATGTAGAGCACCGCCGTAGCAATATCGGTCTTGATACGACCTTGATCACTACTGTCTTCCTGCTTCAGCTGCTCTACCCAATTCTTCAACGATTTAATCAAAGCTACTCCCAGTTAATATCTTCAGGGGCTGCCATACGCATAAATTGAGGTTTACACAGATAGTAGCCCTGCATATAGCGAACCCCATTAAATTTTAAAAAGAAATACTCTTCTTTGGTTTCCACCCCCTCTGCCACTACCATGATGTCTAAGGCATCGGCGGTCATCTTGATACCACGTAATATGGCCTGCTTGACCTTATCCTTGTGGATGTCCCGGGTCAACAGCATGTCCAGCTTCAGAATATCTGGTTGAAACTGAGCCAAAAGGTTCAACCCCGCGTAGCCTTCGCCAAAATCATCAATGGCAGTCAGGAAACCTCGTTGCTGGTATGTTTTGAAGATTTCAACAATCTTAGTGCTGTTAACCTTCTCATGCTCGGTCACTTCAAAGGTAATATTGTCTCTCGGATATCCAGACTCTCGGGCAGCGCGTAAGGTCTGCTTCAGACAGGCTTCTGGCTCATATACGGCATTGGGCAGGAAGTTGATACTGATTCTGGCATCTTTATCCAGTTTGCTGGCTTCCCGAATCGCCGTCACACGACAGGCCTGATCGAAGCTGTACAGGTTATCCTGATTCACTTTGGAAAAGACTTCGCCCGCACCTTCACCGTTAATTCCCCGCACCAAGGCTTCATGGGAAAAAATCTCCCGTCTTTCCACATCCACAATAGGCTGAAAGGCCATGGCGATTTCAAAGTCCAGTGCGTCTTCACAGGAGCAGTTAGAGCAAAGTCCACCGGACGGCTCCTGTGGTGCTAACTTCTCCGGCGTGACTCTCTCAACAGCTGCCATAAGATCTCCCGTATTTTTCTGGGGTTTGTTCATCGTTCATAAGCAGATCCTAAGACCAGAATCGCTTAAATTGCTCGACCGCTCGAAACGCGGCCTGCGTGGAACCTCCGGCACTCCAATCTCCTAGCGCGGCGACAGACTGCTCTGGCTTAAAAATCATTCCCGGCCCTTCAGCTTCATGACTGAGTCTAGCGTAACGCCAAAAATGTTTGTAATGGTGCACCACATTCACAGCTTCGCCTGTAACTTGCTGTAGCTCGTTAACCGCAGTGGACAACACTTCATCCTGATCTGACCGATGCAGCTGTGCCGACGCCTCGTGAGTCAACTGGATAACCCAGACAGACTCCTCTCTGTCTCGTCGTGGCTTGGCACTGTCATTAAGCATCAACTGAACCGGCCCTTGTTTTGGATAGATAATATCTGCTTCGGTGTTCAACCGTCGCTGCGGTTGCACTGCAACGCTCCAACAAGGTAACCAGTCCAACTCATCCACGGCTGGCCCCCCTAGGTGTTCGGCCAAAATTGGCTGAGTCTGTGGCCACGGGGCGGTTAATACCACCCAATCAAAGCCACCGTATTTTCCTTCCTGTTCATCCCACAGCATCCAGCCCGATTGGGTTCTTTGCATGTGCTTAATACGTACCGAGAGACAGAGTTCGACACGCTTCAGGTAGTGACGGCACAGACTGTTCATGCCAGGAGTAAAGACGAACCGACAGGGTTCGGCAGATTCGGGGACTAGTTGGCCATCATAAATAAAGCCTTTGGCTTGCCAACGCGCCACGAGCTGCTGTGGCATCAGACGTTGCAGAAACTGACAAAAACGTGGGTCTGTGGCTCGGATCTCACAGGCCCCAATATCAAAGTTACCCCAATCCGTTCGTTTGTGGGTTAACCGACCGCCTCGCCCCCGGGATTTTTCGAACACCGTTACCTGATGGCCCGCATCCTTTAGAAAGTCAGCCACCAGGCTGCCTGTGAACCCAGCTCCAACTACAGCTATTTTCATTATTCTCTATGAGGGTTAACAACGATGAGATAATTACGAAGGGCTGGCCGCAAAGATCAATCCATCTGAGATGTTGCTACAGGGGCTTTTTTAGATAAACGCGGTTTGATGCGTTGCCAGTTGTCTGTGAAGGGTTTCAAATACAACTGCTTCATTGTCTGATGACCGGGATCGCCACGCCCCACGCCAAAGCGCACCCGTTTCACCTCAGACGACTTGATAAGCGTACCGAACAGACGATCCCAGACGGCTAATGCCGACCCCAGATTGCGATCGAAGTGCGCCGGGTTGTCACTGTGATGAACCTGGTGCTGCGCCGGGCTTATCCACCATTTTTCAATGCGATCACCAAAGGGCAGCCACACATGGGAGTGGCGTAAGTTGGACCCCAGTGCGTTAAAGGCAAACACAAATACGTTAGCCCCCAGTACATCGAACATGGACAGCGCAGGACCAAACAAGTAATACCCCAGCCCGACGGCCACACCTTGTGCCAGGCCCATCCGACAGGCATAGAGGTAGCTTTCCAGCGGGTGGGAGCGGTAGATGGTCATGGGCGTTAGTACCCGCGCCGAGTGATGCACCTTATGGTAGTCCCATAAAAATGGCACCTTATGCAGCAGGTAATGCAATAAGAATCGAGTGAAGTCATCCAGCAGAAACAGCAGTAGCGTGAAGCTGGCAATCACCACCGCTTCGTTTTGGCTCAGTGGTGGAATAACACCGAACAGCGACTCCAGCGCCCCAGACAACCCCATGGCAATGGGCACCATGGTGACAATAAAGGGCGCAAACATCAGAGCTTTCAACGGCTTGTTAAGCAAAAACAAGCCATAGTCCAGCTTGGCCGACTGATGCCACCATATTTTAGGATTAAACAGATATCGGCCAAAGTCTCGCCAACGAAACTGACCATACTTGAGATAAAAGGCGGGAATGGCCAATAGCAGCGCACCGAGCAGATACAGCCCGTAGATGCGTTTATTGGCATCCAGCAGATAACCGGGCAGCTCAGAGAGCCCGGTTATACCTTGCTGAAACCATTCCCACACTCGCCTTCTCCTCAGAAGTGATACTTATAACCCACAAACGCCTGCTGAGGCTTAGTGGGACGCGCACCGTAAGGACGGCGACTGCCAATTTCCACCTCATCCAGCAGGTTATCGAGCTTCAGATACAGCTGGCCGTTGGCGCTGACATCATAGCTGGCCGACAGATCCACCAGCGTATGGCTTGGCACCACTTTACCGGAAAGTACCACACCCTGCCCGGCCGCTTCGCGCATTTCGCCGGTGTGATTCACCAGCAGCGTCACCCGCCAGTCACTGGCCGCAACGCCTACCGTCAGAGTCAGCACATTATCAGGCAAATAGGGCACCTCATCACCGGGGTCGACCTCACCCCAAAGATCGAAGTCCGAATCCAGGCCCTGTTTAAACTCTGACTGGGTATGGGTATAAACCACCGACCAGGGCAATGTCAGCTCACCGGTTACACGCATATAGCTGTTGATGCTGGCTTCCAGTCCGTACACCTCGACCGCCCCGGCATTAAAGTCCTGATCCAGATCACCATCGCTGGCACAGCTGGCGGCCGTCGAGAAGGAGCAGCTTTCTTTCAGGTTATCCACGTCATTAAAAAAGCCCACCACTTCGGCCTGGGAGGCGCCGTTACGGTAGCGCCAGCCCAACTCATAGTTGAGACTCTTCTCCGGTTCGATGCGCTTATCCTGCAGCGGACTGGTAGGCACAAAGCCTTTGTGTACCCCGGCGAAGACCGACTGCTGTTCATCCACCCGATACAAGGCGCTGGCGGAGGGCAACCAGATGCGATGCTCCTTACGCTGCCAGTCATCGCCGGCATTCGGCTTGCGATTGCGATTGCGATAGTAACCGTCGATATCTTCACCGCGAGTGCCCAGTGTAAAGGCCCAGTCTCCAAGCTCAATCCGGTCCTGAATATACACCGACCAGGCACGAGTCGTTTCCAGGTTAGTGGTGGTGGCACGCACGCTTTCACCGGTGGCGACCATCTGACCGTCGGTCATCAGGAAGTTCTGCTCAGTATGGTTGCGCTGAATTTCATCCTGATGGAAACGCACGCCGGCTTCCAGGTTGTGGGTCACACCGGCCAGAGTCACTGGCATGGCACCATCCATCTGCACGCCCTGAGAATAGTACTCCCGGGCGTTATCGCCCAGCACCAGAATCTGCTGAATGCTGGCATCTCTCTCGCCGGTCAGCACCTGGTAATAGTCCCAATATTGCTCTGGGTCAGTGAGCACGGAAAGCAGGCTTGGTACATTGCCGCCCTGGGAACTGGTAAAGCGATTGAGCTTCTCCCAGCTGCGCTCAAAGTCATGGCGATAAGCACGGGTGGTGACATCCAAACTCTGCCAGCTCAGATGGTGTGTCAGTTGCAGCTGGCTGTGCTGCCAGTCCATCTCGGCCAGCTGGGTAGCGGCGTAGCGTCTTAAGGGATTGACGGCAAAGTCGCCGTCGGTCAGGCCCAGATAGGTTTCATCTGACACCTCGTCGGCATAACTGGCTTTTACTTCCAGCAACTGATCAACCGACTGACTGGACAGATCCCAGTTGGCCTTAAACATCAGGTCGTTTTTCTCAAAACCGGTATCGCCACCGCCATCCAGCTCTTTAAAACCATCGGTCTGAACCCTCAAGCCTTCCAGCAGATAACCAAAATCGCCCTGAGTATCGCCGTAATACGCATGGGCCTTGGCGTAGCCATCACCGCCCAGACTCAAATCCACCATGCCTTCGCCACTTAGTGGCACCGGACGGGTGACCAGATTCAGAGTACCGGCCACAGTATTGGGGCCATACTGAATGGTACCCGGCCCTTTGGTGACTTCCACCGCCGTCATACGGCTGGTCATGGGAAAATAATACGCTGCCGGAGCCGAGTAAGGCGCCGGGCCTATCAGCACCCCATCTTCCATAATATTGATTTTCTTACTGCGTTCCGGCGTTACACCGCGAAAGCCGATATTCGGCCGCAGACCATAACCGTCCTCACTGCGGATATTTACCCCAGGCACCTGAGCCAGAATGCGACCGATATCGTCATACTCAAACTTCGCCAGTGCCTGCTCGTCCAGGCGCGTGACCGAGCCTGCAGTGGCCGACAGTTGCTGCTCGGTGCCGATCACACTAACCCGCTCAATGTTGCTGGTTTCATCACCTTCGGCCAACGCCGGTAAGGTCAGTGCCGCCAGTACAGACAGGCTCAGAGGACGCATTAGTAATGTTTTTTTCATCAGTCGTTATCCCCCGCACTGGTTTCCGGCAGCTCCAGGGCCAGACTATTGATAAAGTCGGACTTCATGGTGTCGGTGACCTTTTTCACCTCACCGTGCAAGGCTTCGACACTGTCCGGGTTGTTCTGAAGTGCTTCGGCCAGAGAGGCGTCAAAACCCTCTGTATTATTGATGGCCATTTGCAGATCCCCCAGCAGTCGCTCGGCGGTCTCGCTATCACCCACATCGTTAAGATAATCATCGAAGCCGATGCCAGACTCCGCATCCATCCCGCCTTGCAGCATATGTAACAAGCCGGTCAGATTGGCGTGAATATTCTCTATCGAGTGATTGGCGTACTGCGACTCGACGTTGTCGGCACAAGGCTCGGCGCCGCAGTCGTTGGCAAACAGGCCCAAAGGTGTCGCCAACTTGGCATCCTTGGTGGTTTCGGTGATATAAAACAACGCATCGGACACTTCATTCACGGCCTCATGGGCAGTAGCGTAGATACTGTCCGGCAGACCGGCGTTTTTCAGACGAAAACCATAGCCGCTCTCGCCCTGCCATTGCTCGACAAGCTCATCGGCGCTGTTCTTTAAGTCGCTGACGACGATTTCAGCGAAGTCACAGCGGGCCTGACGTTTTTGATCATCGGTCAGGTCGAGCCAGCCGTCCGGCTCGGTACCGGCAATAGTGCACTGATGATTCAGATCTTCGTTAAACAGCAGGTATTCCAATGCATCCAGCCCCCTGCGACTGTTGGTTCGCAGGCTAATGTCATAGCCTTCTTCCCGGGACAGCATCACTTCCTGATCCACCGAGCAGGCGCTGGTGTTCGGCCAGGAGTAGATGCGGTTTCGCAACGTAGAGCTGTTATCCGTGAGCGGGCCAATCTGCATTAATTCGGCCTGCTGCCAGTCGCTCATCACCGTACGCCAGTCCTCACGGGCCTGGTCAAGGGTCGTGTCCGTATCGCCACTGCTACTGAGTGCCTGACAATATGCCGCCACACTGTCCTGTTGATGGATTAAGTCGGCCTGAAACTGCTGATAGGTGGGCAGGATCACCTGATCCACCACGCTTTCCAGCAGTTGGTTCTGATCAAAATCCGTTTGCACCGGCTGCGACGGTGAGCCGAAATCCTCACCCTGACTCTGGCTACTTGACTCGCCGCAACCTGTGGCAATCAGCGCAGAAGCGCAGGCAAAAACAAGGGGATGTAACCTCATAATGCACCTTTAATTAGAAACACAAAAGGCCCGCATCGGCGGGCCTGACTCTATTTTAATGAACGGAATTACCAGTTCTGCACATTCGCATCGGCGAAGCCGTAGGCCGTGCCAACAAGATCGCGTGCCGCTTCGATGTCAGCCAGATAGGCGTCCATATCGCCAGTCAAAACAGGCTTATCGCCGATCAACTGATGTAGGCTGGCAAAATCTTCATCGGAAATGGCCTTGAAGCGATTAAACTGCAAGCCCAGTGCAAAGGCTTTCAGCTCTGACCAATGAGTCGCCAAGGCACCATAATCAAAGTCCTCGGTATTGATGTTCTCATAGTCAGACAACGTAGAGTTGGCATAGTGAATCACATTTGCCGCCACAACTTTTTCCCACTCCGAAACAATAATGTCTCGCTGCACTTTCAGATCATCCATCTGTGCAGTAGTCAGAGCCTGACCGGCGTTGTCGTTAATGATCTTACGGCCTTGCAGGAAGGCATCGAAGATGGACTGCGTGAAGTCGGTCTTAACACCCTCTTGAGAGCCCAGGTCACGCTTGGCGGCATAACCGGCAAAGGTAAAGTTAAACTCAGATTCCAGATCGATGCTGCCGCTTTCATCGGTATCCATATAACCGGGGCTGGCGATCATCTCATCGCTGTAATCCAGAAAGTCACGGGCCGCACCAAAATAGCCATAACCTTCATCAAACTGATGCTCCAATGTGGTAAAGGCAGCACCATCATCCTGGCTGGTATTGTCGGTCATCAGGCCTTTGCCTTCCGTGTCGTCATCCAGATAGTCATCCACAGACTGGGAATAAGCAACGCCCATTAGCAGAAACTTGTGGATCAGTTGGCTCAGATTAAGACCATCATCCGTCAGGTGAACCTTGTTGATGACATCACCAAAGGGATCCAAACGCTGATTACCCGCCAACTGGCTTTCGGCATTGTCGGCCAACTCATTAAACCAGCTACGAACCAGACTTTCCGGGTCAGTACTACCAGCCGCGCCCCAACCCACAAACTCGGTACTCCAATCTTTATGCTGGCCAGTGGCGTCGTTGCCCGCAAGCTTACCGACCAGGTTTTTGTTTGAGCCTGATACCTCTAGCAGGGTTTGCTGATCCTTAGCGGGATCAGTGGAAATTCGAATATTGGTCGCACCCCAGATAGCATCATACTGGTCGCCGAAGTTATCAAAGTACTGAAGCAGAGCATCCAGTGCATCCTGACGGTCTACATAACCGGCGTTATTAAAGTCTTCTACCGCGCCAAACTCGGTATCCATCAATGTTTTGATGTCCGTCAGCAACACATAGCGTGCTATCTGACCAGAGTAAGAGACGCTGGATTCTTCAGTAAAGGCGCTGGTAAAGCTGTAGGTATCCAGCACATCGGTCACATCGATACTGAATTCTTCAGTTACACTCTCATCGCCGCTGTCGGTGGCGGTGACATTCAGAGTGACAGTCGCTGCTTTCTCAAAGTTTAACGCCTGGCCTTCTGCCAGCATCAGGGTGTTGCCGGTCACAACGAAACGCTCATCGTCGACGCTAAAGGTGTGGCTGTCGTCGTCTTCGTCGGTGACAGTCAGTGTACCGATTTCAGCACCGGCGATATTCTCTTCAACGCTGTTAGCGTCGAGGCTGATAGCCGTAGGGGCAGCATTACCGCTGCCACCATTGTCACCGCCAGAGTTATCGTTATTGTCATTACTGGAAGAGCCGCCGCAGGCGGACAGCATTAAAGAAGCAACAATCGCCGCCAAAGCCGTTTTTCTTGTTGTAAGCATAGAATTCCCGTTTCTTTGAAATGAATGTGCAAATGAAAACAATTCTCGATTATAAACATCGGCAATTGAGAATCAATATTATTTACAGGAATATTTCGGATTTATTGGGGTGGATCAATTCGGCAGTGTTTAGCGCCGCTTTTTTAGTCGGTGACCAATGGCAAATAAGACTCTCTCAGCACCAAACTTATGTGCTGCCCGGGCTGATAGTGTTCTGAACCTGTCGTCGCCACCCAGATTGAATGCTCACTGGGCAGTCGCACCTGTAACAAGTGATGGGTACCCAAATAAGCCGATTCCAATACTTCCGCGAGAACCCCCTCTGGCTGTATTTGAACGGACTCGGGCCGCACCAGACACGAACCAGTATCGGCCTGCACGGTTGTCAGTGGTTGAAAGTCGCCCAGCTCACAATGCCAGATCTCGCTCTTTCGCTTGGCCGGCAGTAACACACCCCGGCCGATAAACTCGGCCACAAAACGGGTGGCGGGACGATGATACAAGTTAGGGGCATTATCCCACTGGTGCACCCTGCCCTGAGCCATAACCGCAATATGGTCAGCCAAGGCAAACGCTTCAGCCTGATCATGGGTTACCAGTAACGCGGTAATGCCCTCGTGGCGAAGAATACGACGCACCTGACGAGCCAACCCTTCACGCAATTCCGTGTCCAGACTGGAAAACGGCTCATCCAGCAGCAGCACATCCGGCTTCGGTGCCAGCGCGCGGGCCAGTGCCACTCGCTGCTGCTGACCGCCGGACAATGAATAGCTGTAACGACCGGCAAAATCGGTGAGTTCCACCAGTTCCAGAAGCTCTCGAACGCGTGCCTGGCGCTTGTCGGCAGACCACTGGCCTAAACCAAAACCGATGTTTTCCGCCACAGTCAGATGAGGGAACAGAGCAAAGTCCTGAAATACCATACCCACATGGCGTTTTTCCGGAGCCATATGTTCGTTGACGCCGCTCACCACCCGGCCTTCCAGTTCAATACTGCCCTGAGCCACCGGCTCAAAACCGGCGATGGCTCTTAATACCGAGGTTTTGCCACAGCCCGAGGGCCCCAGCAAACAGCCAATCTCCCCGGCATGCAGCCGAAAGCTGACGTCGTCTACGACTTTCTTGGCATCATAAGCAACAGCGATGCCGTTCACTAACAACATTATTGGTATCCTTTTCGGGTCGCTTCGATGGCGCGTGACAACCAGATAACCGGTAAAACGCCCACTACCAGTATGGCCAACGATGGCAGAGCGGCGTCGGCCAGGCGTTCATCGGACGCCAGTTCATAGGCCTTAACCGCCAGCGTATCAAAGTTAAAGGGTCTTAGAATCAAGGTGGCGGGCAGTTCTTTCAGTACATCCACAAACACCAGCAATAAGGCCGCCAGTACACTGGGACGCAATATGGGCAGGTGAATGCGCTTTAAAATGCCGATGGGAGAAAGGCCCAGACTGCGACCGGCCTGATCCATCGACGGGCGAATACGCTCCAGGCCAGTGTCGATCTGATGCAACGACACCGCCAGAAACCGTATACTGTAGGCCAGTACCAGCGCAAACAGGGTGCCAGAAAAAATCAGTCCGGTTTGAATACCAAACCAGGACGCCATCAGTCCGTGTATACGGTGATCCAGCCAGCTGAGCGGCAACAAGCAGCCTACCGCGATCACCGTTCCCGGTACCGCATAGCCCAGCGAGGCAGTATTGATAGGCCAGCGAATGCGGCTGTTAGGTCTGAGCCGTTTGCCATAACTAAACAGCAGGGCCAGCAGCAACACGACCATCGCGGTGACCCCGGCTAACAGGAAACTGTTCCCCATCAATCCGATAAACTCGCTATCAAACTGCTCAAAGCCGGTATAAAACACCCAGTGCGATAGCATCAACACTGGCAGTATAAACCCCAGGGTCAGTGGTAGCGCACAGCACGCAAACAAGAAACCGGCCCAAGCGCCGCGCACCCTCTGGCGACGTGCGGTAATCTGCTTATGCCCTTGATAGTAATAACGGATCTTGCGGCGTGAGTACTTTTCCAGAATCAACAGAATAAACACAAAGCCAGTCAATAAGGCAGCTAATTGTGCTGCGCCCACGCTATTCCCCATACCAAACCAGGTGCGGAAGATGCCGGTGGTAAAGGTACTGACCCCAAAGTACTGCACCGTGCCATAGTCGGCGAACGCCTCCATCATCGCCAGCGCCACGCCGGTTAAAATGGCAGGCCGCGCCATCGGCACCGCCACCTTAAAAAAGGTGGCTACCGGCCCCATGCCCAAAGCCTGACTGACCTCGTACAGGCTTAAGCTCTGCTCACGAAAGCCATTGCGAGCCAGCATAAACACATAGGGGTAAAGCACCAGTGTCAGCATTACAATAGCGCCGCCCAAAGAGCGAATCTCTGGAAAGTAATAGTCGCCGTATTGCCAGTCAAACAGACTTCGAAGCAGGCTTTGTACTGGTCCGGCAAAGTCCAGGAACCCGGTGTAGCTGTAAGCGATAATGTAGGCAGGCATCGCCATCGGCAGCAGCAATAACCACTCAAACTGACGCCGCCCCGGGAATTCAAAATGGTGACATAACCAAGCCAGGCCTGTACCGATGGTCATGGTGCCAAGCCCCACTCCCAGAGCCAGAAGCAGGCTGTTAACCACATAACTGGATAACACCGTGTCGGTCAGGTGCTGCCACAGCTGCCACTGAGGGTCCGCCACACTGCTTAGCACCACCAGAACGGGCAGTGCCAGCACAAAGGCTGGCACCCAAACGGCGATGCGCCAACCATCGGTTAGCGCATTTTTAAACGAAAAGATTCGGTCAGTCACTGAATATGGCTTACTTCCAGCCTGCTTTGTCCATCAGAGTGAGTGCCTCACCGTTCAGCTTACCCACCACTTCCAGTGGAATTGACTCCGCTTTAAAGTCACCAAACTGCTTAAGCACCTCGCTTTGCTCGACGCCCGCGCGAACCGGGTATTCCTGATTGTGCCTCGCGTACCATTGCTGACTTTCTGGCGTAATCAAAAATTCCAGCAGTTTTTGAGCGTTGTCGGCATTGTTGCTGTGGCGGGTCACCGCCGCGCCAGAAATGTTCACATGTACCCCGCGCTCATCCTGATTTGGCCAGAATACCGCAACTTTCTGTGCCGCTTCGACCTGGGCTGGATCGTCGCTGACATGCATACCGGCAAGATAATAGGTATTGGCGATGGCAATATCACACTGGCCGGCGGCAACGGCGCGAATCTGGTCTCGATCCCCGCCTTTGGGTGGGCGGGCAAAGTTTTTCACCAGTCCCTTAGCCCAGGCTAAGGTCTCGGCCTCGCCTTTTTGCTCGATCATGGCCGCCACCATAGACTGGTTGTAGATATTGCTGGACGAGCGAATGCAGATACGTCCCTGCCACTTGTCATCGGTGAGCGCTTCCATGGTCGAAAGCTCAGCCGGGTCTACTCTGTCCTTAGCGTACATGATGGTGCGTGCTCGTTTGGTCAGGGCAAACCACTGGTTGTCCTCGCCGCGCAGACGCGCCGGAATATGCTGTTTCAGGACCTCGGAATCAACGCTTTGCAGCAAATTCTGTTCCTTGGCCCGGTACAAGCGCCCCACATCGGTGGTGATCAGCACATCCGCTGGTGTCAGCGAACCTTCTGCGGCGATACGGGAGATCAGAGTATCTGCCTTACCGGTGATCAAATTCACCTCAACGCCGGTTTGCTCGGTAAAACGCTCCAATACCGGCTTGATCAGTGCCTCCTTACGAGCCGAATAGACATTGACCTGTTCGGCCGCCACTGAGGGCAACACCGTAAGTGCCGATAAGGCAAAGGCTAAAACGCGGGACTTTATCATCAACAACCACCTCCAAAGGCGACATCAAATGGGCTACTAATGGCGGGCATCATAGTCCAGTTGATAATAATTCTCAATAAAATTAATGTCGCCTCAGTTGTGTCAGATCAATACAGTCTATTGGCTTTCGTACATCAGGTAATGGCTTTCCACCATGCCCAAATGTTCGTAAGTGGCCTGTGCCTGTGTGTTCTCTTTTTCGACATACAAGCGATAGCCACACACGTTACCCGCCTGCTCACCCAGGCGCTGAACTTCATGGTACAAGCCTGAATAAATGCCCTGACGGCGGTTCTCCGGTTTGACATAAACACTCTGGATCCACCAGAACAGGCCATTGCGCCAGTCGCTCCATTCATAGGTGACCATCAGGCTGCCAACAATCTGATCGTCTTGCTCGGCCACTAAGTAAAAACCAAAAGCAGGCGTGTCTACAAGTTGGCGTACACCAGCGCTTAGGGTATCCGGGTTCAGGGTCTTGCCCTCGGTTTCCCGGGCCATCAGTTGGTTAAAGTCCACCAAAGCCGAGACATCGTCCAGGGTAGCCGGTCGAATTTGAATGCTCATTGTTGATCCTACGCAAAGAGTATGAAAGCCCGTGATTCTATCCTAAAGCTAGAGTGTTAAAAACGCGTGCTATTGTTTACTATGGCCTTTTTCAGCGTAATCAGGTTTATATCATGAGCGACAATAATCTGGTTTATTCAACCGATATGGGCCGGATCAAGCCGGAAGAACCCAAGAGCCAGCCCAAAAGCGGCGACGGTATCGTGCGTTTGCGTCGGGAAACCAAAGGCCGAAAGGGCAAGGGCGTGACCATCGTCGACGGTCTGCTCGACCCTGACGAACAAATAAAGAAATTGTGCAAAGAACTCAAAAAACAATGCGGCACCGGTGGTACCGTAAAAGACGGTGTGATCGAGATCCAGGGTGATAACCGGAATAACATCAAGGCCGCACTGGAAAAGAAAGGCTATCAGGTCAAGCTGGCCGGTGGCTAATACTCAAAGGATTATTTATGACGCATCATATTTCCCGAACTGATCTGAATATTCTGCTACTGGAACCCTCAGATACGCAGCGCAAGATTATTACCAATATGCTGCACAAAGCTGATATCGGTAATGTTGTTCCCGTGGGGAATGTCGAGGAAGCCAAAAAACAAATCAGTCTGCATGGCGCCGATCTGGTGGTCAGCGCCATGTATTTTGAAGACGGCACGGGCATGGATTTGCTCAATAGCATCAAGTCCAATCCGGAAACCGAGAGCATCCCCTTTATGCTGGTGTCCAGCGAGTTCCGCCCGGCCAAGCTGGAAGAATTTAAACAGGCGGGTGTCGTGGCAATTCTGCCCAAACCCTTTGAACCCGTGCATTTGCACCGGGCCATTGATGCCACATTGGATTTACTCAACGCCGAAGAGTTGGACCTGGAGCTGTTCGATATCGCCGAGGTACGCGTGCTGCTAGTAGACGACAGTATGACGGCTCGTAAGCATATTCGCCGCGTATTGGAAGGCATGGGACTGGCTAAAATCGACGAAGCCGAGAACGGTGCCAATGCCCTGACTCTGCTCAAAGACAATACCTATGACTTAGTGGTTACCGATTTTAATATGCCGGAGATGGACGGTCGCGAGCTGAGCGAGTTTATCCGTTTTAACCCCAACACCGCTCATATCCCCATTATCATGGTCACCAGTGAAGCCAACAACAGCATGCAGATGAACAACATCCAGCAGACCGGCGTCAACGCACTCTGTGACAAACCCTTCGAGGCTGCCGAGGTGCGCCGTATTCTGCATACACTATTAAACCAGTAACCCTGTCGGGGCGGCGCTGGCCGCCTGTCCGGCTAACAAAGGGATTCATCCGTGTTAATTCAATCACGCCGACGCATCAAAGCCCTGTTGTGGGGCTTGTTGGGTCTTATACTGCTCACCGCTGTTGCCGTATATAGTCTGCTCAGAGCCAGCCTGCCGCAACTGGACGGTCAAGTCGCGATGGATGGTCTCAGTCAGCCGGTCAGTCTCCAAAGAGATGGTCGCGGCATGGCCAGCCTCACTGCCGCCAACCGTCTGGATCTGGCCCGGGCTTTGGGCTTTGTGCACGGTCAGGAGCGGTTCTTTCAGATGGACCTCATGCGGCGTAATTCCGCCGGTGAACTCTCAGCTTTGTTTGGTGAAGCCGCCCTGGAACGGGACAGAGAGATCCGCCTGCATCGTTTCCGCTCCCGTGCCGAGCGGCGGCTAACCGACCTGCCCGAGGCTCACCATGCGCTGGTAAAGGCTTACAGCGAGGGCGTTAACCAAGGCCTGAATGCGCTTGATACCAAACCCTTCGAGTACTGGCTGTTACAGGCCTCCCCAAAGCCCTGGCAAGCGACCGATACACTGCTGGTGCTCTACAGCATGTACCTGGATTTGCAATACCACGATGGCCGTCGTGAGCGGTCACTGACCGCGCTTAACGAGATCCTACCGCCCGAGCTCTATGCTTTCTTGCAGCCGCCCGGCAGCCGCTGGGACGCGCCCATCGATGGCAGCAAACGTTCGGCTAATCCCATTCCACAAACCGGATGGCCAAACCTCGCCGAAGCGCCGCGGCAGGCAGTGAACGATAAAAGCAGTGGCGATGCCATAACCGGCAGCAACAACTGGGCGGTGAGCGGCGCCTTAACCCCTTATAAATCGGGCATGCTCGCTGACGACATGCATCTGGGTCTGCGAGTGCCCAATATCTGGTATCGCGCTCAGTTTAACTGGCAGCAGAACGGACAGGCTCACCAACTCACCGGTGTGACCCTGCCCGGTACCCCGCTGATGGTGGTGGGTTCCAACGGTAAGGTGGCCTGGGGCTTTACCAACAGCTACGGCGACTGGAATGATCTGATCCGCTTAAAGTTGGATGACAGCGGCGAGCGTTACCTAACCCAAGACGGTTATGAGCGCTTTAGCGAGTACGACGAATCTATTGCCATTAAGGGGCAGGATTCAGACTCCCTGACCGTGCGTGAAACCCGCTGGGGCCCGGTGATTGGCGAAGACAGCGAGGGGAACCTTCTGGCTTACCGCTGGGTAGCCCATGACGCCCAGGGCGCCAACCTGAATCTGCTGAATATGGAAACGGCCACAGACCTCTATCAGGCCATGGAGACCGCCAACCGAAGCGGTATCCCGGCGCAGAACATCATGCTGGCAGACAGCCAGGGCAATATCGGCTGGAGCATCGCCGGAGCCATGCCCATTCGCAATATCGAAGACGGCCAGTTTATCAGTGACTGGAGTCAGCCCGGCAGCGGCTGGCAAGGCTATCGAAGCGCTGAGAGCTACCCGCGAGTTATCAACCCCGAGCAGCAGCGCCTCTGGACCGCCAACGCGCGAGTCGTCGGTGGTAAAGCGTATGACAAGATCGGCGATGGCGGCTATGCCCTGGGCGCTCGCGCCCAGCAGATCCAGCAGCGCCTGTTTGAGCAGGACAGTTTCACCGAACAGGATCTCTTTGCCATTCAGATGGACTCAGAAGCCCTATTTTTAAGCCCCTGGCGTGAGCTGCTGTTACAGCAAGGCTGGCTGGTCGATTATCCTACAGCACACAGAGCCATTGAAAACTGGTCCGGTTATGCCTCGAAAAACGATTTGGGCTACCTGCTGGTGCGCCAGTTCCGCATCTTTACCCGCAACGCCGTTTTCAGCCAGTTAAACAGTCTCGCCGAGCAGCATGATAGCGCCTTTCACTTTCGTGCCGTGCGCAACCAGATGGAGTCAGCCCTGTGGGCCATGGTCAGTGAGCAGCCCCCGCATTTATTACCAAAGGACTACGACAGCTGGCCTGAGCTACTACAACAAAGCTGGGAGCAGGCGCTGGCCGATCTCGATAACCAATACGGCAACTGGCAAACGCTGGACTGGGGCCGGTTTAACGCCGTTGCCATCAAGCACCCGCTAAGCCCCTTTATCCCGGGTCTGGGCTGGCTGACCGATATGCCTGATGACAAACTGGCCGGTGACAGCTTTATGCCCAATGTATCGCGGGATGACTTCGGCGCCTCGCAGCGTCTGGTGGTGGCCCCGGGCCATGAGGACAGCGGCATACTGCAGATGCCTTCCAGTCAGAGCAGCCATCCTTTAAGCCCCTATTTTGCCAGCGGCCACGATGACTGGGTGAATGGGCGGCCCACGCCCTTGTTACCCGAAGCCAGTGAATACCACCTCACGCTGACACCGGCTATTGACAAGGACGCGGCGGCACAATAGATTGACAGCTATGAAACGGATAACGGTATTCTTTGGCGCGTTTTTTATCTCGCATTGACGGGAGGACGCGACGTGCCAAGGCATTAGCAAAACCTCCCACCGGGAGGTTTTCGCATTTAAGGGCCAGGAAAAAAGCCCGGATAACAAAATCAATAATAACGGCGACAGAAAACGACTTTACCTAGATTAACCACGGAACCCGATGTATGACAGATTACACCCAACAACTGGACGGCCTGCGCCAACAAATCAGCGCTCTGGATGCCGACCTGCTCGCCCTGCTGGCCCGCCGCCAGCAGCTGACCAACGATGTCGCCGAAACTAAGATTAAAGCCCACCTGCCGGTGCGGGATACCGCCAGAGAAGAAAAGCTCCTGATTAAGCTGATTAAAGACGGTCAGAAACTGGGCCTGACGCCTCAGTACGTCACCAGCCTGTTTCATGTGATTATCGAAGACTCGGTATTAAACCAGCAGATGCTGCTGGCCCAGCGTGCCAACCCCGACAGCGACAGGCCTCTAAACCGGGTGGCCTTCTTAGGCGATAAGGGCTCCTACAGCTATCTGGCTACGCAGAAATACTTCAGCCGCCGCCCCGGCGAACTTTTGGAAATTGGCTGTAAGAGCTTTAACGAGATCATCGACAAGGTGGAGTCCAACGAAGCCGACTACGCGGTGCTGCCCATCGAAAACACCTCATCGGGCAGTATTAACGAAGTCTACGACCAGCTGCAGCACACCAGTTTGTCCATCGTCGGCGAGCTGACCCATCCGGTGCGCCACGCACTGCTGGTCGGCTGTGACACCGACACCAAGCAAATCCGCACCCTTTACGCGCACCCGCAGGTATTTGCCCAGTGCAGCCATTTTCTGGCCGAGCTTGGCAATGTGGATGTGAAACCCATGGACAGCACGTCGGCGGCCATGCTGAAGGTCAGCGAGTTGAATGACCCCACCGTCGCCGCCATTGGCAGCGCCGCCGGTGGTGAACTCTATGGACTGACCGCCATCGAATCCAACCTGGCTAACCAGAAAGAAAATCACAGCCGCTTTATTGTGGTGGCCCGAAAACCGGTAGAGGTACCGCTGCAAATTCCGGCCAAGACCACCTTAGTGATGTCCACGGTACAAAAGCCGGGCGCCCTGGTGGAGGCCCTTGTGGTTCTCAAAGACAACGACATCAATATGACCAAGCTCGAATCCCGCCCCATTCACGGCAACCCCTGGGAGGAGATGTTCTACATCGACGTGGAAGGCAACCTGCAGGACGGACCCATGCAAATGGCGCTGGACCAACTCAAAGGCATGACCCGCTACCTGAAGGTGCTGGGCTGCTACCCCACCGAAGAAGTCAGCCCCACCAAAGTGGCCGCGGCTAATGCACTGAGTGAGTAAGAGTGGCGATTCTGGAATGAATAGAGAAGCCCTGAAAGTCAGGGCTTTTTCTTTTCTGGCTGGGAGCTAGCAGTCAGTAGAGGGCTTTAGTAACGCCCCAGTGTGGTGGCCCAAGCGCGCGGGCTATAAAGCGAAGCAGCCCGCGTGTTTTTTCCCGATATTTGGTTGTTATACAAATTACCCAATTAATTCATTGAAAGCAATTCGCGAGGCTTTAGCGCCAAGTTACTTTCGATGCTTTCACTTAGTCGTATAATACTTAGCTTTGCGGCGTGACGGAGCGTAGGTATATCCGACAACAGCCATTTGTTAGATATATGATCAGCGAGAAAACCTAGAAGTTTAAAATTTTATTCAATAACTCTTCTTTAGTAACATTGGCAATGTCAATTGAATTATCACTTCCAAAGCTATTCCGATAGCCAGAAAGCTTAGCCTTTCCAATATCTTCGATAACTTGACGGGCACCTCGCAACGGCACGACAGAATAGTAGTCTGTGTGCGCTTGACCCAAGCTATCTCGGTAGGCGATTTCAAAAAATCTACTTAAACTTAATTCTGCGTAAAAACCGTGTTTTTCAGCATACTGCTCGAACGTATTCGTGAAATCTGTTAGTTTTTTACTGTTCTTATGGCCTTTCAATGTAAACATCAGGCCTTCGGCATTCTGAGTGACTTCTGTAGCGGAGAAATAGCCGCGCAAAGGTAACTCTACCTCGATAATGTTCTTGCTGGTATCCTCCGGGTATAGCTTGGCGCGCAACCACACCGCGTCGGATATATCCGCTGCTAATGCTGGTTCTCCCAGGTTATAGACTCTGAGCTCTTCCTCAAAGAAACGTCCCGTTTCCGGATTTCTAACTTGAACTACGAATGCATGGATGCTCGGGCTTATAGATTGCTCAGCGACATTCAGCTGGGCCTCTGCCAGCTCGGTTTGTTTCCAAGACAGTAACACCTGCGATATTGAGACCAAGACGGCCATGATCCCCAATAACGACGCCGCGGCCGTTTCAAAATATATCTTGTTTTCTGTAAGCCACTTCTTCATGCAACTCTGCCCAAATCAATTTGATAACGCTAGCAGTCCCGGCTGATACGGAGCGCAGAGGAGTATCTGTCCGACAACTCGCATTTGCTATGTTTTATTTTCATGCTCTGAAATCACCTTATCAGCTAGATACTTTCTTCCAGCATTTGTGATCTCATATCCTTCTTCAATTCCAAAGGTTTCTCCTGATTTTTTAAGAAGCCCTTTTTTCTCCAGCTGATCAAGAGTTTTAACAGCAAAATCTAATGATACGTCATTGTCCCCAATGATATCGCTCGGTATGTATTGATGATTGTCTTCCAATTTTGAAAAATACGTCAAAACTGTTTCTTGATCATCTGATAGTTCAACGTATTCAGCTGGGCGAATGGATTCAAATTTTGATATAACTTTGTACAGTCTTTCATTATCTCTGGAAAGCTTATCTATTACGCTCTCTAATTCATCTTTTTCGTTATTGTTATCAGATATTATCTTTCTTATTTTTTCTTCTTTATTGATCAACTCCTTTCTGATGGCAATTGAGTTTTCAATAGATAAAGGCTCTGATAGAGAAAGCTTGCTCTTAGACCTCAACTTATGAGAGGAGGTCCACTCCCATATATAGAACGGAATGTAGGAAACAATGGGGTACAGCAAGCAGAACAGCGCACTGTACAATAGAGGGTAAACCACATTACGGTCAAAATTTCTGAAGTTACTCTGGATATATGCCAATTTATCCTCTATTGCTGAGTCTGACAAGAGAAAATAGAACACCGCTTCCCAGTTAAATATTAACCAGAAAACTAAAATACTACCCAAAATCGGGCTACTTACTCTTTCATACAGCTGTGCCTTTAATGACGTACTTAGTTCTTTTAACATTAAGTTTCCTGATCTACTTTGAGAGCATAACGGTGTATTACTGAGAATTCCGGGTATCCGTGAGGCAGGCTGTGCATGGGAACGTCCGTGTTTTCTCCGTTTATCCCATACTAACAACAAGTTAACCCATTGCGCTATAGGTCATCTTTTATCCAATGATTGCACAAACCGAGTCTCCTCTGTGTATATTACCGAGAAACACAACCCGCATATCCGGCAGGGAGGCCAAAGGTGGAATCCACCTCAAAAGCAGGAGCTAGATCCCGAAACAAGTTCGGGATGACAATATAGTTGGGCCCAGAACTAAATTCAGGGCGACGATGGTTTGGGTTTGGTGTGACTTATAGAGCATGGAGGACAATGCTAGCACTGAAGGTCAAACAGACTGGATGCCGCATCGGGTGCGGCATGACAGAATGATTGTTATGTACTTTCCTAATAGAACAGATTGTCGCTTTACCCCGTCATTCCTGTAAAAGCCGGAATCCATAGTGGCGGTTGAACAGGTATCAAACCACCAAGGTGAATATCTGATGGCTAGGTTTTATGCTGATTCTTATCCTCTTAAACAGCGACTACTGCTTAAGAGGACAAGCTCAAAGCCGGGTTAACTCCTGGCATCCTCGGCTTTTTGTAGCAGCTTCTTACTTTCGGTCAGGCTGGTTTGGGCAAAGTCGCCGAACCAGTCGCCGATGCGGTTAAACTCGCCGATAAAGCTGTCCTTATCTCCCGATTCCAGCACCGAAAGAGCCTTGTCGAAACGCTCCCGAAAGCGTTTCAGCAGGCCTACCGACTGCTCGTTGTCGAAGATAATGTCAGCGTACAGGCGCGGGGACTGGGCAAACAAGCGCCCTACCATGGTCAGCTCGAGCCGGTAGATGGGCGAGCTAAACTGAATCAGCTGCTCCAGGTTAGGGTCTTCTCCGGCCAGATGAGCGCCATACACAAAGGTGCCAAAGTGGCGCATCACCTGAATAAAGCTCATGGCATCGTCATGGGCCTTGGCATCGGAGAAATTCAGCAGCGCGCCCCAGCTGCGCATCTGCTCAATCAGCCACTGATAGTTCTCCGGCTGACGACCTTCACAAACCACCACCACTTGCTTAACCAGGCTGGGCACATCCGGGCCGAACATGGGGTGTAAGCCCACCACCGGACCTGAGTGTACTTCCATCATGGCTTTCAGCGGACCGGATTTAATACTGGTGATATCCGCCAGCACACAGTCTTCAGGCAGTTTGGGCAGCTTGCGGATAATGGCCTCGGTCTGGGTGATGGGCACCGCCATGATGACCAACCCCGCATCGGCCAGAATCGACTCAGCCTGCGGCCAGTCGTCTGCCTCCAGCGTTTCCACTCGATATTCGGAGCGCTCGAACATATCCACAAACACCCGGCCCAGTGCGCCCTTGCCGCCCACGACCACTACCTTACTCAGTTCTGGTTTGGCGCAGCGATAGCGCACATTCTGAGTCTGATAAGACTCGCGCATAATGCGGCGCAGCAAGTCCTCGATCAACTGCCCGGAAAGGCCATGCTGCTCGGCCTCCTGGCGGCGCTTTTCAATCAGTTCCGCCTCCCGCTCCGGCATGTAAATGGGCATACCGGTTTGGCTCTTGTACTCCCCCACCTGACGGGTCACGTCCAGGCGTTTGGCCAGCAGCTCGACCAGTTCACTGTCCAACTGGTCGATCTTCGCTCTTAAGGAGGCTAAGGGATTGGTGGGCTCGCTCATGGGTTATCCGGCCTGTTGTAGTTTATCCAGTCGCATGGGCAATACGGTGATCAGCTTATCGCGCGTATCGCGCAGCAGCTTCTCGGTGGTACTCCAGTCGATACAACCATCGGTAATAGAAACGCCATAGTCCAGCTCAGACAGGGTTTTACCATCGCCTTTCTGATTACCGGCATTAAGGTGGCTTTCCAGCATCACACCAATGATGGACTGGTTGCCCTCCAGGATCTGATTAACCACATTATCGGCCACCAGAGGCTGGCGACGATAGTCCTTGTTAGAGTTAGCGTGGCTGCAGTCCACCACCAGAGACGCATTCATACCGGCATCGTGCAGCTCTTGCTCACAGTCCGATACACACACTGAATCGTAGTTTGGCTGTTTGCCACCGCGCAGGATGATATGGCCATCCGGATTACCCTGAGTCTGAATAATGCTGACCTGGCCTTCCTTGTTAATGCCCATAAAGTTATGCGACGAAGCCGCCGACTTAAGAGCATTGATGGCAATATCCAGGCTGCCGTCGGTGCCGTTTTTAAAGCCCACTGGCATGGACAGGCCACTGGCCATCTCACGGTGAGTCTGTGACTCTGAGGTACGCGCACCAATGGCCGACCAGCTAAAGAGATCGCCCAGGTACTGCGGGCTGATGGGGTCTAAGGCCTCGGTTGCCACCGGCAACTCCAGCTCCGACAACCAGATCAGCAGCTCCCGCGCCTTACGCAGTCCGTGTTCAATATCGAAGGTACCGTCCAGGTGAGGGTCATTGATAAGGCCCTTCCAGCCCACGGTGGTACGCGGTTTTTCGAAGTAGACCCGCATCACCACATACAGGGTATCTTTGGTTTCTTCATGCAACTGCTTGAGCTTAAGAGCGTATTCTTTGGCCGCTTCGACATCGTGAATGGAACAGGGGCCACAAACCACCAGCATACGATGATCGCGACGATGAATAATATCGGCGATGGTTTTACGGCTTTGTTCGATGGCACTGCGAGCCTTGTCAGAAATGGGCATCTCGCGAGCCAGTTCGTCCGGAGTCACTAAGACCTGTTCCGAAGAGACATGAACGTTGGAAACGGTGTCTTTTTGCATGGTATTACCTATTTGTGTTTTGTTTTGAGAGAAAAAGAATTAAGCACAGGCGGGCCGGTTCCGGCCCAGGGCCTATAAGAGAAGGCCCTAAAGGGAGGAATCAATAATATCGAGCGGTCTTAAACAGCGGGTGTAAACCCTTATTTACAATCATTGATTTATGCTTTTCTGTAACTTAATTGACTTTTTATCACTTTATATCAGGAGGGGCAATAACTAAATGTGGTTATTCAGATCAACTTACGATAAGCAGCCGTCAGAGACTGGCTCTTAGACAGGCTGCCGCCGTGCTTGTCGGGATGATATTGATGCATCAGTTTACGGTACTGCCTTTTTATAGATTGCTCGCTGGCATCGGCGTCCAGTCCGAGCTCCGAGAGCGCTGTCAGGCGCTCTTCATCACTCAGGCAGGCATCCATGTTCTGCCAAAAGCCATTTAATAACTGCTCCACATCGTTCACACCGGTTTTTTCCAGTTCGGACAGGTCCAGATAGTAAGCCCGCAGACGGTCGGTTTCGGTGATCCCGGCCTGTCCGGGCTGGTACTCCTTTAAAGCAATATGAGTAGTATGGATACTGAGATCGCCGCTTTGTTCGGCCAGCAGCTGGTCGCGCAGCATATAAAGCTGATGGAACAGAATGAAGTGGGTTTGAAACAGCACCAGCGGGTCGCCAAAGTCCAGTTCAGGTTCAAACACCCCCTGTTCTGGCTGCTTTAACAGGTTAATCAGATCGTATTCTTTTATCCCCTCAGGGTGGCGCTTGAGGATGGCATAAAGTACACCGGCAAATTCCGGCATCTGTATTGCGCTCATTGTCGAGTCTCTGTGCTACACTCCGATGCCATCAGTGTGCCATAGCCTGACAGCAGAACAAACGATTCCCCAACCGTGCGAATGTCAGGACAAAAGGAAAAGAACATGTCACAACAAATTTGGGTCGATGCCGATGCCTGTCCGGTGATGGTCAAAGAGATCCTGTTTAAAGCCGCCCAACGCACCCAGACACCACTGACACTGATCGCCAATCACGCCATGCGCGTGCCCCCATCGCCATTGATTCGCGCATTGGTGGTCAGTAGTGGCTTCGATATGGCCGACCATGAACTGGTTAGACGGGCACAACCCGGTGATCTGACCGTCACTGCCGATCTGCCGCTGGCTGACGAGTTAATTACTAAGGGTGTGGCGGTGATTACGCCCCGGGGAGAAATGCTGGATTCGGCCAATATCAAGTCACGACTGAATATGCGTGACTTTATGGACACCATGCGCAGTAGTGGCATTCAAGGTGGTGGCCCGCCACCTCTGGGCCAGAAGGACAAACAGGCCTTTGCCAATGGCCTGGACCGCTGGCTGGCACAAAAACGCTGATTTAGCGTACTAACTCACCTTTTAACTGAACGTAACGATTTTGATGGCCCGGCATCAGTAATTCTTGCTGAACTTTACTCAGGTAGTCGAGGCTCTTGGTATGGTCGCCAGATTGCTTTTGTGCCTCTGCCATAAACAAATACAGTTTATGCTCTAAGCGACGATCGCCACTGGTAATGGCATGCTCGATACCTGACTTGAATGCTTGTTTTGCCTCGTTAAACCGCCCCACCTGCTTGTACGCTCTTCCTAAGTTTTTATAGGCGACACCAATTTGCTGCTCGTTACCTTCAATCATCCCCCATTTGAGCGTTTCTTCACTGTACTCAATGAAACACTCCATTTTTCCTAAATTGCGACAGGCATGGCTAAGATTGCCATACAGCTCCATATTAAATACTGGGTCACGGTTTTGATGGTACTGCTCTTTCAGACGCTCAAGGAACTGAAGCGCTTTTCCGTACTCATTCAGGTACAGGTATAAGTTGGCAACATCAACCAGTCGTAAAGGGTTCGGGACCACCTCATTGAGATGGTTGAGTTTTTCTATCGCGCTATGTAGATGTGCTTCGCCAGATTTTTTCTCACTGAGGATGATTAACGATTTGGCCAGGTAAATTTCCGCCCTGACCTCCAACACAGGTGGCAAGGGTTCGCGCTCCAGCAATGCCAAGCTTTCCCGCTTCAGACGTGGGAACTTTTCTAATAAAAATAACGATTCCAGCTGATATTGCTTTAACGTCAGCCAACGTCGACTGCTCTCCGGCGTACTTTTTAGTAGCACAGACACCTGTTTCAAGCAGGCCTTGGGAGCGGACTGACAGACACTGTCTACGGATGGCTCGTTCTCAGCAAGCGCCATCGTTATTGTCATTGTCAGGTAACACGTGCTCAGAAGCCACGCGAGTAATCCGAAACGTCCCATTATTGCAGTGTCAACACCATCATTATTATGCTTATAAGGCATCATATCTGATAAGTTAGCTACTGAATAGCAAAACGGACAAGTCGCGAGGGTGGCCACCCTATTCTTACATTCAGGCTGGTAATATCAGGGGTTGGCCTTCCGCCGAGGCATGTTAACAGAGGAATCCTTTAGCGAAGCCTGGCTCCTTGCTATACAAAAAAGCCCGCATAAAGCGGGCTCTCGAGTGTAAGTATGTCAACGCAGGATGTGTTCGGATTAAGCCTTGGTATTAAGCTTTTCTTTGATACGTGCAGACTTACCTGAGCGCTCACGCAGGTAGTACAGCTTCGAACGACGAACGTCACCACGACGCTTCACCTGAATCTCAGCAACAACAGGACTGTGCGTCTGGAATACACGCTCCAGGCCTTCACCGCTGGAAACTTTACGCAGCGTGAAAGCGGAATGCAGGCCACGGTTACGTTTAGCGATAACCACACCTTCAAACGGCTGAAGGCGTTCTTTATCCCCTTCCTTTACACGTACACGAACCAGCAGGGTGTCACCTGGGCCGAATTCGGGCACGTCTTTTTTCATTTGCTCTTGTTCAATTTGCTTGATGATATCTTGATTGACTTTGCTCATCATAACCTCTCGTCCTGGAATTAACTGTCATCGTGCTGCATCAGCTCCTGTTGGAATTCCTCCAGCAGGCGCTGCTGCTCCTCAGTCAGAGCCAGGTGTTCTAACATTTCAGGGCGTCGTTGCCAGGTTCTTCCCAGCGACTGTTTTAACCGCCACTGCCTGATTTTTTCGTGATTGCCACTTAATAACACCTCGGGAACCCGTTCGTCGTTTAAGACTTCCGGGCGCGTGTAGTGGGGACAGTCCAGCAGTCCTTCGTTGAAGGAGTCCTGCTCGGCGGATTGTTCGTGTCCCAGCACGCCTGGGATGAACCTTGCCACCGCGTCCATCAGCACCATGGCAGGCAATTCGCCGCCACTTAACACGTAATCGCCGATGGACCATTCTTCGTCCACCTCGGCCTTGATGACACGCTCATCAATGCCTTCGTAGCGACCCGCTACCAGAATCAGGTTACCCTTCTCCGACAGCTGCTGTACGCCGTGCTGATCCAACTTTTTTCCCTGAGGTGATAAGTAGATCACCTTAGATTGTTCACCCGCCACCTGTTTGGCAGCGTGTATTGCATCGGTAAGCGGTTGCACCATCATCAACATGCCGGGACCGCCGCCGTAAGGCCGGTCGTCTACGGTACGGTGCTTGTCGTGGGTAAAGTCTCTTGGATTAAAGCACTCTACCTCAACAAGGCCGTTTTTTACCGCGCGTCCAAACACCCCGGACTCGGTCACGCCCTGGAATAACTCCGGAAACAAGCTGACCACACAAAATTTGCGGGTCATTAAAAATCCGGCTCCCAGTCTACCTTGATGGTGTTGTTGTCCTTATCCACCTGAACAACCACTTGCTCTTCCAGATAAGGAATCATCCGCTCTTTGCGACCAAAGGCATCATTGATGTTGGCTTTCACAACGAGTACATCGTTGGAGCCGGTTTCAAACAGGTCCTGTACTTTACCGAGGTCATAACCGTTTTGGTTAATCACCCGCATACCGACCAGCTCACGCCAGTAAAATGCGCCATCTTCCAGTTCAGGAAGCTGCTCGGGACGAATGCGAATGTCCAGATTCTTCAGCCGGTCGGCTGCGTCTCTGCCATCCACGCCCTCAAGCTTGGCCACAATACCTTTGTTGTGCTTACGCCATTGCTCGATTTGGTATTCCTGACTCTTCTCACCCGAGCCAACCAGCCAGGGGGAATAGTCAAAAATACCGTTCATTTCGTCGGTATAGGCGATGATCTTGACCCAGCCTTTCACGCCATAAGGTGCTCCGACTTTGCCGACCACGATAGTTTCCGATGCAGAACTCATCCTATACCTGTATCTCTACAACTAAATTAAGCCGCAGCTTTAGCGTCTTTAACCAAACGCTCAACGCGCTGAGACAGGCTGGCGCCGTGGCCGACCCAGTGCTCAACACGGTCCAGATCCAAGCGAAGACGCTCTTCCTGGCCCTGTGCATAAGGGTTAAAGAAACCGATGCGCTCAATAAAGCGACCGTCACGGGCGCGGCGGCTATCTGCCACTACGACCTTGTAAAATGGACGCTTTTTCGCGCCACTACGCTGTAAACGAATAGTAACCATAAATGCCTCAAAGTTCGTTAAGCGTTGACATACACTTACACACCCAACCACCCTCAGGTTGAAGGGTCGCGGTATTCTACGGATTTAGCCGCAGATTGCAAGGCGTTTCGCCGCTTAAATAAAGGAGTTCCAAGGGCTTTTGGCAGATTGTGAGGGCCGGTGCTTCAGTGCTAATCTGACCGTCTCATGCTTTTACCCTTGGGAGACGCTATGCACGCTGTGTTGCTGGATGCCAAAACGCTAGGCTGGGCCGACTTAGGTCCCATGGAGGCGGCCTGTGATTCGCTGGTTCGCCACCAGGTCACCCCCCCTGAACAGACGTCTGAGCGCTGCCAGGAGGCCGAGATTGTGATTACTAATAAGGTGCTGCTGGATGAAACTATTATCAAGCAGTGTCCCAAGCTAAAACTGATTGTAGTGGCAGCCACAGGCACCAATAATATTGATCTCGACGCTTCCTCGAAACGGGGCATCACCGTCTGCAATGTCCCCGACTATGCCGGTCCCGCCGTAAGCCAGTATGTGTTTGCTCAGCTGTTAGCTCTCAAGCACCAAACCTTTGCCTATCGCGATGCCATGCAAAATGGCCTTTGGCCCCAAAGTCCGGTATTTAGCTGCCTGAACTTCCCTATTGACGAACTGGCTGGCAAAACCATGGGCATCATCGGCTTCGGTACCTTGGGACAGTCGGTGGCCAAACTGGCCGAGGCTTTTGGAATGCAGGTGCTGATTGCCGAGCGTAAAAACAGTGCCGCCTGTCGTCCCGGCAGGATACCTTTTAAGGACGTACTGCGTCAGGCCGATGTACTCAGCCTGCATTGCCCGTTAACGCCTCAAACCGACAAGCTGATCGATACCGACGCCCTGAGTCTGATGAAGCCGGACGCCATTTTAATCAACACCGCACGCGGCCCGGTAGTGGATGAATACGCCCTCGCGCAGGCTTTAAAGCACAAGCGCATCGGCGGTGCTATTATCGATGTACTCAGTCAGGAGCCGCCGCAGGCCAGTCATCCATTGTTAAACACGCAAGAGCCCAATTTGATTGTTACCCCCCATATCGCCTGGGCCACAGAAGCGGCCGTCCAAAGACTGGTGAATACAGTCGCTGACAATATCAGGCACTTTGTGGCGGGACAGCCTCATAATAAGGTCAGTACAGATAGCTAAGCCCCCAATACCACAGCGGCAGTGTGGCCAGACTTAATAAAATACTGCCCCCTACCAGGGTCGCCACAAACCGGGGGGCCAGATTGGCACCAATGGCCACCGCTCCGGCGGTCACCATCACCGGCATAGCCGCTTCAAATACCGTGACCTGCGCCAGCAGTGGCGATACGTCCAACGGCCATACAACGGCTAACGCAATAGCCGGAACCACAAGCAGCTTGGTGATCAATGCAAACAGCAGAGGACGTCCCTGTTTGTTATCCAGTTTTAGCTGAAACTGAAAGCCCACCGCGATCATAATGGTTGGCACCAATGTTTGCGCCAGACTGTCTAAGAAGCTCGTCATTAGTGGCGGGTAAGTCCAACCTCTTAGCATCAGAGCCAACAGCAAGGCGAGGAAAGCCGGAAACAGTAGGATCTTCTTAGCAATACCACGAGGCGAGGGAGCTGCAACATCGGGGTTAAACAACGCCGCCATGACCATGGCATAGCTGGCAAGAATTAAAAACGATCCAGCCTGATCATAGATAATGGCATAGGTTAACCCCGTATCGCCAAAGAACGCCTGCACCATGGGAAAACCCAGAAAAGAGGTATTGCCCAAAGGCAACACAACCAGTAACGCCGCCGTGGTGGCCTTATCCCAATGACACGCCCGGGATACCGCCCATACCAGCCCTGCCGTTATCACCAGTAATCCCCAGGGTACAAGCGCCGGCAACAAAAGCTCAACCGAAAAGGTCAGTTTAGGCACGTTGAGCATTACCAATGCCGGTAGCGCGACATAAAGCACGTATTGATTCAGTACCAACCCTGTTTGCGCAGGAATGGAACTGCTGCGCTGCATAACCAGACCAATGGCCAGATACAACAAGATTAAAACAAAATTTTCCAACGTCGAGCTTCCTTATACCCCTCGTTTCACACTGCTTGGACAGTAACATAATTTAGATACCGACATTGACAGACTCAGCTGTAAGAACTAGATTTGATATCAAATTGATATCAAATGATAACAACGGAGCTACCCATGCAAGAAAAGCGCGGATTTTCTTTAAACGGCTACCTGGCCTTGCTGATTTTACTGGTTCTGATCCCCTACTCTGTTAGTGGCCTTAATTACCAAGGGAGTCCGGCAGTGGTCGTGCATCTCATTCTGTTGATACTGTCGCTTATCTGTCTGGGCGGTTTTTTTATGGTGCAGCCCAATCAGGCCAAGGTACTGACTCTGTTCGGTGCCTACGTGGGCTCGGTCAGAGCCACCGGGCTGCGCTGGACCATTCCATTTTTTATGCGCCGTACCATTTCTTTACGCATTCGCAACTTTGAAAGCGGGCGGATCAAGGTTAACGACAATCAGGGCAACCCTATCGAGATCGCCACTATCGTAGTCTGGTCGGTGAGCGACAGCGCCGAAGCGGTCTTTGAGGTGGACGATTACGAGAGCTTTGTCAGTATCCAGAGTGAATCGGCACTGCGTAATATGGCCAGCTCCTACCCCTATGACCCTCAGGAAGAAGACGGTCTGGCGCTGCGCAGCCATCCGCAAACGATCTCCGAACGCTTAAAAGAAGAGATCCAGGAGCGCCTGGATAAGGCGGGCGTGACCGTGCACGAGTCGCGCATCAGCCATTTGGCCTACGCGCCGGAAATCGCTAGTGCCATGCTACAGCGCCAGCAAGCCTCTGCTATCGTTGCTGCCCGTACCCGCATTGTTGAGGGTGCTGTCGGCATGGTAGAAATGGCCCTTGAGCAGCTCAAAGCTCAGGGGGTGGTGGAGCTGGACGAAGAGCGCAAGGCCAATATGGTCAGTAACCTCTTAGTGGTGCTATGCGGCGATAAGCACACCCAGCCAGTGGTTAACGCAGGGAGTCTTTACTAATGAACTGGGAATATAAAACCGCCGAAATCAAAGTCAAAATAAAAGGCTTTATTACTACTTATTGTGACAGTGAGAACCTGCAAAACTACCTGAGCGATATGGGTCGGCAAGGTTGGGAACTGGTGACCTGTCAGTTTCCCGCCAGGCCCACCTCAGCACATTATGTGCAGGTGGTCCTGAAACGTCCTAAGTCATAAAGGTCGCCCCTTGAGCAAGAAGAAAGCCTACCCCCTAAGAATCAACGCCGATGTACTGGCCGCCATGCAGCGGTGGGCCGACGATGAGCTGCGCAGCGTGAATGCCCAGATCGAGTATGTACTCAGGGAGGCGTTGGTGAAGCAGGGTCGCATTAAGCTGGTGCAAAAAGTGGTTACCGAGGTGGTGCCTGGGGATGATACCCAGCCCGACAGTCATGATCGCTAACGCAATCTAATACCAGTTTAATTAAGGGGGCAATGTGTACCAGCAGGTGATTGAGTTTTGGTTTAATGAAATCGAGCCTTCTCAATGGTTCAAAAAGGATGACTCCTTCGATGCCCTTCTCCGTCGTCGTTTCTCAAAGCTGCATAGTCAGGCAGCACAGTGCGAGTTGTGGCGATGGCGTAAGACGGCTTCCGGGAGTCTGGCGGAGATCATTGTGCTCGATCAGTTTTCCCGCAATATGTTCAGGGACACTAAGGCAGCATTTGATTACGACGCTCTGGCGCTGGCTCTCGCTCAGTCAGCCATTAACAAGGGACAGGATATCGAATTGAGCCCGACTCAACGCAGTTTTATGTATATGCCCTTTATGCACAGCGAATCGGCTGTCATTCATGAACAGGCCCTGGAGCTATTTACTCAACTAGGCATTAAAGACAATCTGGACTTTGAGATTAAACATAAGCAAATTATCGACCGCTTCGGCCGTTACCCCCACCGCAATGACACTCTGGGTCGCACATCCACCCCGGAAGAAAAGGCGTTTTTACTACAACCAGGCTCTGGCTTCTAAACCTGATTGCAGCACTTAACGAGAGCCTGCGCTGATACTGTTATAGAACGTCGACAGCTTAGACTGATACACTCGCCTTAAAAGTCGGCCTGACACTAATGGAATACGACATTGCACAACATTCTAATCTTCGGCAATTCAGGCTCGGGAAAATCCACCCTCGCAAGCCAATTGAGTGACCAACTCGGTCTCGCGCATCTGGACCTCGATACCATTGCCTGGCAACCAACGACGCCACCACAGCGAAAGCCCATCGCCGAATCGCGGGCAGAGATCGACGCCTTTATCCAAACTCATGACCAGTGGGTTATTGAGGGCTGCTACAGCGATTTATTAGCGCTGTGTTCGTCCCACGCCAGTGAGATGATCTTTCTCAATCTGCCTGTCGCTGACTGCATTGCCAATGCCAAACGCCGCGCTTGGGAGCCGCACAAGTATGAATCCCAGGAGGCGCAGGATGCCAACCTGCCGATGCTCATCGACTGGATCGCTCAATACACCGAGCGCCAGGACACCTTCTCCCAAACCGCCCACCAGCAACTTTATGATTGCTTTCAGGGTAAGAAGACCATGCTGACAAGCAATCAGGATCCGGTATGAGTGAGAAAGTATTAATTCTGGTGGATGTGCAGAATGTGTATTACACCACGCGCCACAGCTTTAAACGTAATTTTGACTACAACCAGTTCTGGCAGCAGGCCACCGCTGACCGCGAGGTAGTAAAGGCCTTTGCCTATGCGGTAGACCGGGGCGATCAAAAACAGCGGGAGTTTCAGAATATTCTTCGGGCCATCGGCTTTGAGGTTAAACTTAAACCCTTTATCCAGCGCCGTGATGGTAGCGCTAAGGGCGACTGGGATGTGGGCATTACTATCGATGCCTTGGAATACGCCGATCAGGTGGATACCGTGATTCTGGTGTCTGGCGATGGTGACTTTGCCATGCTGGTGGATAAGCTGCGGGTTGATAAGGGCAAGCGAGTGGAAGTTTACGGCGCTGAGCCACTGACCGCCAATGGGCTGATTACGGCGGCCAGCCAGTTTATTCCTATTGAAGGCAAGCTGCTGCTCTAAACCATTAGAGTGGTAAATAATAAAAAGGCCAGCTGATGGAACTGGCCTAAAGACTGTCAACCTATTTTAGGACGACACAAAAAGTGATTTAGCGCGGCGGGAACATACCACCCGGGCCACCTGGCCCGCCTGGACCACCGCCGGGGGGCATCATGCCTTTCATTTTCTTCATCATCTTGTTCATACCGCCGCCTTTCATCTTCTTCATCATTTTCTGCATCTGGGTAAACTGCTTCAGAAGACGATTCACATCCTGAATCTGAGTGCCGGAACCGGCGGCGATGCGGCGCTTACGGGAACCTTTGATCACTTCCGGGCGTTCACGCTCCCTCGGAGTCATGGAGTTGATGATGGCTTCCATTTGGGTAAAGGACTTGTCGTTAGCCTTATCCTTGATCTGCTCGGACATCCCACCCATACCTGGCATCTTATCGATAAGCGACATCATGCCGCCCATATTACGCATCTGCTCGAGCTGCTCTTTAAAGTCCTGAAGGTCGAAGCCTTTGCCCTTCTTGACCTTGGCGGCCAGCTTCTGGGCCTTGTCCTTATCGACCTTGCGCTCCACATCCTCAATCAGGCTCAGCACATCGCCCATGCCTAAGATGCGAGACGCCACCCGATCCGGATGGAACGGCTCCAACGCATCGGATTTTTCACCCATACCCATGAACTTAATCGGCTTGCCGGTGATCTGACGCACCGACAGCGCCGCGCCGCCACGGGCGTCACCGTCGGCCTTGGTCAGGATCACACCGGTCAGCTCCAGCGCCTCATTAAAGGCCTGGGCAGTGTTAGCGGCGTCCTGACCAGTCATGGCGTCCACCACAAACAGGGTTTCCACCGGACTCACCGCCTTATGCAGCGCCTTAATCTCGTCCATCATGGTCTCGTCCACATGCAGACGACCGGCGGTATCCACTAAAACCACATCATGGAAATGCTTCTTGGCGTGGGCAATCGCATTGTTGGCGATGTCTTCCGGCTTCTGGTCGGTGCTGGACGGGAAGAAGTCCACCTCGACTTCCCCGGCCAGGGTTTCGAGCTGGTCGATGGCCGCCGGGCGATAGACGTCGGCACTGACCACCAGCACCTTTTTCTTCTCTCGCTCTTTTAAGAATCGGGCCAACTTACCCACACTGGTGGTTTTACCGGCACCCTGCAGGCCCGCCATCATCACCACCGCTGGCGGTTGAACGGCCAAATCCAGCTTCTCATTGGCTTCGCCCATGGTGGCTTCCAGCTCACCTTGCACGATCTTGATAAACACCTGCCCGGGGTTCAGGCTCTTACTAACCTCGGTACCGATGGCCTTTTCTTTGACGCGCTTGATAAAGTCACGCACCACCGGCAACGCAACGTCCGCTTCTAGCAGCGCCATACGCACTTCGCGCAGGGTGTCTTTGATATTGTCTTCGGTCAGACGCCCCTTGCCACTGATGTTTTTCAGGGTGGCGCCCAAACGCTCGGTTAAATTCTCAAACATAATTCGCTTATTACTGCCGATGAACTGGCGCGATTATAACTGATCCCGCTAACTAGCAGAACCCGCACTGGTGATAGTCGATGCTTGTCGCTATACTGGCGACCTGTTTTTAATAACAATTTCAGTGCTTGAGGAGGAGGTTTTCCAGTGTTCTGGCTTGGGCTAGTGGCTGCATTACTTTATCTGGCGGCTGCCGGCATGATCGGTAGACAAATGCTTCACCATCAACAGTCCAAACAAGGCGTCAGCCTGACCTTGGGAATTGTGGCCGTGTTACTGCACCTGCTGATCCTCCGCGAGCAGATCTTTGCCGTGTCAGGGCAAAACATGAGTCTGATGAATGTCACCGCTCTGGTAGCGTGGATGATCTCCGTGGCCATGACCATTGCCTCCTTCTCTGTCGCCAACCTGTTGCTGCTCCCGGTAGTTTACGGCTTCACAGCCATCGTAGTGCTGGTTAACAGCGTGGTCCCCGGCCATTATATGATGCACATTGAAATGGCGCCGGGCTTGCTGGTGCATATTTTGTTGGGGCTGTTTGCCTATGGTGCGTTGGTGATCTCCATGCTCTACGCCCTGCAACTGGCTTACATCAATCATCAACTTAAGCATAAGAACCTGTCTATGGCGACTTCGTCGTTGCCGCCGCTGATGGCGGTCGAGAGTATTTTGTTTAAGCTATTATCCTTAGGCACTGTATTACTCACACTTTCACTGATTTCCGGCTTTGTCTTCCTGGAAGACATGTTTGCTCAGGGTCAGTCCCATAAAACGGTGCTGTCCATCGTTGCCTGGCTAATTTTCTGCATTACTCTGGCCGGTCACTACCAATTCGGCTGGCGCGGTAAGCCGGTCTCCATTGCTACCATCGCGGGTGCATTGCTGCTGACCTTAGCCTATTTTGGCAGCCGCTTTGTCAGAGAGTTTTTGCTTTGACAGCTTCGATGATTTTGGCAGACTGACCCACTGTGTTTTCTGCATAACCGCTTCTGATTGACGAGATAAGGACAACTACTTGGACGAGATATCCACCTCCACCTTACTGATTCTGTTGGGTGTTCTAATTTTAATGTCGGCCTACTTTTCCAGCTCGGAAACCGGCATGATGTCCATCAACCGCTACCGCCTCAAGCACATGGTTAATCGGGGCCACAGCGGTGCCCGCCGGGTCCATCGTCTGCTTAAGCGGCCGGATCGGCTCATTGGTCTAATCCTTATCGGCAACAATCTGGTGAACATTGCTGCCTCGGCCATCGCCACGGTCATCGGTATACGCCTGTTCGGCGATATCGGTATCGCTATCGCCACCTTTGCGCTCACCCTGATCATCCTGATATTCGCCGAGGTAACGCCAAAAACTTTGGCGGCCCTGTACCCGGAGAAGATTTCTTTTCCCAGCTCCTTTATCCTGCTGCCTCTGCTGACTGTGCTCTACCCGTTGGTGTTTTTGGTCAACGGCATCACCAATGGCATGTTGGCATTGTTTCGCATCAACCCCAAAGACGGTGATGGTCACAGCCTGAGTCAGGAGGAGTTGCGTACTGTGGTGCATGAAGCCGGGGCCATGATCCCTAAAAAGCACCAGGATATGTTGGTGGGCATTTTGGATCTGGAAAAGGTCACCGCCGAGGACATCATGATCCCACGCAACGAGATCGTCGCCATCGACGTCAACGACGATTGGAAGGACATCCAAAAGCAGCTGATTCACTCTCAACACACCCGGGTCCTGTTGTATCGGGATACCATTGATGATGCAGTAGGCTTTATTCACGTGCGTGACGCACTGAAGCTACTGGCCAAAGACGACTTCTGTAAAGCCTCACTGATCCGTGGTGTGCGGGATATTTACTTCACCCCTGAGTCAACGCCCTTACACACGCTGTTATTCAACTTTCAGTCCGCCAAGGAGCGCATTGGCCTGGTAGTGGATGAATACGGTGATATTCAGGGCTTAGTTACTCTGGAAGATATTCTGGAAGAGATTGTCGGCGACTTTACCACCTCCATCCTGCCGCTGCATAACAAGGATGTCAGCGTCGAAAACGATAATGGTGTATTGGTGGATGGCAGCAGCAACATTCGGGATCTGAACCGGGACATGAACTGGAACTTTCCCACCGAAGGCCCTAAGACCTTAAATGGCTTGATTCTGGAGCACTTCGAGGCCATTCCCTCATCGGCCCTGTGTTGCCGTATTGCGGGCTATCCAATGGAGATAATGGAGCTCAATGAGAATATGGTGAAGACGGTCAAGGTCTGGCCACATTTGTATCGACAAGATACCAGTTTGAATAATACAGAGGGCGAGTCGCACTAGACTATAGCGACTAGCTCTCGCCCCGTTCGGCCCGACGCTTGTGAATCAGTGCCCGGGCGCGCTCCACGCTTTCATTCAGTTTATTTAAACGCTGCATGATCCCGTCAAGCTCCTCATCGTGCATGATGTCGGACTGCTCAACATGATACTCCAGCGCCTGCTGCAAAGCAGCCGGTAAGCTTTTCGTTGCCATTGGTAATCTCCCCTTCCTGCCCTTGTATCGGACACGGCCCCAAAAGCTGAAGGGAATTTTTGGAATTTTTACGGCAAATACTGACTAACCATTGAGGCCGTTTCCGTTTGAGCATCATAGCGCAAATGCACCACGCCCGCGGTGGCGAACAAAAGCGACAGCGGCCGCTCACACAGTTCATCCACTAACAAGCTGACAAACGGCATGTGACTGACCAACAGCAATGACTTGAGCTGAGTTTCGGTGGTCACTAAGGCGTGCAAATAATCGTGGAAATAGGCCGGACTCCCCGCTGGGGTTATGTCGGCACAGGTTTGGCTCTCGACCACCGGACAAATCGCCGACACCGCCTCAAAGCTCTGCTGAGCCCGGGTAAAAGGGCTGACCAGCGCCAGATCCACATTGCCGGGATGTTGTTTTAACCACTGTCCGGCAAGAGCGGCTTCATCGAATCCCCGGGTGGTCAGGCGACGGGAGGCATCTTCCCCAAAACGTTGCTCTGCTTCCCCGTGGCGCATAATATAAATATCCATCAGGATGGCCTATTGGTTGCACCAATCACGGTGAACTTAACTACACTTGGCTTGCTTTTCCTAAACTTATCCTATTTGATATTCGTTAAACAAGACCAAGGAGTGTAAGCCGCTTGATCATTAGCCAATATGACCGTTGTCAGTACCAATCTGCGCATCTGAACAACGGATTGCGCGTGTTGCTGGTGCGCGATCCCCAGGCCAGAAAATCGGCGGTCGCGATCAATATTGGCATGGGCCAGTTTCAGGACCCTGAAAACTGTCAGGGACTGGGGCACCTGTTAGAGCATATGATCTTTCTGGGCAGTGACGGCTCCCCCACGCCCAACCACTTGGCCGACTTTGTTGGCACCCACGGCGGACACGCCAACGCCTGGACCGGCACTGAATCCTCCAGCTTTCATTTTGATGTAGCCGCCGACGCACTGGACCCGGCCATGGCTCAGTTTGCCACCATGCTCAGCGTCCCACTGCTGGATAAATCATTATTGGAAAAAGAGATCCAATCCATTGAGGCCGAGTACCAGCTTCGCCGGGAAGACGATCTGCGCTGTTTGTATCAGGTGCATAAGGAAACCTGTAATCCAGCTCACCCGTTTCATAAGTTCTCGGTGGGCAACCGGGAAACCCTGACTCAACTCAGCCTGGACGAGCTGCGACAGCTCATGAGCGAACACCACGGGCGCTACTTTATCCCGGCCAACATGACCCTCTGTGTACTGTGTGACCGGCCATTTCCCGAGGCCGCCGCTTTGGTTGAACGTCACTTTGGCACCATGAATAACCAAAGCGCGCCCCAAAGCCCGGACTATCCTCCGCTGTATTTACCAGAGCAGTTAGGCGTGCGGCTGAATATCAAGCCCCATAGGGAAGCCCGGCGTATGCTACTGACTTTTGCCCTGCCCAATACCGACCACTGGTTCGAAGAAAAACCATTGGCGATTCCCGCTCACCTGCTGGGCGATGAAGGCAAGGGCAGTCTGCTGAGCTATTTGAAACACCAGGGCTGGGTAACGAATTTAAGCGCCGGTGGCGGCATTGAGGGCACCAACTTCCGCGACTTTAATATCAACCTGCAGCTCACCGATCAGGGCGCTGAGCACTGGCAAGCGGTGCTGGATGCGATCTTCGGTTATCTCAAGCTGATCAAACAAGATGGCATTACCGAATGGCGCTTTGCTGAGCGTCAGCAATACCAGCAGATGGCGTTTAACTTTCACGATAACCCCAAGGGCATTGATTACGCCACTCAGCTTGCCATGCAGATGCAGCACTATCCTGAGCAACACTGGCTGGATGGCGACTATGTGATGAATCACTATCATTCGGATCGTATCCACGAACTGCTGGACAGACTGACCCCAGAGAATATGCGCCTGAAGATGATTATGCCAGAGGTGAGTACCAATCAGACCACCCGCTGGTATAACACCCGCTACCAGATAGAACCATTGGCTAACGAATTGCTTGACCGCCTGTCACAAGCCGAACCGAACGAGGCCATGGCGCTGCCAGAGCCCAACCCCTATCTGCAGGTACGCACCCATACCCTGGAGCCCGATCCGGCCCTGAGCCAGCCCAGTCTGTTTCAGTCCCAGTCAGGCTATCGGTTCTGGTTCGGACAGGACGATCAGTTCCGCCAGCCCAAAGGCGAGATGTATCTGTCTTTCGACAGCCTTGCCACTACCGGCGGTATTGAGACCCAATGCTATAAGCGCATCTGGACACTGATGCTGCAGGAGCAGCTAACTGAGGCCTTCTATCAGGCTCAGATCGGCGGCTGTCACTTCCATGCCTATGCCCAGCAAGGCGGGTTTTCTCTGCACACCAGCGGCATGGCCGACCGCCAGATGACGCTGGCCTTACAACTGCTGGAGGCGACCGGACATACCACCTTTGATCCGGTTCGTTTTGAACAGGCTCGTCAGCGTCAGGGCCGTGCCATGCATAACAGCTTGTTAAATAAGCCCATCAACCGGCTGTTTACCCGCTTATCGGCTTTGCTGCAACCCAACGCATACTCACCCATGGATATGCTGGAGGTGTTTGAAACGGCCAATTATTCGGACTTCCTGGAACAACGTCAGCAATTGCTGGACAGCCTGCACCTGGAAGTGCTGGCCTATGGCGACTGGTCGTCAGATCAGGCACATATCTTCTGCCAGCAACTCTATGCCCAGTGGCATTCCCATTTGACGCTGAATAGCCCCCTATCCAGAGAAATCACCGATTTAAGAGCGCCCCATCAATATCTAATGGCCGTGCCTTGCCAGCAGACCGACACCGCGCTGCTGCACTATATTCAGGCGCCCGGCAACCACATCCTGGACGTGGCGTTAAGCATTACCCTGGAACAGATTCTGTCGGTGCCCTTTTTCAATCAGCTACGCACCGAAAAACAACTCGGTTATCTGGTGGGCACCAGCTATATGCCCTTCAACCAACATCCCGGATTCGGCTTTTATGTGCAGTCGCCTTCGGCGGATCTGGTCACACTGGCGAGCGAGGTGGAAGGCTTTTTACAGCAAGCGCCAGAGTTCATTAAGGCGCTACAGGATGAAGAATTAAAAGGGATCTGCGATGGCATCTGTCGTCAGCTAAGAGCCAAGGACGCCAGCCTGTCCATGCGGGTACAGCGCTACTGGCTGGCCATCGGTAACGGCGATCTGGCGTTTAACTTTGCACAGCGGCTATGTCAGGCCATCGAAGGACTGACCCGAGACGCCCTGGCGGATTACGCTGCATCCATGCTCAGTGACTGTGGCTTTGGCAGTACCATCTTATACAGTCAGAATCCGGGTTACCCGGAGCCGGAATTGCCCGGGCAGAAAATTGACAATATGGAGTTGTTTAAACAGCGGACCCAGCGGATCCCCTAAACAGGCAGGACGCCCAGTTTACGGGCGCCAGAACGCGGAGTGATACCCCTGCACCTTACGCAAGGCCACATGGCGCTGCATGGTAAACATGGGCAGCAACATAGGCCCGAATACAGCACCGGCGGCCGCCCAGCGCTTAGCTCTGAGTCCGTTTTTTACTGCTTCAACATAGTAGTAAACTGATGAGGCCAACAGAACAACAACGGCTAACAACATGCAATACTTCTCCGGTGCAAATAGAGTGCGCATTATATAACCAGGGCTTGAACAAGTCCGTTAACAGGCTGTTATTATTTGTTAAAAACAATATATATCAAAGGGTTAACCTTCGATTAAACGGAACGCTTCCTTATAAAAGCGGGCCATGGCAAACGGGTATTGCTGATACCTGAGGGGCTCAGGTACAAAAGGGCTGCTCACGGTGAAATCCCCTGCCTTGCCTTCTGGACCGTACGTCAGTGCAATGCTGGCCGGTTGCTTTAATTCGCCATTGCCCTGACGGGCGTAGACCCCGAAAGAGAGCCTATCGTCCTGCTGCGCCAGCGCCCAGTCTTCGGGTAACCGCGCAGTCATATCCTCAGCCAGCGACACAATCCACTGCACTATGGCCTCGGCAGAATCATCAAACTCCCCTTCAAACACCGATAAGGCCTGACACAGCTCGGTTTCCTCGACGATCGCCAGTGGATATCCCTGCTCGCGCAGCTGCTTCACCTTGTCTTTTTCCGCGGTGCGCGGCTTATCGGCCAGAATCACATAATCGGTGTAGGGGGTGACGGTGTCAGTCAACTGCGCCGCCTGATCGTCTAAGTGTTCTTCCAGCGCGTCGCGGCTGGTTTTGGTCAGGGTGCCAATGACCGCAAACCGGCTAAAAGGGAAATACAGAACCGGCGACTCCCCCTGAATCTGACGGTTATCCGTTTCCAGCGTCTGCAGCGGAATCAGCAAGCCCATCAGCTCGCCGAGGGCCTCACTATCGGGCTCGCTAGTGCGCTCCAGTAACGCCGCCAGCGCGGCAAGCTCATCTACTCCGGCCAGCTCAGGGCGCGCGCCGAAATAGCGCTTTAAATAGTTAAACTCGGCGGCGGTGGGTTCGCCCGAAGCCAGAATGCCCTTGGCCAGGCCACGGAGTTGCTGGAATTGCGTGTTGCTCACGGTACAACCTTTATCAGAATGCGGTTAATGGCGCGTATGATCGCATAAGCGCCGTGCTGAATACAGCGGGATGGCGTTGTCCGGGAATCATTATCCGTTATTCTAAATAGCCGTCATCCCGCACACCGATGCGGGATCCAGCTGTTTTCTTTTAACTCAGGTCACAATCCTGTTCAGGACGAGGAGTAAATCCAACCAATATTCACCACTTTCAGCACCTAAAGCGTTGATTGGTTAAGATGTGACTGTCGGTTTTACTCCCCTGGCCCGTTAAAACACCCTGTGGCGGGCAGGCGCCGGAAAAAGTGGGTTAATCATCATGGATGAGGATTAAGCGAAGACGAACAGGGAGTGAGTGTGAGCGACCGACTTTTTACAAGCATGACCGTCACGCTTAGGGTGTACACGGGCCTCTAGGTCCTTTTCGTTCCTTTTGTGAGCTGACAAAAGGAACTGGCTCGCCACGGAAGGCGAGTCATATCCAGCAGGGAAAGCCGAAGTCTCATAACTGCACGCCTATACAGGTATAATAGAACTAGCTCGAAATCGAACCTCAACAACAAGAAAGGCGCTCGTTTTCTCCATAGTCACTCTTGTATCAGTCTGATATTAATGACATTTTTTACGTGGGTGTGTTTTTAGCGAGCACTCGGTTACACTGTGCTCACTTTCTACATGTCTTCTGGCACATGGCAACCTACCAAAAGGCCGTTAAAGGATTGTTTTAAAAGGAGTTAACCGATGCCCTATCCTCAAATCAGCTACAACCATCCCGTATTTAGTGCGCGTGCACGCTAATAACTGTTAAATGCCTATGAGTAATCGTGACGAGATCTTCAAGTACCATGAACTGGCAAAGGATGCCGGGAATCGGCTTCGCTCATACATTTTGTCGGTTTCATCTGGTGCTACAGGCGTGTTCTTTCTTGCCTTGACGGCTGGCGGTGAGCGAGCTCTGTCTGCGCCTGAACAGTGGTTGCTTGTTCTCGCATTGTTGGCTTTCGTTACTACTGTCGGCCTATGCCTGTATGAGTTGCGCATAGATGCTAAGCGATTCTTCGCGTTAGCAAAGGAGCTAGAGAAGCCCGAAGAGGATCAGCGTTGGGAAGAGAATGAAAGGTACAAGTCGAAACGGTACTGGCTCATACATGCCTCTTACGTCACTCTCGGGGTCGCCATTTGCGCCACTAGCATTTACTTGGTTCTGGCGATTGTCGGCATTTAACAAGCGCAGGCACAGGGACAAATTTGCCGCTGCGCTCCAAATTTGCCCGTGCTGCGGGCGTTAAAAACACAAAAAAGGGGCCAAACGGCCCCTTTTGCATGCTTGCTAACCGCGCTTAGCGATTAATAAAACGTCTTACCCTTTTCCGCCATTTCTTTTAAGATTGGCGCGGGGCTAAACTTATCGCCATACAAGCCGGCGTAGTGCTCTAGTCGAGCCACGACCTGTTTGATGCCTAAGCTGTCCATGTAATGGAATGGGCCGCCTAGGAACGGCGGGAAGCCAATGCCAAAGATGGCGCCGATGTCGCCGTCTCGGGGGCTTCGAATCACATCTTCTGCCAGACACAGCGCGGCTTCGTTCAGCATCAGCAGTACGCAGCGCTCGGATATCTGATCGTGGCTGAGTTTTTGCGACGGTGACACGCCAAGCAGCGAATACACCGACTCGTCCACCTCTTTGCCCGGCTTCTTGCCGTTGTAGTCGTAAAAGCCTTTCTTGTTTTTCTTGCCCTTACGGTCGTCATTCAAAAGCTTTTCAAAGGCATCGGGCGCCTGGAAGCGATCGCCCAGCTCAGCCTGCAGGATGGGCGAGATCTTGGCACCGATGTCGATGCCCACCTCGTCCAGCAGCTTGATGGGGCCTACCGGGAAGCCGAAGTTCAGCAGCGCGTCGTCGATCTGTTTGACCGGCTCGCCGCCCAGCAGAATATTGGCCGCCTCGTTCATATAGGGCGCCAGGATACGGTTGACGTAGAAACCGGCACCGTCTTTGACCACAATCGGCGTCTTGCCCTGCTTGCGGGCCATGTCCACGGTGGTAGAGATGGTTTTGTCGCTGGTGCCCTTATGGGGAATAACCTCGGCCAGCGGCATCTTCTCCACCGGAGAGAAGTAATGCAGACCCACCACATTTTCCGGACGCTCAGCCTTGGCGGCAATCTGGTTAATGGGGATCGACGAAGTGTTTGTGGCAAAAATGGTGTCCTTGTGGCAATGCTTCTCCACATCGGCGACCATGTTTTGCTTCAGATCCAGGTCTTCAAACACCGCCTCAATCACCATATCGGCATCGTGAAAGCCGGAATAATCGGTGGTGCCGGTAATCAGCGACATCTGCTTTTGCATCTCGGTCTTGCGCATAAAGCGGCGTTTGACCTTCTTCATCAGCAGGTCGTAGGCGTAATTCTTGGCGTTGGCGATGCCTTCGCTGCGAATGTCTTTGATGCGCACCGGCAGGCCCGCCTTAGTGGCGGTGACAAAGGCGATACCGCCGCCCATCAGGCCGCCGCCTAACACACCCGCCTTTTTGAGTTCACCGGCATCCACGCCTTCAACGCCTTTTTCCTTTTTCATTTCGGTGGTGGCGAAGAAGATATTACGCAGCTGTTTGGACTCAGGTGTCATCACCAACTGGCCGAAGTGATGGGCCTCGGTCTGATAGCCCTTTTTGCCGGATACGCCCGCTTCGATGCAGTCGATAATGCGATCCGGCGCCGGGTAATTGCCCCGGGTTTTCTTATTGGTTTGCTTGCGGGCCTGACTGAACATAATGTTGCGGCCCACTGGCGTGCGCTCCAGCAACTTGCCCGTCAGATTCAGTTTAGGACCACTGCGGTTGGGCTTGCGTTGATTCGCCAGTTTTACCGCCACATCCATCAGGATGGATTTGGGTACCACATCATCCACCAGGCCGTATTTCTTGGCCTGTTTGGGGCGAACCTGCTTGCCGGTCAGCATCAGGGTCATGGCCTTCTGAATGCCGATAAGCTTTGGTAAACGCTGCGTACCGCCGGAGCCGGGCAGCAGGCCGAGCTGGACTTCCGGCAGGCCCATGGCGGTTTTGTCTGAATCGGTACAGACCCGGTAATGGCAGGCCAGCGCCAGTTCCAGACCACCGCCCAGCGCCGGGCCATTGATGGCGGCAACGGTGGTGATCTTCATATTCTCCATGCGCTGGAAAATCGCCTGGCCGCCGGCGGCCAGTGCTTCGGCTTCGTCGGCCGACTGGCATTTATCCAGCATGGACACATCGGCCCCGGCCACAAAGGAATTATCCTTGCCAGAGATCAGCACCAGGCCTTTGATGGAAGAATCGGATTCCACCTCATCCAGGATCTGAGCGATGTCGTCGGCAAACTCGCCTTTAAGGGTATTCATGCTCTCGCCGGGCACATCCATAGTGAGCACAGCGATGCCGTCATCACGGCGCGTCAGGGTAAAAGCAGACTTAGCGTCGGTCATGGTGTGCTCCTTATTCGGTTTCTAAGATCATGGCAGCGCCCAGGCCACCCGCGGCGCAGGCGGTACAAAGGCCGGTGCCACCACCACGGCGGTTTAGCTCGTTGAGCATCTGGGTGATCATTCGGGTGCCGGTGGCGGCAAAGGGATGGCCGTAAGCAATGGAGCTTCCCATCACATTAAATTTATCCATATCGATCTCGCCGGTGGCTTTATCCCGGCCCAGTTTTTCCTTGGCGAACTTGTCGCTGGCAAACATCTTCACGTTCGCCAGCGTCTGGGCAGCGAAGGCCTCGTGCATTTCGATAAGGGTCAGGTCACTCAAGCTCATGCCGGCCCGCTCCAGCGCAATAGGCGTGGCGTAGGACGGGCCCATCAGCATGTCTTCCCACACATCGATGGCGGAAAACGCATAACTGCGAATGTAGCCCAGCGGCTTGTAGCCCAGTTCTTTGGCGCGGCTTTCGGTCATCATCAGTACCGCCGAGGCACCATCGGTCAGCGGCGTGGCGTTGGCCGCCGTCACACTGCCGTGCTTTTTATCAAACACCGGACGCAGCTTGGCGTAGCTTTCCAGCCTGGAATCGAAACGCACGTTGTTGTCCTGCTCCAGCGCACCTTTGTAAGGTTCGGCGTAAGCGGTCATCACCTCGTCTTTGAGCTTGCCCTCTTCCCAGCTCTTGGCCGCATTGGTGTGAGAGCGGTGAGCCAGCTCGTCCTGATCCTCACGTTTGATGCCGTGAGTCTTAGCCATCTGTTCGGCCGTTTGGCCCATGGACAGGCCGGTGGAATATTCGGCCACCGCCGGAGGCACCGGCAGTAGGTCCTTCAGGCCGAGCTTTTTCAGCACATTCCACTTCTGACCCAAAGTCTTGGTCTTTTGCAGGTCCACCAACGAGCGGGCCAATTTCTTGGAGACACCAATGGGGGATACAGAGGCCGAGTCGGCACCGCCAGCCACGCCCACGGAAATATTACCAGCCATCATGGCTTCGGCGATATTGACCGTAGACTGGAAACTGGTGGCGCAGGCGCGGGAGACGCTGTAGGCATCGGTGTGCACATTCATGCCGGTACCCAGCACAATTTCCCTCGCAATATTGGGCGCTTCGGGCATCTGCACCACCTGGCCGTACACTAGCTGGTCCACCAGCTTGGGGTCCAGCTCGTTACGCACCAGCATTTCGTTGACCACCATCTTACCCAGATCCACCGCCGGTACGCCGTGGAAGTAAGTGGCAAATTTGGCAAAGGGCGTTCTGAGGCCCGCGACAATGGCGATACGCTCGCCATTTCGGGTCGTCACCGACTGACCCGCGTTGGTTGATGTCTTAGACATGGACTGTCCTTTTAGTGGTCTGACCTGTTTAACGGGATTGTAACTTTTGTAGCCGCAAATGCAATGATTCGGGGGATTTAGCTCATTCGGCAGTCATTGCTGCCGCGATTTTTTCGGCCATCATCAGGGTTGTCGCGTTGGTATTACCGCCGATAAGACTGGGCATCACCGACGCATCCACCACTTTCAGGCCATCAACCCCAATCACATCCAGTGACGTATCAGTCACACTGTCTGCGGATCTGTCACTGCCCATGCGACAGCTTCCCACTGGATGATAGATGGTTTCTGCCGATTCGCGAATATACTCTCGCCACTGGGCATCGGTCTGACAATCCGGACCCGGGCCTACCTCGTCAGCTCCAAGGCCAGTTAATGCAGGCTGTGACAGAATCTCCCGGGCCAGCTTAACGCCATCCAGGGTCACAGCCCAGTCCTCTTCAGCCGTCAGGTATTGCGGGTCGATGTGGGGCGCATGAATGGGGTTGGTCGTATTTAACCGGATGCGGCCACGACTGCGTGGATACAGGTTACACACATGCAAGCTGGTGCCATAACCGGCCTTAAGCTGTCGTCCATGGTCATGCAACTGCGCGGGCAGAAAATGGAACTGCAGGTCCGGCATGCCCGGTTTAGCCAGAGCGCTACTGGCAAAGCCCGCTCCCTCGGCAATGTTGCTCGACAACATCCCCTTTCCTGAACTTAAGTATTGCCAGGCAGAGGCGAGCCAGTCCGGTACTGAAGCCAGCCCGATACCATAACCGGCCTTGTGAGGCAGGCGCTGGCGCAGAATCACATCCAGGTGGTCCTGCAGGTTCTCGCCCACACCGGGCCGATCCGCCACAACGGGGATTCCCAGCTCCTTTAAGTGAGCGGCCGGCCCAATGCCAGACAGCATCAGCAATTGGGGCGAGTTAATGGCACCGCCGCACAGAATGACGTTTCGGCGGGCACGGAATTCCGTTAACTGGCGCTGATGCACCGCATGTACACCCACCGCGGTCTGGTTTTCAAAACAAACCCGGTGCACGGGCGTGTGAGTCAGAATGTGTAAGTTAGCGCGTGACTGAACCGGCGACAGATAGGCTTTAGCGGCCGAGCAGCGCCGGCCATGTCGTTGGGTGACCTGATAGGTCCCCACCCCGTGTCGCTCTCGTCCGTTAAACCGCTGCCGATAAGGCAGTCCTGCCTGTTGACCGGCCCGAACAAACGCCTCGGTAACCGGCTCCACATAACGCAGCGGGCTGATGCTTAAGGGACCGTCCCGCCCCAAGTCATCATCGCCGGGCTCGGTCACGCCTTCCAACCGCTTAAAAACCGGCTCGACCGAGTGCCAGTCCCAGCCTTCGGCGCCGTTTTCTGCCCAATGATCGAAGTCCTGCTGCGCCCCCCGGATATAGCACATGGCATTAATCGACGAGGAGCCTCCCAGTGTTTTACCTCTGGGCCAGAATAAGCGCCGGTTATTTAATTCAGATTGTGGCGCGGTCTCATAGTGCCAGTTCACCGACGGAACTTTGGCCAGCCCCGCCAGACCGAAAGGGATATGGATAAACGGGTGTCGTCCCGGCCCTCCGGCTTCCAGAAGCGCTACCTGACAATCCGGGTTTTCAGACAGCCGTGATGCCAATACCGAACCGGCCGAGCCAGCCCCGACAATAATATAATCGTATTCAAAGGATGACTGGCTCAACAGAACTTTCCTTAACTCAGGTTACCGGTGACGATAGAGACGTTTTTCCATCATACGAAGATAGCGCCCCTGCGGCAAAAAACGTTTTAGATACCAGGCAACCCGCCCTTCCCGGTGCGGCAGAATCATAAATTGCCCTTTTGCGGCTCGCTCAATAATCACCTGCGCCACGTCGTCGGCGGTCATGCTGGCTTTGGCAAACAGCCTTGCCACCCGGGTCTTCAGTTCCGGCTGCTGAGTGCGCATGTTTTTATCCAGGTTGGTTTTAAAAAACGACGGGCAGACCACAGACACGTCCAGTCCGGCCGGAATCCATTCTAAGCGCAAGGTCTCGGAAAAGGCGACCACCGCTGCCTTTGTCGCATTGTAACTGCCCATCTGAGGAATAGGAGTGACACCGGCCTGAGAGGCGATGTTAATCACCTGACCTGAACCTTGCTGGCGAAAAAGTGGCCCAAAGGCATGGCACCCCCGCACAATGCCCAGCAGATTGATATCCAGAATCCACTGCCACTGCTCGATAGATTCGGCTTCCAGTGCCCCGGCAGTGGCGACCCCGGCATTATTGATCAGAATATCAACGCCGCCCCAGGCCTCGGTGACCGCGGCGACAACGCTCTCCCAGTCCGCTTCGGAGGTCACATCCGCTTTAAGGGCGAGAACGTTACCGCCTTGCTGTTCCAGTTGCCGGGCGACGCTTTTGACATCCGCTTCATTTCTGTCGGTAATACACACTCTGGCCCCGGCCTGACTCCACTGCTGCGCCAGTGCCTGGCCCAGTCCCGAGCCACCGCCAGTAATAACCACCCGTTTTGACTGACTCATGGTGCCTCCTAGCTGAACTTCCTGACCACACTGAGCGGCATGATTTTCATCAGTGGCGCCATAAAGGCCCAGGGCCAGGTGGGCACAAAGCAATTGGCCTTTTCCTTATCGATGGCCTTTACCAACGCACGACAGCCCGTTTCCCGGTCGACGATAAAGGGCACCTTTTCGACCTTTTCGTTGATTTCACTGCGGATAAAACCCGGATGAATGGTAGACACCACAATGGGCTTATTGAGTACATCCACACGGATGCCCTCCATCATATTGCTCAGGCCCGCCTTGGTCGCCGCATACACATTCAGAGCCCGGCGGAAACCGCGCACCGCACTAAATGAAGACATGGCTACCAGATGGCCGTGATTCTGTTCGCGGAAGATTTCCATGGCCGCTTCAGCCTGCGCCAGGGCCGCCACAAAGTTGGTCATGGCGGTTTGCTTATTGGCCTCGAAATAGCCGGTACCGATAGAAGCCCCTTTGCCCATACCGGCATTAATGATGATGCGATCCAACGTCCCGAATTCGGTCTTGAACGCTTTAAACACCTCAAACACCTGATCGTGATCATTCACATCCAACGCCTTCAGACTCACCGTGACATCGGGGTTGATCGCCGCGACTTCCTGCTTGAGTTCTTCCAGCCGCTCGGTGCGCCGCGCACACAAAGCCAGGTTTTTCCCCTGTTTGGCGTATTCCAGCGCCATGCCCCAGCCTAAACCTGAGCTGGCGCCAGTGATCAGGATGTTGTTTCTTGTTGTCATAATTCGTCCTGTTACTTGTAGGTGATCAGGTTTTCTTCGCCGTCAAAGGCAGAGTAATCGTTCAACGTGGACAGCCTGAGACCATTTCGGCCTTTCAACAAGCGCGACACGCCCGCATTGGCCAAAATCCAGTTTAGCTGCAAAAAGCCCTTCGGCTGCATCCCCAAAAGCGACTGCGCCAACACCGAAATCGGTCCACCGGATGTCACCACCAGAAGCCGTTTACCGGCGTGCTCACAGGCACGTTCGAGTGCATTCGCCACTCGGGTCTGAAACTGGGGCCAGGACTCCAGATAGTTGTCATCATCGTGTCCCTCCACCCAGCGATTGACCGCCTGCACAAAGGTCTCTTTAAATGCCTGCTGTGGATTCTCAAGCCCTTTCAGTTTGCGGCGCATGGTCTGAGCATTGGCAAAGTCCGGGTCCAACGCGGCGAGAATATTATGATGGTCGTACTCGTTCCAACGGGCATCTTCCTGCACCTCCGGTAACGGTGCCCCCATACCTTGCTGAATATTGTCCAGCGTCTGGCGATGGCGCAGCATGGCACCACAAATGACCCCGTCAAAGTGAATCCCCTGAGCGGCCAAAAACGCCCCAAGACGGCGGGCCTGAGTCTGCCCGATACCGGACAAGGCATCATAATCGTCTTTATCGAAACTGGCCTGGCCGTGGCGCACCAGATAGATCTTCAACATCAGCGGCCCCGCTTAATCCGGCGGTGGCAACGCCAGATTAAATAGTTCACAAACAGCCAGAAGTGCTTAAAGGCCGGGTTGCGGGTCTGCTTATGGTGATAGCGGTAATAAATTTGCTGGGCGATGGCAGCTAACCGAAACAGGCCGTACACCTCATAGAAAGTAAAATCCTCCACCTCAGCATTGGTCTTATCCAGGTAGTAATCCACCACCTGTCGGCGGGTTAACATGCCGGGCAGATGGGTCGGCTGACGGCGGGTGGACTGGGCCAGAAAATCATCGTCAGCCTCCACCCAATAGGCCAGCGTATTACCGAGATCCATCAGGGGGTCGCCAAGGGTGGCCAACTCCCAGTCCAGGATGGCATCCACCTGAGTGGGCTCATCCGGATTTAGTACCACATTATCAAAACGAAAGTCGTTATGGGTCAGACAGATGTGTTCCTTATCCGGCACATTATCCACCAGCCAGTCGCGCACATATTGGGCCCCTGAGACATTCCAGGTCTTGGCATTCATATAACGCTTGTTCCAGCCATGGATCTGACGCTGGGTATAGCCCTCGCCCTTGGCGATGTGAGACAAATCGGCGGCCTGATAATCCACCTGATGCAGTTCGATCATGGCATCCAGCACATTGGTGCAGAGTGTTCGTATCTGGCGCTTATCCAGATTAAGGTCTCGTGGCAGATTTCGGCGCGGAATCACCCCCACACAGCGCTGCATCACATAAAACTCGCTGCCGATGACCGACTCATCCTCGCAATGCCCCAGCATCTCGGGCACATAGTCGTATACTGGCTTTAACGCCTTTTGCAGACGGTATTCGCGGCCCATATCGTGGGCGCCCTTGGCCTTAGTCCCCGCCGGGGCACGGCGCAAGATCACATCTTTTTCGGGGTAGCTCAGACAATAGGTCCAGTTCGATGCCCCCCCGCTGTATTGCTTAACCTCAGGCTGGCCGCTGAGCCCGTCAATATTGGCGTCTAACCAGGGCACCAGGGATTCAAGATTCAGCTCTTCACCCTGCCTGACCTTAGAGGGGGTATCGATTACTTTCTGTGTCATTAGCGCCGCTCCTTATATTTGCCCAGCTCCAGGCGCGCAACCATGCCCTGATGCACCTCATCGGGCCCGTCGGCCAGTCGCAAAGCCCGGGCGCCTGCCATCATGCTGGCCAGCGGTGTATCGCTGCTCATGCCGGCGCCGCCGTGCAGCTGAATGGCAAAGTCAGTGGCCTGCTCCATGACTCTGGGGCCTATCACCTTAATCGCGGAAATTTCGGTCATGGCGTGTTTCACACCTAAGTTATCGATCTTCCATGCCGCGTTGAAGGTCAGAAGCCGCGCCTGATCGATGGCCATACGCACCTCGGCCACCCGCTCGCGGTTGCCACCTAACTCAATCAGGGGCTTGCCGAAGGCCACTCGGTGACTGGCGCGTTTTATGCCCAGTTCCAGGGCACGTTCGGCGGCGCCCAGCGCACGCATGCAGTGATGGATCCGCCCCGGCCCCAAGCGCCCCTGAGCGATGGCAAAGCCCTTGCCCAGCCCCATGACTAAATTCCCCTTGGGCACCCTGACGTTATTAAAATGCACCTCCCCATGGCCCAAAGGCGCGTCATACTCATGGTACGCGCTTAGCATTCGCTGTATCTCCACACCGGGCCGGTCCAGTTCCACCAACACCATTGAGTGGCGCTGATGTTTGTCCGCCTCGGGATTCGATAAGCCCATAAAGATTGCCACCCTGGCGTTGGGATGGCCTAGCCCGGTGGACCACCATTTCTTGCCGTTTAAAACCAGCTCGTTGCCTTCGTCTTCGATGGTGGCCTGCATATTGGTCGCATCAGAGGACGCCACATCCGGCTCGGTCATACAAAACACGCTGCGGATCTCACCGGCCAGCAGGGGTTTGAGCCATTTTTCCTGCTGCGTATTGCTGCCGAAGTGATACAGCACCTCCATGTTGCCGGTATCCGGCGCGTTGCAGTTAAAGATTTCACTGGCGATCAGAGAGCGGCCCATTTCTTCGGCCAAGGGAGCGTACTCCAGTGTTGTCAGTCCCTGACCGAGTTCGGCATCCGGCAAAAACAGATTCCATAAACCCTCTGCCTGAGCCTGCTGTTTTAACTTTTCAATCGCCGGATGAGACCGCCACCGAGTCCAGTCACCGTGGTTTTGCTGATGGTTATGGGTCAGTATGTCGGCTTCCACCGGCAGTACTTTCTCAGCCATAAAGGTTTTAATGCGCTCAAGATACGCCTGGCTGCGCTCAGACAGTTGAAAGTCCATCATTCGATTCCCGTATTGACCCTTTTGTTCAGCCTACGCCCCTTCAACCGATGAACAAAGTGAAATATATTTAACTGAAACTATGAATAACATTCAAAGTAGATGAAGAAATCACTGACCGATTTTCAGCAGCTGGATCTCAATTTACTGAAGATTTTTGAAGCCCTCTATATTGAGCGCAATATGACGCGCGCCGCTCATCGGTTGCATCTGACACCCTCGGCAGTCAGCCACGCCGTCAAGCGTCTGCGCGAGCACTTAGATGACCCGTTATTTGTGCGCCAGAGCCAACGCATGCAGCCAACGATGCTTTGTGAATCGCTGGCTCCGGCACTGCTGGAGAACTTAGCCCAGCTAAAACATATCCTGCAGTTGCGGGAGGCGTTTGACCCTGACACCGCTCAGCATCAGTTTCGTATCGGTATTCATGAAGCACTGGAAAAGCAGCTGCTCCCCCCTCTTATCACGCAATTAAGCCACAGGGCACCGGGTATGGGCCTCACCAGTGTGGGATTTCGGCGTCGGCGCATGGATAAGGAGCTGTCTACCGGTACCATCGATCTGGCAATCGACGTTGCCTTGCCGGTAACCGCGCCCATTTTGCACCAGCCATTGATGAACGATAACTTCTGTGTGGCGCTGCGACGAGACCATCCACTACTGGCGGGCCAGTCTCTGACATCTGAGGCTTATCGTCAGGCGAGCCATATCAGTGTGTCTCACCGCAGTCAGGGCCCGGCGGTGGAGGACATTAGCTTTCAGCAACAGGGGCTGGAGCGGCGTATTGCCTGTCAGTGCCAAAGCTATGTCACGGCGCTGGCTATCGCCGCCAGTACCGACTTTCTGGTCACTTTGCCCCAGTCCATCGCCCGGCTTTTGGACGATGGGCGGCTCAGGCAACTGCCTTTGCCAATATCGACGCCCCCTCTGGAGATTCATCTGTACTGGCATAAAAACAGCGACAGTAATCCAGCCCTGTCCTGGCTGCGTAAGCAGATTCGAACACTGGTCTGATGGCTTAACGCCAACAGCCGTTGAACCTTATCCTGATCTGCGGCTAACATTCACCAGAATAAAAAAACCTAACGACAACAGGGAACCCTAATGAAAACAAAACTGATACTAAGCGCCCTTGCCGGGCTGAGCCTGTCGGCACCGGCATTAGCGGACGATCATAAGTTCACCCTGGAGGACGTACATCGTCTGAACGTGGTGGGACAAAGTGAGATCAGCCCGTCAGGCAGCCATATTGCCTATGCCAAAGTGGTGCCGCGGGAGCTGTTTGAAGACAAAGACGGCAGCGATTATGTGCACCTGTACCTGGTGGATCGCGCTGGCAACGAGCGCCCCTACATCACCGATAATGAGGGCGTCAGCCAGTTGCAGTGGTCGGCGGACAGTCAGTTTATCTATTTTCTGAGTAAGCGTGGCGACGACGAACACAACAGCCTGTATCGCATTGCGGTGAATGGCGGTCAGGAACAAAAGGTGCTAAGCCTCAAGGATCGCGATATCAGCCGTTACGAAATAGGTCCTGACAACCAGCTGGCACTGCTGGCGGACCCAGCCAGGGATAAATCCGAAAAAGAATTGCAAGAGCTGGGCTTTAAGGCCGAGGTGTACGAAGAAGGCCTGCAAAATCGCCAGCTTATGCTGACCAACCTCAAAATCACCGACAAGCCATTAGAGCCTGAGGCGGTTGAGATCAACGCTCATGTCACCGACATCGAGTGGTCCCACTCTGGTGAGTCGCTGTTGGTTAAAACGCAACCTACCCCACTGATCGACGATACCTACACCGAGTCCCGCTGGCACCTGTTGGATGTGGAAGATCAGGATATCGAATACACCCTGAAAACCGAGGGCAAACTGGGCGATGCGGAGTTTTCCGCCGACGATGAGTACATTGCCATCTTAGGCGCACAGGACAAACACGACCCTGCCACCGGCCGTGTCTATCTGGCCGAAGCCGACGACGGTGACATCACCAACTGGCTGCCTAACTTTATGGGCCATGTGAGCGATATCGAGTGGTCTGCCAAGGGCAACAACCTGAACTTTATCGCCGACGTGGACACCGAGTCGATGATTGGCAGCCTGAAACCAGGCAGCAGCGACATCAGCGTTCAACTCAACCAAGGTCAGGTGATTGCCAGTCACTTAAGTGTTGCTGATGACAATACCCTGGCACTGCGTGGGCATACTCCGAAGCATCCCACCGAAGCCTTTGTTCTGGAAGGGGATGCCGCCAAGCGGTTAACCAACTCCAACCCCTGGCTGGCGGATAAAACCCTCGCCAAACAGGAAACCCTGACTGTTAAAGCCCGCGACGGTCTGGAGATCTCTGGCGTGTTGGTGTATCCCGCCGACTATGACGAAGACGAGCGCTACCCGCTGATTATGGCCGTGCATGGTGGCCCAGAGAGCCGTGATGCTAACGGCTGGGTGACCAGCTACTCAGACCCGGGCCAGTTCGCTGCTAGCCGTGGCTATGCGGTGTTCTACCCCAACTATCGCGGCTCAACCGGCAAAGGCGTGGAGTTCTCCAAACTCGGTCAGAACGACTACGCCGGCGCCGAATTCAACGACCTGGTGGATTTCAAAAACGCTCTGGTTGAAATGGGTCTGGTGGACAATGACCGTGTGGGCATCACCGGCGGTTCCTATGGCGGCTACGCCTCGGCCTGGGGCGCCACTAAGCTGACCGAGCATTTTGCCGCCAGTGTCATGTTTGTGGGCATCGCCAATCAGCTATCTAAGTTTGGTACCACTGATATTTCCGATGAGATGCACTTGGTTCACGCCCGCTCCTACCCCTGGGAAAAATGGGAGTGGTATCTGAAGCGCAGCCCCATTTACTGGGCTGGCCAGTCTGAGACGCCTCTGCTTATCATGCATGGCAAGGAAGACCCTCGTGTGCATCCTGCTCAGTCCATGGAGCTGTATCGCTACATGAAGGTACAGGGCAAAGACGTGCGTTTGGTGTACTACCCGGGTGAAGGCCACGGGAACCGTAAAGTGGCGGCCCAGTACGATTACAGCAAGCGCCTGATGCGCTGGATGGACAACTACCTGATGGAAGGCAACGACACTATGCCGGACCATGAGCTGGACCATAAAGCCAAGCTGGAAAATAAGAACGAAACTGAGTAGTTCGATACACAACCATAAGGAGGTCTCAATGACCTCCTTTTTTTATGCCTGAATATCGGCTCAAGCGCTCTTTTTCGTCCAGCAACCGCACCGAAATTTCGCAATTTGCTCATGATACGGAAAGGTCAGAATCGTGCTTTGCGATTACCGAATACGCTTACCAATCAGACTGTAGCTCGAAGTAGCCAATTAACATCACTCACCTGTTTTCGTCATCTATACTGAACACTGTCGAAAGACGCTATATCCGCTCACACAACCGACGATCAACTGAGGTCCACGATGAAACATTTTTTACTGCTATTGATTCTAACTCTCGCGCCTTATTCACTAAACGCTGAGACATGGAAAATTACGTCCTTGGAGTGGCCCCCTTACTCAGGAAAAGACTTACCCGGACAAGGCACCGCCGTTGAAGAGCTGCGCTCAGTCTTAAAACAAAAAGGCATAAACCTTGAGGTGGAGTTTTATCCGTGGAAACGAGCACAAGAGTATGCAGCCAACCCTGATTACGTTGGCTATTTCCCTGCCTGGCCGGAAGAAGTTGGCAAGGGCTTTATGGGCTCGAAAGGGGTTCAGAATTCTTCCGTTAGTGTGCTGTATCGTCAAGGAAACGATGTGTCTTCTGCCAGTATGATGGATTTATTTTCAAGCTACAAAGTCGGGCTCATTAAAACTTATGTCTATCCCGACGCCATTGAGCAGGCGGCTAAAAAGCATCCGCAGAACGTAGATTTGTCTCCCAACGAGCAGAGCCTTCTTAAAAAGTTATCCGCGGGGCGAATGGACGCGGCCATTACCGACCCGAAGGTGATGATGTATTACGCTGACCAATCTGGGGTGGATAATATCAAAGCGGCCGAGCGAGCTATTGAAACCAAACCCTTGGTGGTTTCCTTTGCCGCCCGAGACGACAACAAAGCCCGCCTGGAACTGCTGAACAGTTTAATAAAATGATATTATTAGGGCACTCTTATGGCTGGGGGGTGGCCCTGCTCACCCCGGCCTTACTGAAAGATGGAGGCAGCCGTCAGCGTAATAAATAACAGAGAGATAAACTACCATCTCCTTGCACTCCCCCCACAAACAGACAACGGCTTGCTTACTCAACCTCACAGGAATGCCTTTTGAGCTAGCGCCTCGTACAGTTTACAGTTTCGCTAATACTACTTACACAAAGTCGCTGGTTTGAGTGTAATTTGCCGTTCAACTTAGCGGAAAAACGCTTTAGAGTGGGATCTAAATAATAATTATTATTCAGGAGACTCCTGTGAGCACCGATAGTCTAGCGACCCGTTTTTTGGATAAGGTGGAACGAGTGGGCAATAAACTGCCTGACCCCGCCGTTATCTTTCTTATCAGTTTGATCATCGTCTGGGTAATGTCAGCGCTGCTGTCTCATGTGAGTTTCAGCGCCATCGACCCCAGAACCAATGCCCCGGTGGAGGTTAATAACCTGCTCACCGGCGCCAGTCTGGCCGACTTTCTGTCGCGCATGGTAACCATTTTCACCAGCTTTCCGCCTTTGGGTGTGGTGCTGGTCGCGATGCTGGGTGTCGGCGTGGCCGAACATTCTGGCTTTATCAGCGCCGGCCTCAAGCGCATGCTGGACTCCACCCCCAAGGCCTTATTAACGCCCTCCATCATTCTGGTGGCGATTGTCAGCCACACCGCCACGGATGCCGGTTATGTGCTGGTGATCCCCATCGCCGGGGTAATCTTCTATGCCATGGGCCGACACCCGCTGGCGGGTATTGCGGCGGCCTTCGCCGGGGTCAGCGGTGGCTTTGGTGCCAACTTTGTGCCCTCTGGCATCGATCCTTTGCTGCAAAGCTTTACCCAGAGCGCCGCTCAGATCGTCGACCCCAGCATTCAGATCAACCCGCTGAACAACTGGTTTTTCACCTCTGCCTCGTCGATTGTGATCATCTTGCTGGGCTGGTATCTGACCGATAAGGTGGTGGAGCCGCGATTGCAAAAAGCCGAGGTAGACGGTGACCCGGACGAGATTCCGCGCTTCGATGAGTTAAACAACCAACAGCGCCGTGCACTGCGCTGGGCAACCCTGAGTATGGTTATCGGCATTATCGCCCTGGTGGCGATTCTACTGCCCGCCGACTCGCCCATGCGCGACGCCGACGGCTCCCTGAGTAGCTTTGGCGCACCCATTATGCAGTCCATCGTGCCGCTGATTTTCCTGCTGTTTGTGATCCCGGGCCTGGTTTACGGTTTTCTGTCCGGCACCTTTGAAAGCAGCCGCGACGCCATCGCCGCCATGAGCAAGTCCATGGAAAGCATGGCCTATTACATCGTAATGGTGTTTTTCTGCGCCCTGTTTATCGATGCCTTTGGCAAGTCTAACCTGGGTGCGCTAATGGCCATTGAAGGCGGTCAGTTCTTAAAGTCCCTCGAATTGCCCAGCATGGTCACCATCGTCGGTATGGTGTTCCTAACTGCCTTTGTAAACCTGTTTGTGGGTTCGGCCTCGGCCAAGTGGGCCTTGCTTGGTCCCATCTTTGTGCCCATGCTGATGCAGCTCAATATCTCGCCGGACTTAACTCAGGCCGCTTATCGTCTGGGGGATTCAAGCTCCAATATCATCACGCCGCTGATGCCTTACTTCCCTCTGGTGGTGGTGTTCTGCCAGCGTTATGTGAAAAACACCGGCATCGGCACTGTGCTGTCCATGATGCTGCCCTACTCCATCGCTATCCTGACCATCTGGACCGCCTTTTTGCTGCTCTATTGGGGCCTGGATATCCCGCTAGGCTTGCAGTCCAGTTATACCTACCCGGCACAGGGTTAGTCAGACTGACAATAAGCCGACCCCGGGGTCGGCTTTTTTTGCCTCGTTTACCTTCCCTTCGCCGATTCCCTGACTCGGTGGTATGCTCTTTATTCACGCCACGTAATGAACACAGAAATAATGACTAAAGTCCTATCCTTATTCGTTTTTGCGCTGTTATTTTCCCCACTCAGTCACGCTACCACTTATGACTGGCTGATAAAGGGAGCGACAATCATCGATGGCTCCGGCAAGCCCGCCTACACGGCAGACGTGGGCATTAAGAAAAAGCGCATTGCCTTTATTGGTTCCGCAGACGAGAAGGTGACGGCAACAAACACCGTCAATGCCGACGGGCGGGTGTTAACGCCAGGCTTTATCGACCTGCACTCCCACGGCTCTGCTGTCAAACAGGGCGCTTTCACCAACTTCCTCGCCATGGGCGTGACCACCATCAGCCTGGGCCAGGATGGCTATAGCCCGGTGACGGAGGGTTTCCAAGACTGGCATCAGCAGTGGCAAGCGCAAGGTTCAGCCGTCAATATCGCCCTGTTCGTTGGCCACGGCTCCTTGCGCCGAAGCGTTGGGCTTAACGACGCCACTCCGGCTAGCCAAGCGCAAATTCTAAAGATGCAACAAACCCTGGATAAGGCCCTGGCAGACACCTTTGGCCTGTCCACGGGACTGGAATATGTGCCAGGCCTTTACGCCTCCAAGAACGAGCTGCTTACCTTGGCAAGGGTGGTGAGACAGCACGACCGGCTGATCAGCAGCCATATGCGTGATGAAAACGACGGTAAACTACTGTCCTCCATCGACGAATTGGCCCACCAGGGGCAAGCTGCCAAAGTGCATATTTCTCATTTAAAGTCGGTCTACGGTAAGGGCGCCGAACGCGGTAAGGAGATACTGGCGCATATCGAAAGCTGGCGTCACAAAGGCGTTCAAATCACCGCCGATGTATACCCTTATACTGCGAGCTATACCGGCATTGCCATTGTGTTTCCGAAATGGGCCAAGACCCAGCAGCAACTTGAGGCCTTGTCCGAAACACAGAAAGAGCAACTGGCCAGCTATCTGCGCCAGCGCGTGGCTAAGCGCAATGGGCCACAGGCCACCTTATTCGGCAGCGGTCCTTATCAGGGGATGACACTGGCAGAGGCGGCCCTGCAAGCGGGCAAACCCTTTGAACAACTGCTTATCGAGGATATTGGCCCGGAGGGCGCCAGCGCGGCCTATTTTATTATGGACGCCGAGTTGCAGGAGACCTTAATTCAAGGGCCCCAGGTGGCGCTCAGCTCTGACGGCAGTCCCACCATGCATCACCCAAGAGGCTATGGCAGTTTTGCCAGGCTGATACAGGATTATGTGATAAAGAAAAAACTTTTAACCCTGCCACAAGCGGTGCACAAAGCCACCGGCCTACCCGCTAAGATATTAGGCATTACCGACAGAGGCAGAATCGCCGTAGGCCAAAACGCCGACCTGTTATTATTTGCGCCCGACAAGGTTAAAGCCACCGCCAGCTACAGTCAGCCCCATTCTCTGGCACAAGGCTTTGATTACGTCTGGATCAATGGCCAGCTCGCCTGGCAGCAACAGCGGCAGACTGATGTACGTGCAGGCCAATGGTTGAGACCTTAGCATTTCGATTAGCAGCACTGAGTACCAGAAAAGTCGATATGGTCCATCATGTATTGCGTTTCAGTGGCATTGTGTACATTACGCTCAGACCAAGAAATTGATTAATAATTAAACACGTCTATAGTCAGGGGTCGACAATAGTAATCGTCAGGAAGACAGCATGAAACGCATCTATGTCGTACTCACTCTATTTAGCATAATAATGGCCTTTTCAAGCCATGGAGCGCCCGCTCCGAAGCCCTACGTGGTTAATATGCAAACCTACGATTTTGGCTTCAAAATGCCCAAAAAAATCAAGTCAGGCTGGGTCACCTTCGATCTCAAAAACATCGGCCAGAAAACCCATTACGCCCTACTACTGAAAAAGACAGATACCGTTTCACTAGAGGCGTTTAAAGAAGGTATCGAAAACCTCGACATGCCAGGTTTTGAAGATGTGATCGAACTAGGTGGACCGGGTATGCATTCCTCCGGAAAGCAAAGTCAAACCACCGTAAAACTGGATCCCGGTCATTATGCAGCGTTTTGCGCAATAAAAACCAAAGATGGGCAAATGCATATCAAGCTGGGCATGCTGGAGTACTTCGAGGTAACGGATACGCCTTCCAATGCTCCTGAGCCGAAAGCCGATAATCGCGTCGTTCTCGATGAATACGCGATGACACCTGACAAAGCCTTTATTCAAGGCAAACAGACCATTGCCTTTCACCACAAAGGCAGCAGCCTGATGGACGGTCATTTGGTAAAAATAACCGAACAGTCCACCCTGGAGTCAGCGATGACTTTCATGGACACTATTGCCGATCCCACCCCTGCGATATTCCTCGGCGGTGTTGAACAATTACCCAAAGGGCAGACCAGTTACTTAACGCTGGACCTGTCCCCCGGGGATTACGCCTGGCTCTCTCATGAGTATGGTCGTTGGGGCATGCGCCACAAATTCAGTATTCCAGTCAAAAGCTCTCAGTCCCAAAATGAGAGAGTGGAAATCTTGCATCTCCACATGGACGACGCTAATTTCGGCCTGCCCGACAAACTTGAACCAGGTCGATACAAATTTGTTCTGGACAACCAGACTAACGAGACGCACAAACTGACTGTACGACGAATGAAGAGCGGTAAGACCAAGCAGGATTTTATTGATGACTACCGCTATTGGGCCAAAAAAGTCCAAGCAGGCGAGCCCATCGACAGAACACCGAGTTTCAAATGGTTTAAAGTTGAGACTGATGTAGTTTCCCCTTATGACAATGATTCTATCACTGTATCCTTAGAGGACGGCTTGTACACATTTATCTGTATGTACCAAGGCGAACAAGGCTTTCACTTTATGAATCGCAATAGTTTCGCGGCTATCACCGTTCAGTAGTGACAAATTAAAGGCTCACCTAGGAAAGCTGATTTTCCCCATACTGGTATCCGGAATGCCGCGGGCCGGATTACCAAAGCCCGATTGGCCGCCGGCGATACATTCGTTGGCCAGTACAGCAAATAGCACCGCCTCCTTGGCGTCCGGATCGACACCGACGCTGGCCGTGGAGTCCACCGCCACGTCGGGCAACTGCTCGCGGATGCTGTCCATCAGCAATGTGTTATGCCAGCCGCCACCACTGGCGAGCAGTCGGCAGGGTCCATCCAGAGCGCCGCTGTCTTTAATCGCCGCGACGATGGTGTCGGCGGAAAAGCGGTTCAGCGTCGCCAGTACATCCTGATGACTTATGTTTTCCGTACCTGAGCGCTGCTGAGCCCGGGCCAGATAATCCAGATTAAACAGCTCGGGTCCGGTCGTCTTTGGCACTGGCTGGCTGAAAAACTCATTCTCTTTCAGTTCAGTCAGCAGCGTAGGATTCACCTTACCGGCCAGGGCCAGCTGACTGTCTTTGTCGTAGGTCATGGGGGCAAAATGGCGCTGCACATAGGCATCCATCAGGGTATTGCCCGGACCTACATCGGTGCTGAACACCTTAGCCGGGTCACCATCGGCAGCCAGAAACGTAAAGTTGGCGATACCGCCCATATTCAGCAGAATGCGGTTCTCCCCCGGCTGATGGAACATCAGATAATCGCCGTATACGGCCAAAGGCGCACCTTCGCCGCCAGCGGCGATATGACGCTGACGGAAATCACTGAGCGTGATGATGCCTGTAGTACAAGCGATATGATCGCCATCGCCGATCTGTAAGGTCGCGTTGGGCTGGTCGGCCAAGCCATGCAGCGAGCGCGGGCAGTGGTAGATGGTCTGGCCGTGACTGGCGATCAGATCCACCTGCTCAGGCCCATAACCCCAGCGTGCCAGGCAATCCCTGACCATTTCACCATGCAGGCGGCCGATGGCGGCATTAAGCAAAGTCACCTGTTGTAAGTCCACCTCGCGCAACGAAAACACCTCACGCACCGCCTGTCGATAAGTTTGGTCATAATCGCAGGTGGTGAACTCCAGCACGTCGACTTCAGTTTCTGTGCCCGCACCACGAATGCGGCAGAGCGCCACATCCAGCCCATCCAGAGAGGTTCCACTCATCAGGCCAATGACCAGACGGCTTTCGGCTTGTGCCGACTGATACAGGCGTAACAGCTCGGTGTTCATTGTGTCTCCTCATCAGGCTGGATCGCGGTGGTTACCACATCGTCAATGATGAGAACATACTACTGAAAAAACGAATAAATAAAAAATTCCAAAAAAACTAAAAATATATAAATTTCACAAAGACCCAGAGGCGAGTCGCCGCCTCTGGCCAACATACAACGTCCGTAATCAACACTTAAATACCACAAAGCTGGCGTTACCGAACTGGGGCTGGCCTTCCATCACGATGGCATTGCCGCCCATTTTCACCGCCTCATTTTTGGCCAGGGTGACCAGATCCAGCATCACGGCCTCCTGGTCACGTTCATAAAACGCGACTTTGTCCACAGTGCTGGTGTTGGCCAGTCCCAGACGCTGGCAGCTTTTGGCTTTCTGTTTACTGATTTCCACGACCCGATCACTGCCGGGCTCGGGGTGAATGGTACTGCAGGCAGTCAGACCGCCCAAAATCAGAGCAACAAGGGCGAACGGTCGACATTGATTCATGGTGTCTCCATTAAATTGTTGAGAAATTAAGCAATTGTGCGTTTTGTAACATTGTTTTTAAAACAGGGAACCCTATATAGGATAGCCTGTCACTATAAAGCTGAAAGCATTCGCAACATAATCAGGACTTCCCATGGCAGCAGACGCATTTAAACAACTTCAGGCCTACCTTGATTCACAGGTATTGGGTCAATCCAAGCTGACCCGCAACATTCTGATCGCCCTGCTGGCCGACGGCCACCTGCTGGTGGAAGGCCCGCCTGGACTGGCTAAAACCCGCGCGGTCAACGCACTGTCACAAGGTATTGAGGGCGAGTTTCACCGGGTTCAGTTTACCCCTGATTTGCTACCCGCCGATCTGACCGGCACCGATATTTACCGGCCCGAAGACGGCAGTTTTGTATTTCAGCCCGGTCCGTTGTTTTATAATCTGGTCCTGGCCGATGAGATCAACCGTGCCCCGGCAAAAGTTCAGTCGGCCTTGTTAGAAGCCATGGCCGAGCGCCAAATCACCGTTGGCAACAAAACCTATCCTTTACCAGAGCTATTCCTGGTTATGGCCACCCAGAACCCTATCGAACAGGAAGGCACCTACCCTCTGCCAGAGGCCCAGTTGGATCGCTTCCTGATGCATCTGGAGCTCGATTACCCGGGGGCCGACACCGAGCTGGAGATTCTGCGCTTAACCCGCAACGAAGCCTTACACCAAAACCCGGTTGAGCCCCCTCAACTGAGCCAGCAGGACATTTTCAAGGCCCGCAATGAATTACTGAAAATCCACCTGGATGAGAGTCTGGAGCAGTATCTGGTGCAGCTGATCATGGCCACCCGACAGCCTAAAGCCCTGGATGACAGTTTGGATGGCTGGATCGAGTTTGGCGCCAGTCCCCGAGCCACCATTGCGCTGGATCGCTGTGCTCGCGCTCATGCCTGGCTGCAAGGGCGGGATTTCGTTGGCCCAGATGATATTCAGGCCGTATTCCACAATGTGCTGCGTCACCGCATCTTATTGAGTTACGACGCCGAGGCAGAGGGTTTGACGCCCAACCAGGTGCTGGACCGAATTTTAGAACTGGTGGCGGTACCGTAGGAGCTGGCTTTGCAGCAGATTCAACACTGGCTGGAACAACACTGCACCGACGGCGTTCATCTGAACAGCCGTGAGCTGGTGGCCTATCGGAGCCAAACACCGCTTTTGGATCTAACGCCGCAAAAGGCGATCCAGGCTAAGCTCGCTGGCGCTTATCTGGCCAAAACCAAAGGTCGGGGCATGGAGTTTGACGAGGCCCGCCATTATCAACCTGGCGACGACATTCGCGCCATCGACTGGCGAGTCACGGCACGCACAGGCAAGACCCACACCAAGCTGTATCGGGAAGAAAAAGAGCGGCCAGTATTCGTACTCACCGACCTGTCCGCCAGCATGCACTTTGGCACCCAGTTTATGTATAAGTCGGTACAAGCCGCTCATTTGACGGCGCTTATTGCCTGGGCCGCCAAAAAACGCGGCGATCGCATCGGTGGCCTCATCGTAAACCAGGACGATTACAAAGAGCTAAAACCTAAAACCACCAAGAAAGCCGTACTAGGCCTGATCCACGGCCTGCTGGCTATGCACCGCCCTGACAGTGACGTGCCTCAGCAAACCAGCTTCGCCGAAGCCTGCGCCCGTTTGCGCCGCATCGCTCGCCCCGGTAGTTTAGTTTTTATTATCAGTGATTTCCGTGGCCTGGATGAAGTTGCCAAACAGCACCTGTCACGCATCAGCCGCCATTGTGAACTGACAGCCTATATGGTCAGTGATCCTCTGGAGCATCATTTACCAAGAGTGATGGTGCCGCAACAGGTGGCACTTACAGACGGCCAGCGCACCCAATCCATTATGCTGGGTGAAAAACGCACCGAGCAAGAATACGCCCACCGTTATCAGGCTCGTCAGAATGCGATCAAACAGACCCTGCGCCAGTGCCGCAGCCAGATCATGCCCATCTCCTGCGCCGAACCGCTGGCCCGTCAACTGGGAGGACGGCGCTGATGCAAGCCTCCATGCCAGAGCTTAGAGACATCCATCTGCCAGAGCCGGTAAGCTTCTGGCCCCCAGCGCCCGGTTGGTGGTTATTGGCACTACTAGCGTTCGCCCTGCTGACATTCGCCGTGCTTGCTATCAGACGCTGGCGACGACGCCGTCAGGCCCAGCGCCAAGCCAAAGCCTTATTAGCCCAGATCGACTGGCAGGGAGACCAGTGGCCACGCGAGCTCAACTCACTGTTGAAACGGGCTGCCATGGCGTACTTCCCACTTAACGATGTGGCAAGCCTGCATTCCGGGCAGTGGCGCGAATTCCTCTGCCAGGGTTTGGCTGACAAACAGCGTGAGGCTTTTTTAGAAGATTACGCCAGGCTTCAGACCCAGCTGTATCAGCCACAAACCGACCCGCTCAGCCCAGAACCTTATCGACGCTGGGCTGAGCTTTGGCTCAAACAGGCCCTGCCACCCAAAGGAGGTGACTATGTTTGAGTTTGCCTGGTGGTGGGTTTGGCTACTGGCGCCTATGCCCATACTCGCTCGTTTATTGCCGCCGCTAAAGCAGGGTCAACAGGCGGCCCTTAGAGTCCCAGCGTTAGAAACAGGTTTACAGGCCGGCGAGCAAGCCAAAGGCCGAAACTGGCTGCGGTTGACTATCGCCCTGCTTATCTGGCTGTGTCTGCTGGCCGCCGCGGCAAGGCCACAATGGTTGGGCGAGCCGGTCAACATTCCCGCCGAGGGCCGGGATCTTATGGTGGCGGTGGATCTGTCGGGCAGTATGGAGGCGGAGGATATGCGCATCAACGGTCAGGAGGTCAACCGCCTGACCATGATCAAATACGTACTGGCTGATTTTATCGAACGCCGGGTGGGAGACCGCCTGGGACTGATTCTGTTTGCCGATACCGCTTATACACAAGCGCCTCTGACGCACGACAGGGACACGGTCCAACAGCTGCTGAAAGAGTCTGTGATTGGGCTGGTGGGTGACCGTACCGCTATCGGTGATGCCATTGGCCTGGCGGTAAAGCGTTTTGAGCAGCGCGAAGAGTCTAACCGGGTCCTCATTCTGCTTACTGACGGCCAGAATACTGCCGGTAATATCACCCCGGCGCAGGCCAAACAACTGGCCATGGACGCCGGTGTTACCATTTACACCATCGGTGTGGGTGCCGACGAGATGTTGGTGCAAAGCTTTTTCGGCACCCGCAGGATCAATCCTTCACAAGAGTTGGATGAACGTATGCTCACCGATCTGGCCAGAAGCACCGGGGGGCAATATTTCCGTGCCCGAGATACACAGGAGCTGGAGCAGATCTACCAGCGTCTCGATCAGTTAGAGCCGGTAGAGCGCGACAACCGCCAGATGCGCCCTCAGTCGGCGCTGTTTTACTGGCCGTTATCGGCTGCCCTATTGTTAACCCTAATGATGGTAGTCATGCCCCTGTTGCGTTGGCTGTTGGCCCGCTGGAGGTCTTCCTGATGGAAGCGCTGAACGCCTTTTTTACCGAGTTTCATTTTCTGCGGCCACTATGGTTGCTGGCGCTGATTCCCTTACTGATGCTGATTTGGGCCTTAAAACGCGTGCACCGTCACCAATCAGGGTGGCAACAAGTGCTGGCCGGGCATCTGTATCAACACCTGATTCAGGGCAAGAGCCAGCCAGGCAGCCGACCGCCCTTTGCCTTATTAGCTCTAGGCTGGGTATTAGCCACAGTGGCGCTAGCCGGCCCGACCTGGGAGAAGCTGCCCCAGCCTGTATACCAACTGCATAGCGGCAAGGTGGTGGTGATGGATCTGTCGATGTCCATGCGCGCCACTGACATTGCACCGGACAGACTCACTCGCGCCCGCTTTAAAGCCATGGATCTTATCGATGCCATGCCCGAGGGCGACATCGGCCTGGTCGCCTACGCGGGCGATGCCTTTACTATTGCACCTTTGAGTAATGACGGTCAGACCCTCACCGCCCTTATTCCGGCGCTGCAACCCGAGATTATGCCGGTGCCGGGCAGTGAACCTATTACGGGTCTCAAACAAGCCGCCGAGCTATTGAAAAATGCTGGCTATCAGGAAGGAGAGATATTCTGGATCACCGATGGCATCAACATGGTGCAATCGGCCCCGGTTAACGATCTGATTAGCGACCTCCCCTACCGGCTGTCCATTCTGGCAGTAGGCACCGCCGATGGGGCCCCGATCAAACTGACATCGGGAGAGCTGCTAAAAGACAACAGCGGCTCCATCGTGATTCCGAAACTCAGAGAAAGCCTGCTGAAACCATTGGCCCAACGCAGCGGCGGCAGGTATGCCCCCATCCAGGCCGACGACAGCGACATTCACTATCTGACCAGCCAGAATCTGGTGAATCGCGAAACCAAAGCAGATAACGCCAAGCAGGATCAGTTTGGTGATCAATGGCGTGAGGCTGGCCCCTGGCTGGCGTTGCTGCTGCTACCCCTGGCAGCCTATGCCTTTCGCCGTGGCTTGGTGATGGCCCTGCCTCTGGTGTTATTCAGCAGTCTATTCACCGCCCCCCAGGCTCAGGCGAACTGGTGGGACGATCTGTGGCAGCGTCCCGACCAACAAGGCCAGCAGTTGTTTAATCAGGGCGACTACGACAGCGCAGCAAAGCAGTTTAGCGACCCACTCTGGCAAGGCAGCGCCCATTATAAAAATGGTGATTATGAACAGGCATTAGACGCCTTCTCCCAGTCCGACTCGGCACAAGGCTGGTATAACCGAGGCAATGCCCTGGCTCACATGGGCCAGTTGGATAAAGCCATTGAAGCCTATGATAAGGCCCTGGAGAAAAAACCTGATCTGGACGACGCCGCTGCCAACAAAAAAGCTTTGGAAGAACTAAAGAAACAGCAACAGTCCCAGCAACAACAGGATCAGAACCAACAAAATCAGCAAAATTCAAAAAGCCCGAACAATCAGGATCAAAACGGCCAACAAGATAAAGCATCAGACCAGGGCGATCCGTCACAACAACAAGATTCTCAAAACCAGGATTCACAGTCCCAACAGAATTCGACACAGCAGCAACAAGGCGAACAAGAGAGTCAGTCTCAATCACAACCCAGTCAGAAAAAGGGGCAAAACGAGGCTGAATCTCAACAACAGGATAACGACGCCGACTCAGATCAACAGGCCCGGCAACAGCAGACTCAAGGACACGAACAGGACTCAGAGACTGATACCTCACAGTCTATGGCCGCTCAGGGTGAACTCACCGACGAGCAAAAAGAGCAACAGCAGCGCCTGCAGAAATTGATGCGCCGGGTACCCGACGATCCGGCTTACCTGCTGAAACGCAAGATGCAGCTTGAATACCAAAAACGGCGCCGACAGCGCATTCCCACCTCGGAGCAAGAGAATTGGTGATGGTACATAAACAACATTTCTTATCGGTCATCTTAACAGGGCTATGGCTAATGGCCTCTTCCGTGCAGGCGGATGTCACCGAAGTCGTAGCCCGGGTGGATAAAAATCCCGCCATGCTCGATGAAGGTATTACGTTGGAAGTTATCGTGGATGACTCGGTGGACAGCGACGCTTTTGATCCATCGCCGTTGCTAAAAGACTTTGTCGTCGGCAAGGTTTCCACCAGCAAGCAAACGTCCATAGTTAACGGTAGCCTGAGCCAGACGACGCGCTGGAGTACCCGAATCATTGCCCGCGAGCCCGGTCAATACCGTATTCCGGCGTTTGACATCGAAGGCAAGCGTACCCAGCCCATTGAACTTATGGTACTGCCCCGCTCCGAAGCGCCTGCGGCTCAGGGCCGGGATGTATTTCTGACCACCGAGGTGGATCTCAAACAGGTCTATCTCCAGCAGCAAGTCCATTATAAGGTGCGTCTGCATCTGGCCGCCGATCTGCAACGTGGCAGCCTGAGCGCGCCAGAGCTTGAAAACGCCGACATTCGCCAGATTGGTGAAGACAGCGAGACCAACGAGATCGTCAACGGACGACGTTATCGAATTATTGAGCGTAACTTTGCCATTATTCCTCAGGCCAGCGGCAGTTTTACTATAAAGGCCCCCGTATTTGAGGGCGAAGTCGTTAAAGGCAGTCACCGGTCGTTTGCCGGCTTCAACACCACCGAAGCCGTCACCCGAATCGGTGAGCCCGTCGACATTCAGGTGCTCCCGCAACCTGACGACTTTCAGGGACAATGGCTACCCAGCGACTTTGTGGAATTGCGTCAGGAGTGGCAGCCTGCTGATGGGAAATATACGGTGGGTGAACCTATCACACGGACTCTGACCCTGACCGCATTTGGCGCCGTGGAGGAGCAGCTGCCGAAAATCACCGCCGACTACCCACAGGACGTAAAAACCTACCCAGACGCCAATAGCAGCACCACTGTCGAAAAAGACGACAGATTAGTGGCTCAACGTACCGATTCGGTGGCCATTGTGCCAACCCGCGCCGGAACCATTACACTGCCTGAAGTAAGCGTTCCCTGGTTTAATGTGGTGACCGGCCAGACTGAATACGCCACCCTGCCAGAGAAAACCATTGAGGTTGCGCCAGCTAAGCAAAGCGGCAATGCGCCCCTGCCTCAACAGTCCACTGACAATCAGGCCACACAACAACCGGCAACACCCAGGCCTCCGGTCTCAAGTGTTACCAGCGACCTGTGGTTTTATACCAGTGTGGTCCTCGCGGTACTCTGGCTGCTCACTCTGACACTGTGGTGGCGGCACGCCAGCCGTGAGCCTGCACCAAAAGGCCAGGACAGCAGCTTCGATGCCCTGGAGGCCACAACCTGGAAACGCCTGCAAAGTTCGCTAAAGCAACAAAACGCCAAAGACAGCCTGGAGACGTTGGGGCATTGGCTGAGCCACCACACCGGCCGCTCTGGCAGCTTAAACGATAAACTTGAAGCCATAAACGACCCGGCGCTTTATGCTGCGGTGAATCAACTTGTCGCGGCGGCTTATGGGCGTAATACTGAGGCTTTCGATGGTGCCGGGCTGAAAGACCTGCTGCAAAAACATCGTCGGCAGGCCAACGGTCAGGCATCATCGACGACATCCTTACCCTCATTACAACAAATACAATAGGAGACAAGATGCACCTCAGACAGCTATTTTCCGTCAGTGCTATTGCGCTGGCTGTTACGGCCTGTAGTCCGGCCGATCAACAAGCTCAAAGCAGCAATGAAGCTCAGCAACAGGCCACCGCTAAAGCGGGTCAGACACAAACAGAAAATGAACGCCTGCGTGCCTTCTTCGATGCCGCGTTCGAAGAAGACTTACAGCGCTCGCCCCTGTTCAGAAGTTACCTGGGCATCAAAACCGACTACGGCAAGTGGGATGACATCTCCGAACAATCATCCGACGAATACGCCGAAATCCTGCGCTCACGACTGCAGAAGCTTGAGCAGTTCGACAAGTCCAGATTGGGTGAGCAAGAGAAGCTCTCTTACGACATCTTTAAGGTGGATATCGAACGTAAACTGGCTAATGATGTTTTCCGTCATCACCAGTACGTCATGGATCAATTCCGCGCCTGGCATACCACAGTCCCCAGCTTCCTGATTAATATTCACGGAGTCAGTGAATTGTCCGATGCTGAAGCTTATATCTCACGCTTAAATGGCGTAGAGAAACTCTTTGGCCAGGTTATCGACCAGCTTAAGATTCGCGAGGAAAAGGGGGTATTCCCACCGGACTGGTCCTACGATCAGATGATCAAAGCGTCCGAAAATGTCATCAGTGGTCAGCCCTTTAACGATGATGAAGAAAACTCAACCATCTGGCAGGACTTCACCCGTAAAGTCGACGCCCTGGAGGTGGATGAGGCCACCAAGGAGCGTTTATTAGGCGAAGCCAGAACAGCCCTGCTTGAAAAAGTCCAGCCGGCCTACGAGAAACTCATTGAGGCATTGGCGCACCAACAAACCCTGACCCCGGAAGGCGACGGAGTCTGGCGCCACCCCCGCGGTGAGGCTTTCTACAAGAATCGTCTGGCCTGGTTCACCACCACCGACTTAACTGCCGACGAGGTCCATCAGTTAGGTCTGGACAATGTGAAGCGCATCCACAATGCCATGAACGCCATTAAAGAAGAGGTGGGGTTTGAAGGCAGCCTGCAGGACTTCTTTAAGTTTATGCGCACCAGCGACCAGTTCTATTACGACAACACCGATGAGGGTCGTGCGGCCTACATGAAGGACGCCAAGGCACTGATCGATACTATGGAAGAAAAGATTCCCGACTACTTCGGCCTGACACCAAAGGCGGATATGATCGTTAAACGGGTGGAAAAATTCCGCGAGAAATCCGCCGGTAAAGCGTTCTATCAGAGTCCGTCAAAGGACGGCTCACGTCCCGGCACTTACTACGCCAACCTGTATGATATGCAGAATATGCCAACCTACCAGATGGAGGCGTTGGCCTATCATGAAGGTATCCCGGGCCACCATATGCAACGAGCCATTGCACAGGAGCTTGAAGGTATTCCGGAGTTTCAGAAGTACGTATCCTTCACCGCCTATACCGAGGGTTGGGGCTTGTACACCGAAGAGTTGGCCAAAGACATGGGCTTCTATCAGGACCCTTACTCCGATTTTGGTCGCTTAGCCATGGAGCTTTGGCGTGCCTGCCGCCTGGTGGTGGATACGGGGATTCATGACAAGAAGTGGAGCCGGGAGAAGGCCATCGATTACCTGATCGAAAACACGCCCAACCCGAAGAACGACGCGGTCAAAGCCATTGAGCGCTATATCGCCATGCCGGGTCAGGCGACGGCCTATATGATCGGCAAGCTTAAGATTATGGAGTTACGCGCCTGGGCTAAGGAGCAATTGGGTGAGGACTTCGATATTCGTGGCTTCCACGATGAGATCCTCAAAGACGGGCCGGTCCCACTCAATATTCTGGAACGTAAGATCCAAAACTGGGTTAAATCGGTGCAAAACGCTTAAACCCACCATTAAAAAGCCGGGGCGACCCGGCTTTTTAACATGACGAGCAACCTGAATATCCTAGTGACGCAGCCGCGCGTCCAGTTCATCAACCACCTCTGCCCAGTCAGAGTCATCATCTATGGCCTCATGTAAAAACGACTTTTGCGCTTCATTCCAGAAGCTGGCGTCGAGAAATGAGTCTTTTTCTGCCAACCGGTGCTGTTCCAAAAACCGGTTGATGCCGGTGTCCGAATCATCCAGCCCCAGTTGAGCAAACAGAGTCTTAATATTGTGCTTTGATGTATCCACATTGGCCTCTTCTGAGTCGCGCACTTTCCTCTAGCATAGACCACCCTCGCAGCGTCACAAACTCGACTAATGTCAATCCGCATAACACCTTGCCTCAAATAGAGGTACACTGGGAGTAGCACGACTCAAAGTCCGCTTTTTATGATTTTTAGAAAGAAATCCTCTGTTTCATCGGTCCCTAACGACATGATGAAAAAACAGCAACGCTACGAAACCCTGGTGCGCGCCATGCACAGCGATATTTTTCGCTATGCGTACTGGCTTATTGGCGATAAGACCATTGCCGAGGATGTGGTACAGGAAACCTTTTTGCGAGCCTGGAAGTCTCTGGACTCGCTGAAGGATGAAAAGGCCGCTAAGTCCTGGTTGATTACCATACTCAGGCGCGAAAACGCCCGCCGTTTCGAGCGCAAGCAGTTGGAAACTGTCGATATGGCAACCGTGCCTCTGCCCGATGACACCAGTCACGAAACGAATCTAGAGACCCAACAACTGCGATTTCACATCACTCAACTCGCCCCCGAGTATCGTGAACCCTTAATGCTACAGGTACTCATGGGGTACAGTGGCGATGAGATTGCCCAGCAGTTGGGTTTGAATAAGAACACCGTGATGACCCGCTTATTCCGGGCCAGGAACCAGCTAAAAGAGAAACTGGATGCCGAGCAACCCAAACGAGGATTTCAAAATGGATGAACTTGAGTTTCGCCGCACCATTTATGCCGATCCTCACAGTCAGGATCCTGCACTCATAAAAGCGGCGTCAGAAGACCCCAAACGCCAGCAGTTCTGGCAAGAGGTGAAATCTCTGGATAATAAAGTTGATAGAGCTCTGGAGGTGGATGTTCCCGAAGGCTTGTCTGAACGTCTAATCTGGCGTCAGAGTATGCAGGTTGATCGTCAAAGTCAGAGGCGTCATCGCTGGCATATTGCCGTCGCCGCTTCCGTGGCATTTTTTCTGGGAGTAACAGTAACCCAGTGGCAGAACCGGGTTTCTTCCAATCTCGGTGACCATGCCTTAGCCCATGTTCGCCATGAGACTCAAGCTCTGGACATCAATGAGCGCGTATCCCCCGCACAGGTAAACGCCAAACTGGCCAGCTTTGGCGGCCAGTTCAGCGAGGCCATCGGTCAGTTGACCTTTGCCAACTTCTGTACCTTTGAAGGCCTGACCAGCCTGCATCTGATTCTGCCTGCGGCAGAGGGCGAGCGTGTCACCGTATTTATTGTGCCCCATAGCGAAGCCCATCAGGCACCGGCACGCTTTGCAGATAACCAGTTCCAGGGACGTACCCTGGCCTTCAGTACCGCTGAAGTCTTGGTGGTCGGAGAACACCCCAAAGCAGTGGAAGAAGTGGAGCAAAAAGTTCGTCAATCGCTAAGTTTCAGAACCTGATAGAAAGCCTTCGTAGTGATAAGACTGACCGCTCACTTACTCTGTGAGCGGTTAAGCACCATATCGATATGCTCTACTCCACCGTCGTCATACGCATCGCCCACTGTTCGCCAGCCAAATCGCCCATAGAAAGACTGTAAAGGCGTCTGAGCACTGAGTTCAAAGCGCTGATAGTCGCCCAGTTGGGCCGCTTTGCTTAGCAATTCTGTGACCAGTTGCTGTCCGATTCCCTGACCACGATAATCGGGCAACAACACCAGTCGTTCAAATTTGTAGCATCGCTTTTGTTCATCGGCTCGCAGGCGGGCGTACCCTGCCAGCCTGGCGTCAGCTATGAGCAACAGGTGCCAACTGCGCTGATCCAGACCATCGATATCTTCATACAGACTTTGCTGCTCCAACATAAAAACCTGTTGGCGCAACCGCAATAATGATTCCAGCTCCATCAGGGTTAACTCCTTGTAGGAGCGCCATTTAAATGTCAGTTTCATTGACGTCACAAGACTTAGGTAGAGAAAAGGTTAGCAAGTTGTTAGCATAATAATCTAATTGGCTGAATTTTCTAACTTTTAGGTTTTCGATTTAATTTGTCGGCCAATAAAACTAAATCAGGAGTTTTCTGTGGAACCGAATATTTATACGCTGATTTCAATTGCTTTGTATTTTATTGCCATGCTGGGCATTGGCTTATACGCCTATAAAACCTCCACCGATGATGTCTCCGGCTATATGCTCGGCGGCCGTCGTTTAGGACCCGGCATCACTGCTTTATCCGCGGGTGCTTCCGACATGAGCGGCTGGATGCTCATGGGTTTGCCCGGAGCCATGTATCTGGCGGGTATGTCTCAAATGTGGATCGCCGTGGGTCTGGTCTTCGGTGCACTGGCCAATTATCTGATCGTTGCGCCGCGCCTGCGGGTTTACACCGAACTGGCTAATGACTCCATTACCATTCCCGATTATTTCGCCAACCGCTTTGACGATAAAGAACGTTATCTGCGCATCTTCTCGTCAGTGGTGATCATTATCTTCTTCACCCTGTATACCTCAGCCAGCCTGGTAGCCGGTGGTAAGCTGTTCGACAGCTCCTTCGGTATGGACTACAGCACTGGCCTGATTGTGACGGCGGCTGTAGTGTGTGCGTACACACTGTTCGGCGGCTTCCTGGCAGTGTCTATGACAGACTTTGTGCAGGGTTGCATCATGTTTGTGTCACTGATTTTAGTGCCTATCGTAGCCTTTAATGAGCTCGGTGGTGTTAACGCCGTTAGTGATCATGTGGCTCGCCTGGATCCGAACAATCTGGAGCTATTTACCAATTCAAGTACCGGAGAAACCTTAGGCACGCTGGGTGTTATCTCTCTGTTAGCCTGGGGCTTGGGTTACTTCGGCCAGCCACATATCATCGTGCGCTTTATGGCCATTCGCTCGGTGAAAGCCGTGCCCGCCGCACGTAACATCGGTATGTCGTGGATGGTTGTATCCATCATTGGTGCCCTGGCCACTGGCTTTGTGGGCATTGCTTATGTGGATGAGACCAAGATGCAACTGGACGACGCCGAAACCATCTTCATCGTTTTCTCTCAGTTCCTGTTCCATCCGTTGATCGGGGGCTTCCTGTTGGCGGCTATTCTGGCTGCCATCATGAGTACCATTTCTTCTCAGCTGCTGGTGACCTCAAGCTCGCTGACCGAAGATTTCTACAAGGCCTTCCTGCGTAAGGAAGCCGATCAGAAAGAGTTGGTGTTGGTCGGGCGTATTTCGGTGCTGGTGGTATCCGTTGTCGCCATCATCCTGGCCTGGGATCCACAAAACTCGATTCTTAACCTGGTAAGCAATGCCTGGGCTGGATTTGGTGCTGCCTTTGGCCCGGTCATTATCCTGAGCCTGTTCTGGAAGCGCATCAATCGCAATGGCGCCCTGGCAGGTATGCTGGTCGGCGCGGCAACTGTACTGTTCTGGATTTACGCCCCGGTGACTATCGGCGGCGAACGTTTGAGTGCCATTGTTTATGAAATTATCCCCGGGTTTATCCTCTGCACACTGGCCTGCATTATTGTCAGCAAGCTCACTCGTGAGCCAAGCGAAGAGATGCAGCAAACCCACAAAAAAGTGGAAGACTATATGCGGAGTGCCTAGAGCACGGCTCCAGCACAGTATTTCCAGTCGATAACTCAGAAAACCCGGAACAAAACTTCCGGGTTTTCTTTTGTTTGTGCAACAATACAGTAACAGGAAATCTGCCAACGTGGAGACGCTATGGCATTTTTTGCCGCCCGTCAGCCTATATTAGATAACGAACAACAACTCTATGCCTATGAGCTGTTATTTCGTGACAGTATGGATAATGTCTTCCCCGATATCAGTGAGGATGTGGCCACCTCTCAGATGTTGGCCGGCCTGCAGTTTAACCTGGGGTTCGATACCCTGGCCCAGGGCAAGCTGGCCTTTATCAACTTTCCACAGAAGTCCTTACTCGAGCGCTACCCCTTACTGATGCCGAAGGAACAGTTGGTGGTTGAAGTACTGGAAACCGTCAAGCCCAACCGGCAACTGCTTAATGCCGTAGTGGAACTCAAGGAAAAAGGTTACCGCATTGCGCTGGATGACTACGAGCACAAACCGGTCTGGAAGCATTTCTATCCCTATACGGATATTATCAAGATCGATTACTCTCTCACCTCAGAAGATGAAATTCGGCAGATTATCCAGGCGATTCAACCCTACCCTCATATCGAGTTACTGGCGGAAAAAGTGGAAACTCACGAGCAGTACGAATTTGCCCGCGACCTTGGCTTCAAATACTTTCAAGGTTATTTCTTCAGTAAACCGGAAGTACTGGAAAGTGCCAACCTGGATCCCGGCCAGCAGACTCTGGCGCAACTGATGGTGGAACTGGCCGACGACGATGTGGATCTGGAGCACGCCGGAAAACTGTTTGAGACGGATGTTAACCTGACCTTTAAATTGCTGCGTTATGCCCAGTCCCCTATTTTTAAACGCCGTGCCGAAATCGACAGCATTAAACAGGCCTTGGTAATCCTGGGGCTGGACGAGGTCCGCCGTTTTGTCGGCGTACTCTTTGCCGCTCAGTTTAAGGACCATAAGCCCGCGGCCTTAACTCTGCTGGCGCTCACCCGCGCCCATTTTTGCGAATTAGTCGCCAGGCAGACCGGTCAGCCCTCTGCGTCCGCTTTCCTGGCGGGTATGTTGTCACTGATGCACGCCATGTTAGACACCCCCCTGCCTAACTTGCTTGACAGCTTGCCGCTGTCTGCGGAGCTTAAACTCGCTATTGCCGAGCAAAAGGGACCGCTCGGACTCACCCTCAACCTCTGTAAGCTGTTTGAAACCGGCCACTGGTCAGAAATCAAACAAAACTGCCAGCATCTTAACCTGCCCCACGACACTGTTGAGGAGCTTTATTTAAATGCAGTCAGCTGGGCTGGCGAACGCGAGCAGTTTTTGTCGTGATACTCCACCTCTTCTCCACGGGCGATCATGGCAAAGTACTAAATATTGCGTCTTACATATAGCGTTAATGCATAGGCTTATAGCTAGAAAAATGGTAGATTCAGCACCATAGCGTATCGCTGACTATTTCTTCATTTGCAACCAGAGTAAATTCATGGACATCTCACAAGACCGCATTACCCATTTAAAACAACTGGAAGCGGAAAGCATTCATATTTTCCGTGAAGTGGCCGCCGAATTCGACAATCCGGTGATGTTGTACTCCGTTGGTAAAGATTCCTCGGTGCTTCTGCACCTGGCTCGTAAGGCCTTTGCACCTGGGCGTATTCCTTTCCCTTTACTGCACGTGGATACCGACTGGAAATTCCGCGAAATGATCGAATTTCGCGATCGCATGGCCAAGCAATACCAATTCGATTTACTGGTATACAAGAACAAGGAAGGCCTGGAGAAAGGCATTGGCCCCTTTACCCACGGCAGTGCCGTACATACTGACGTGATGAAGACCCAGGCCCTGAAAAAAGCCTTAGATAAATATCAGTTTGATGCCGCCTTCGGCGGAGCGCGTCGGGATGAAGAAAAGTCCCGTGCTAAAGAACGCGTCTACTCATTCCGTGACGCCAATCACCGCTGGGATCCAAAAAATCAACGCCCCGAGTTGTGGAATATCTATAACTCACGAGTGAATAAGGGTGAAAGCATCCGGGTATTTCCTTTATCCAACTGGACCGAGCTGGATATCTGGCAGTATATCTACCGAGAAAATATTGAGATTCCCTCACTGTACCTGGCCAAGCCTCGTCCTGTTGTTGAACGTGATGGGACACTGATCATGGTGGACGATGATCGTATGCCGCTGAAAGACGGTGAAACCCCGAAAGAAGAATGGGTACGTTTCAGAACTCTGGGCTGTTATCCCCTGACCGGTGCGGTGCGCTCGAAAGCCGACACCCTGCCCGAAGTGATTCAGGAAATGCTACTCACTAAAACCTCTGAGCGTCAGGGCCGGGTCATCGATCATGACAGCGCCGGCTCCATGGAGAAAAAGAAAATGGAAGGGTATTTCTAATGGCCGAGAATATCGTCTGGCACCAACACAAAGTCGACAAAGCCGTGCGTGCTCAAGCCAAAGACCAAAAGCCTCAGGTCATCTGGCTTACCGGCCTGAGCGGCTCAGGGAAGTCCACTATCGCTAATATTCTGGAGCAGAAACTTGAGGCGATGGGCAAGCACACCTACCTGCTGGATGGCGATAATATTCGCCACGGCCTCTGTGGGGATCTGGGTTTTAGTGATAAAGACCGGGTTGAAAATATTCGCCGCATCAGCGAGGTCTGCAAGTTGATGGTGGACGCGGGGCTTATCGTGATCACCGCGTTTATTTCCCCATTCAGAGACGATCGCAACTTCTGCCGTAAGCTGGTAGACGACGGCGAATTTGCTGAAGTTTTTGTGGATACACCGTTGGAAGTCTGCGAGCAGCGCGATCCCAAAGGGCTGTATAAAAAAGCCCGCGCCGGGGACATCAAAGACTTTACCGGTATCGGCTCTGATTACGAAGCCCCCAAGGCGCCCGAGGTACACCTCAAACATGAGCAAGAAACCGCCGAACAGGCCGCCGACCGTTTGATCGAGGCACTACAACAACAGGGGCGACTGACATGATCGATCAAGCTCTGACCGACAAAGTGGTTGCCATCGCCCAGCGAGCCGGCAATGCCATTATGGCCATTTACCAAAAAGACTTCGCCATTTATGAGAAACAGGACGAAAGTCCACTCACGGAGGCCGATCTGGCTGCTCATAAGGTCATTGTCGAAGGACTTAACGCCCTGTCTGATATTCCTATTCTGTCCGAGGAGTCCGCCGATATCGACTGGGACGAGCGCCGTCAATGGCAGCGCTACTGGTTGGTCGACCCTTTGGATGGCACCAAGGAATTCATCAAGAAAAACGGTGAGTTTACGGTCAACATCGCTCTCATTGAGAACGGCAACCCCGAGCTTGGGGTGGTGTATGCGCCCGCGTTGAGCAGTACTTATGTGGGGATTGTCGGACAAGAAGCCTACAAGCTGGATGGCGACAATAAAACGCCACTGCAGCCTAAGCCACACCAAAGTGGTGAGCCCTGGAAGGTGGTTGGCAGTCGCTCTCACCAAAGTCCGGAGATCCAGCGTATTTTAGAGCAGCTGGACGGTGACACTGAGTTGGTCGCCATGGGCAGCTCGCTGAAGCTGTGTCTGGTCGCAGAAGGCCAGGCTCATCTGTATCCCCGAGTCGGTCCCACCAGTGAGTGGGACACCGGTGCCGCCCACGCCGTGGTGCTGGCCGCTGGCGGCTATGTGTCTGAACTGGATATGGATAAGCCCCTGAGTGAGCAATCGACGCCGCTGCGTTATAACCAAACCGATTCCGTATTAAACCCCTATTTCCTAGTGAGCGTTTAAAGCATGATTGAGCAAAGCGAATTACTCGAAAAAGACATCCTTGGTTATCTGGAACAACATGAGCACAAGGACCTGCTGCGTTTTCTGACGTGCGGCAGTGTGGATGACGGCAAGAGTACCCTGATTGGGCGCTTGCTGCACGACTCTCAGATGATCTATGAAGATCAGCTGGCGGCCATTACGAAAGACAGCAAGAAAGTCGGGACCACCGGCGACCAGGTAGATCTGGCTCTGCTGGTTGATGGCCTGCAATCCGAGCGTGAGCAAGGCATCACCATCGATGTGGCGTACCGCTATTTCTCCACCGATAAGCGTAAATTTATCATCGCCGACACTCCCGGGCATGAGCAATACACCCGTAACATGGTGACCGGTGCCTCCACCTGTGAGCTGGCGATCGTTATGGTGGACGCTCGCGGTGGCGTCAAGACCCAGACTAAGCGTCACTCCTTCCTGGCCTCCCTGCTGGGTATCAGACATGTCATTGTGGCAGTCAATAAGATGGATCTGATGGACTTTGACCAGGATGTGTTTGATAAAATTAAGGCCGACTATCTGGAGTTTGCCGAGCAGCTGAATATCCCTGACATTCAGTTTGTACCCATCTCGGCTTTAAACGGCGACAATGTGGTGAAGCCCAGCGAGCACTCGCCCTGGTATGATGGCAAACCCCTGATGGAAATCTTAGAAACCATCACGGTGGAGAAAACCGAAAACCGCGATGATTTCCGCTTCCCGGTACAGTATGTCAATCGCCCCGATCTGAACTTCCGTGGTTTCTGCGGCACAATTGTGTCCGGCGAAATCCGTCCCGGCGACAGGGTCACCGCCCTGCCATCCGGCAAAGAATCAACCGTGGATCGCATCGTTACCTTCGACGGCGACCTCGATCATGCCTACCCGCCGCTGGCCGTAACCCTGACTCTGAAAGATGAGATCGATATTTCCCGCGGCGATATGATCGTGAAAAGCGATAACTTACCGATGCTGGGAGCGAACTATAAGGCCCACCTGGTTTGGATGGACGAGGAAGCGCTGGTGCCACATAGCCAGTATGAGTTTAAGTTTGCCACCAAGGCAGTGACCGGCAGCGTGCAGGAAATTGACCACCAAATTGATGTCAATAACCTAAACGCCAAGGAGGCCACTCACCTGCACCTGAATGAGATTGCCGTCGCCAATATCAAGCTGACCCAACCGGTGGCTTGTGACCCCTACCAGCGCAATCGTCAAACCGGTGCCTTCATTGTGGTGGATCGGCTGACCAATAATACAGTCGGTGCTGGCATGGTCATCGAGCAAACGGAAGAAAAGGCGCAGCAGAGTCAGTTCTCTGAGTTCGAACTGGAACTCAATGCCTTGATCCGTAAGCACTTCCCCCATTGGCAAGCGCAGGATATCAGCAAGCTGTAGGGAACCTTCATGGACGTCAATCAATGGCTGGTAGCAGGGATTTTTATCCTGACCATCGGGGCGCTGGTATTATCCAACCGGCGCCCCGCCTTTATCTTTGCCATGTCATCGCTGGCTCTGATCGCCAGTGGCCAGCTGTCCCTCGGACAACTCACTCATGGTCTGAGCAATAAAGGTCTGATTACACTCGTATTGTTGCTTCTTATCAGCCAGGCCATCGATAAAACGGCACTGATCAAAAGTATTGGTCATAAGCTGATCAATAAAAGTTATGCTCAAAGCTTCTGGCGGTTATTCGCTGTAACCTTTACCTCATCAGCGCTTTTGAACAACACAGCCATTGTTGCCAGCCTGACCGGACCGGTAAAGCAAAATCAACGTCACTTGCCGTCCCGGTTATTGATCCCGTTATCTTATGCCGCCATTTTGGGGGGCACCGTGACCTTAGTAGGCACATCCACAAACCTGATTGTGGACAGCTTCCTGATTGAAAACGGCCACCCAGGTTTTGAGTTCTGGGACTTTACTCTGTTTGGTCTCACCGCTGGGTTGCTCTGTGGCGGCCTAATGTATGTACTATCCCCAATGCTGCCCAAACTAGAGCAGCCCAAGGATGACTATAAACAGTACTTGATCGAAGCCGAGGTAGACGCGGATTCGCCTCTGGTGGGGCAGTCCATCGAAGACAATCACCTCAGAAATCTCCCGGAGCTGTTTTTGGTAGAGGTGGTTCGCGAAGGGCACCTGATTAGCCCGGTACACCCGGACCTGGTGCTGGAAGCCCACGACAAACTCATCTTTACCGGTAATGTAAAACGCATGGATACCCTGTCTCACATTCCGGGACTGAGTATTTTTGCGCAGACCAATGGACTGCTAAAAGAAAACCTCACCGAGGTGGTGATTTCAAACCGCTCCTGGTTGATCAATAAGACCTTGAAACAGGCCAACTTCCGGGCTGTATTTGACGCCGCTGTGGTGGCCATCCGCCGAGAAGGCGAGGCCGTCTCCGGTAAGCTGGGCGAAATTCCGTTACAAGCCGGTGATAACCTGCTGCTCGCCACCGGCGCAGATTTCCAGGGCCGTGACAACCTGACTCGCAACTTCTTTTTTGTCAGCGAACATCAGATCCAGCAGAAACTCAGCAAGAACAAAGACCGGCTCACGGTAGGAGGTTTCCTGGCCGCCATTGCGCTGGGAGCCATAGGCCTGATTCCGCTGACCACCGGGTTACTGGTGTTACTGGCGTTGTTAACACTGGTTGGGGTCCTATCTGGTAATGAGATACGCCGTCAACTCCCAGTCAACCTGATCATGGTCATCGTAGGAGCTCTGGGGCTAGCCACAGCATTGGAACAATCCGGCCTGTTGAGTCAGGTTACCAGTTTGCTGATGCCGCTGGTTAACGGCGGCTCCCCGTTCCTGGCCTTAGTGATGGTGTATTTGGTGACTCTGTTATTGACCGAGATGGTCACCAATAATGCCGCTGCCGCACTGATGTTCCCTTTCGCGTGGAATCTGATTCAGACCATGGACTACCCGGTGATGCCCTTTGCGCTGGCGATCGCTTTTGCCGCGAGTGCCAGCTTTATTTCACCCTACGGCTATCAGACCAACTTACTGGTGTTCAGCGCCGGGCGATATCGCTACCTGGATTTTGTTAAATACGGCCTGCCCATCTCGGCTTTATACTCGACCGTGTTACTAGGCTTACTGAAGTATTGGTTTGAACTTTAGGGACAGCCTGTTGAACAGGCCGTCCCAAGAAACCTTACTGGCGGCGCCAGATAGTGCCCTGCGGCCCATCTTCCAGCACAATGCCCATCTCCGTCAGCGCATCACGGGCTTCGTCTGCAGCAGCCCAGTCTTTGTCAGCTCTGGCCTGGGCACGCTTCGCGATCAGAGATTCGATCACCGCCACCTCATCATCGTCGCTATCGGTACTGCTTTGTAGATAACGACTGGGGTCTTGTTGCAATAGTCCCAGCACACCTCCGAGATGACGTAGCAAAGCCGCTAATTGTCCAGCCTTGTCGGCATCCCCTTTAGCGCGATTAATATCCCGCGCCAGCTCAAACAGCACTGAGTAGGCCTCTGGGGTATTAAAATCATCATCCATGGCTGCCATAAAGCGTTGCTGATAATCACCCACCTCAACCATTTCTTCCGTTGGCGTTACGTCCCGTAAGGCCGTATACAGCCGTTCCAGGGCGGCTCGCGACTGCTTCAGGTTCTCTTCGGTATAGTTTAGCTGGCTGCGATAGTGGGCCGATAACAGGAAGTATCTCAGTGTCTCGGCGTCATAATCATGCAGTACTTCACGCAGAGTGAAGAAATTCCCCAGCGATTTAGACATCTTCTCTTCATTGACCTGCACCATGCCACTATGTACCCAGTAGTTCACATAGGGCGTGTCGTAGGCACAGCAGGACTGAGCCAGTTCGTTTTCGTGGTGGGGAAAAGTCAGATCCGAGCCGCCGCCGTGAATATCGAAGTGAGTGCCAAGGTGTTTACTGTTCATGGCGGAGCACTCGATATGCCAACCAGGGCGGCCTTCGCCCCAGGGTGATGACCAGCTTGGTTCGCCGGTTTTAGCGAGCTTCCAGAGTACGAAGTCCAGCGGATCAGTCTTGGTGGTATCCACATCGACCCGAGCGCCTGCCTGCAACTGTTCAAGGTCCTGTTTGCTGAGCTTACCGTAAGCATCAAAAGTGCTGACATCAAACAACACATCGCCGGATTCGGCCTGGTAGGCGTGGCCCTTGTCCATCAAACGCTGGATCAGGTCAATGATCTCGCCCATATGCTCGGTGGCACGGGGCTCCAGATTGGCTGGTAACAGACCTAAGGCATCAAAATCCTCGTGCATCATGCCAATGGTGCGTTCAGTCAAATCAGCGCAGGACTCGTCATTCTGCTTAGCTCGCTGGATAATCTTGTCATCCACATCGGTAATATTGCGCACATAGTTGACCTCATAGCCGCGAAAACGCAGATAACGCACCATCATATCAAAACTCAGATAGGTGCGGGCGTGCCCCATATGGCAGAGGTCGTACACCGTAATGCCACAGACATACAGACCCACCTTGCCCGGTACCAGCGGCTTAAATTCCTGTTTAGAACGGGTCAGTGTGTTGTAGATCTGCAGCATAAGAATTCCTGTTTAAGGCAATGGGTTACAAGAAGGACGAATTTTATAATAAGCCGCCCGACGCTGCACCCGTGATTTACGCTTTTTCACGGAGTGAGGTTTAGGATAAAATATCCCCATCTCTATAGAACAGGAACAAAGAATGCAGGTTACCTTACACACCAACTACGGCGACATCGCCCTGACTATGCTGAGCGAAGAAGCTCCAACAACCGTGGCTAATTTTATTCAATATGCCAAAGACGGTTTCTATGACGGTACGCTGTTCCATCGCGTAATCCCTGGCTTTATGATTCAGGGCGGCGGATTTGCCAGCGGCATGGAGCAAAAAGAGGTTCGTGAGCCCATTGCAAACGAAGCCAACAATGGCGTGGCCAACGAGCGCGGGACTGTCGCTATGGCGCGCACCAATGATCCGCACTCAGCCAGCAGCCAGTTTTTTATTAATCTGGCCGACAATGACTTTCTTAACTTCCGTAATGAGACGGAAAGCGGCTGGGGCTACTGTGTGTTTGCTAAGGTCAGCGATGGTATGGCCGTGGCCGATAAGATTAAAGACGTTGAGACCGGCAACTTCGGTTTCCATCAGAATGTGCCTAACGAAGAGGTGATCATTCGCTCGGTCACGATCGACGAGTAACCCTTTGCATTCCTTTTTTATTGCCGATCTACACCTGAGTGCCGAGCGCCCCGATATCACAGGGGCCTTTCTACGCTTTATGAGTGAAGAAGCGCCTCTTTGCGAGGCGCTTTACGTATTAGGCGACCTGTTTGAAGCTTGGATCGGCGATGATGAGGATAGCCCCTTTAACCGCCAGATCATCCAGGCATTTACCGAGCTGACACAGGCTGGTGTGCCCTGTTACTTTATTCATGGCAACCGCGACTTTTTGATCGGCCAGCGCTTCGCCCGCCAAAGCGGCGTTCAGCTACTGCCCGAGCATCAGGTGATCGACCTGTACGGCGAACCAACCCTGATCATGCATGGCGACAGCCTGTGTACACGGGATACCGAATACATGCGTTTTCGTCGTAAAGCTCGTGGCTGGTGGTGGCCCCGTTTGATGTTAGCCATGCCCTTGTGGTATCGCCGCCGGGTGGCGCAAAAGGCTCGACGTCAAAGTGCCGAGGGCAATGCCATCAAACCAGAAGAGATTATGGATGTGACACCTGACGAAGTGGTGAAAGTGATGGGTCAAACAGGGGTCAAACGCCTGATTCACGGCCATACCCATCGTCCCGCCGTTCACCAGTTCGAAATAGACGGCCGTCCCGCTGAACGCATTGTACTCGGCGACTGGTATGAACAAGGCAGTATCCTGGTGGCTAAACCCGACTCCCTGACGCTGACCCAAAGGCCCCTGGCCACTACTTCCGAGTGCTAAAAAAGCCCATTAACTGGTTCAGCATGGATGTCTGAACCGACATATTCTTAGAGGTATCCATCAGTTCATTGGCAGCGGTCGCACTATTCTGAGTACCTTGCGTAATCTGCTCCATCGCCTTAGCGACCTGCTCCGCGCCCTCAGCCTGTTCGGCGCAGGCTGCAGCGATTTCCTGTACCAACGATGAGGTTTCATTGATGGTCGGCAACATATCTTTAAACAGCTCCCCCGCATCCTCGGCAAGACCGACACTGCTTTTTGCCACATCGCCAATCTCGGTGGTGGCCACCCGGCAGCGCTCGGCTAATTCACGGACTTCGTCGGCCACCACCGCGAAGCCTTTGCCCTGCTCGCCGGCACGACCCGCTTCGATGGACGCATTCAAGGCCAACAAGTTGGTCTGATAAGCAATTTCATCGATCATGGCGACCTTTTCGGCGATGGCTTTCATGGCCTCAACGGTTCGTAATACTTTTTCACCACCCGACTCGGCTTGGGCTGCCGCCTTTCGGGAGATCTCATCAGTTCGCCGCGCATTATCCGCATTTTGCTGAATGGACACGGTCATCTGCTCAATGGAGGCGCTGGTTTGTTCCACACTAGCAGCCTGAGAACTGGCGTCGTGGGACAGGTTATCCGACGTAGTCAGCACATTATCAGACGCACTGGCCAGATCCTCAGAGGCACTGCGCACATCAGTCACTATGCTGTCCAAATTCGCCGCCATGGTGTTAATGGCATGAAATAACTTACCCACTTCATCGCGACGGTCGGTATCCAGATTACGTTCAAGGTTGCCAGACGCTATGGTTTGACAGGCTAATAAAGCCTCTTTCAATGGGGCCAGTAACTTTTGACTGACTACCCAATAGCCTACACCAATGGTCGTTACCCCCATCAAAGCTATCAATGCAGGCAGCAATACCTCACCGCTGTGCTGATAGGCAATGATCGCCAGACACAACATCAATACGATGGAAACGCCACTAGTAATGGCAAGCCATGAACGAATCTGGCCAGGAACAAGTCGTTTCAGTTTACCCAGCAGACCCGTAGACACCACCTGGCCCTTCCATATGGTTTTGCCCTTCACCCGGCCTTCCCTGAATGCCTTATACAGACTCTCAGCAGCTTGCTTCTGAGACTCAGAGGGCGCGGCACGCAATGACATATAGCCTACCGCCTTGCCCTGCTTCCAGATAGGATTGGCACTGGCTTCAACCCAATAATAGTCGCCGTTTTTACAACGGTTTTTCACCATGCCTTGCCAGGCCTCTCCGCCTTTCAGGGTTCGCCAAAGATCCAAAAACGCTTCTCTGGGCATGTCCGGGTGACGCACTATGTTGTGCTGCTCGCCCATCAATTCATCGTCGGAAAAGCCACTGATCTCCTTAAACGGGCGATTGATATAGGTAATACGGCCGGTTAAGTCGGTTTTGGAAACGATATATTCTCCATCCCCCAGTTGGTGTTCCACACGGGTGACGGGCAGGTTCTTGCGCATAAGTGATTGTTCCACAGTCAATATTGGGGGTACGGCAAAAGCAGAGGCCGTTTCTACAATACTAGGAGAGCCCGAATTAACTGGCAAGAAATAATGACAGTCATTCAGACATTGACGTCAGAGGGATACCACTGTGAAACTTAAAATCCTCGTCGGGCTGCTCGATCAGACTCGCTTCAAGTTGCCCGAAGCGTCTGACACGCTCTTCAATAGGCTCTTTGCTGGCCTGCTGGGCAAGGCTTAAATAATCTTCAAAATGGCGCGCTTCGGAGCGCAATAAAGAGATGTAAAACTGCTCAAGCTGCCTATCCACCAAGGGTGCCAGACGCGCAAAGCGCTCGCAGGAGCGAGCTTCAATATAGGCGCCACAAATGAGCCTGTCGACTAACGCGGCGGGCTCGTGAGTACGAACTTCCTTCATCAATCCTCGTGCATAGCGGGCCGCCGGAAGATTACGATACCGAATGCCGCGCTGCTGCATGATCTCAACCACCTGCTGGAAGTGATGTAACTCCTCCTTCACCAATAACATCATCTTATCGATAATGGCATCGGCCAGCGGACTCTCTTCTCGCTGCATGTTCTTTTTGGCCGGTGCCGGCGTATCAAACACACTGTCACTGCGAGCCTGACGGTAAACATAATCTTCATAGGGCTTCAGCCACTGCATCAGTTGCTGCCCCGCCTCATGACCTGCAGCATAACGACGCATCAACCATACCGCCGTTTGCGCGGCCTTCAGCTCACAATTGGCATGGTCGATGAGCAACACCGGTAAGTTTTCGGGCCTGGAGGCGTGCTCAAGCCAGTTATCAGGAGTCTTGCAGTGCAAAAACGCGTTGATAGGCGCCAGTAATGCTTTCACCGGGTTCCTCTAGCTCAGAAAAAGGACGTATTGTAATAACATTCGGCTAGCCTAGCCAGCGCAGCTTTTAGGCTTACTGGGTTGTTGAAGGTCTCTATGGCCGGTAATCAGAACTTTTTCCACGCATAAGATTGAAACAGGTTGACCCTGTCCCCATTCTGACAGAAACTAAAGGTTAATAAGTTGTTAAATTTTAACATTCTACAACAACCGCTGAGGTAGCTATGATCTTAAATCACTTATGGGGCCTTTACGCTCACCCTAAAGAAGAGTGGCACACCATCGACAAACGTCATGAGGGTATCGGTTACAGCCTGGTACATGTGTTGATCATGGCGCTAATCCCCACCCTGATGGGCTATTATTCCGCGGCCCATATTGGCTGGAGTATCGGCGTGGGCGACCCTATCCGGCTGACCACAGACAGCGCTATGGTGATGGGCGGAGCCATGTATGTCGCTCTGGTTGCCGGAGTCTTTGCTCTTGCCTACCTCATTCAATGGATGGCTGGTACCTTTGATGCCAAACCCACTTTCACCCAATCCTTTGAACTAGCGGTATACACAGCAACGCCATTATTCATGGTCGGGTTTGCCGCCTTCTACCCTGAGCTCTGGTTTATGATGCTTGTTGGACTGGCTGGATTAAGTTACTCGGTGTACCTGCTATATTCCGGTGTACCTATTTTAATGCACATCCCCGAGGAGAAAGGCTTCATCTACTCCAGCTCGGTTGTCACCTGCGGCCTGGTACTGTTGGTGGTACTAATGGCCGCGACGGTGATCCTCTGGAGTTACGGTCTGGGACCACAGTATGTGAGTGCTTAGACTGGCTCCCAAAGTAGAGCTCAAAAAAAGCCGCTCATCGAGCGGCTTTTTTTAGTTATCCATATTGTGGATTTCCAGGTTACTGTGCTCCACTCGGCTCTGAGACTTAGCCCCGTCATTCCGCAAGCGGTCTATGTGATTCAGATACTCCTGATCCACATCACCGGTAATGTACTCACCGTCAAAGACCGACGTTTCAAAGCGTTTGATGGATGGGTTTTCCAGACGAACCGCTTCCACCAGATCGGTCAGGTCTTGGAACACCAAACCATCAGCGCCAATCAACTGGCAAATTTCATCCAGGTCTCGGCCATGGGCAATCAGCTCATTAGCCGATGGCATATCAATACCATACACATTAGGGAAACGGATTTCCGGAGCGGCAGAAGCAAAGTAAACCTTGTTGGCGCCTGATTCCCTGGCCATCTCAATAATCTGCTCGGACGTCGTCCCCCGCACGACAGAGTCATCCACCAGGAGTACGTTCTTGCCTTTGAATTCGGCCGAAATAGCGTTCAACTTCCGGCGGACCGACTTTTTGCGCATGGTCTGTCCGGGCATTATAAAAGTCCGACCTATATAGCGGTTCTTCACAAACCCCTGGCGGTAAGGCAAATCCAACTCCTGGGCAATCTGCAAAGCAATATCACAGGAGGTTTCCGGAATCGGGATCACCACGTCGATATCCAGATCGGCCCACTCGCGCGCAATCTTCTGACCCAGCTTGCGGCCCATATTTACTCGCGAGGCATACACCGACATGTCATCGATAAAAGTATCCGGGCGTGCAAAATACACAAACTCAAAGATACAGGGGGTATGTTCAGCAGGCTGCGCGCACTGTTTGGTGTGCAACTGACCGTCTTCGGTCACATAGATGGCCTCACCGGGCGCCACATCGCGGATAAACTCAAAGCCCACTACATCCATAGCAACGCTCTCCGAAGCCACCATGTATTCATCCCCTTGCTCAGTCTGACGCTTGCCCAGCGCCAGAGGGCGAATACCGTGAGGGTCTCGAAACGCCACCATTCCGTGACCAATAATGGCCGATACCACCGCATAGGCACCTCGGATCTTACTGTGCACCTTCTGTACGGCGTTAAACACATCATCCGGCGTCAGCGTCAGACCTGGGGAAGACTGCAACTCGTGGGCAAAGATATTCAACAACAGCTCAGAGTCTGAAGTCGTATTAATATGCCGGCGTGCAATGCGGAACACCTCATCGGCCAGTTCATGGGCATTTGTCAGGTTACCGTTATGGGCAAAGGCGATGCCAAACGGTGAATTGACGTAGAAGGGCTGGGCTTCCGCCGAACTTGACGAGCCCGCAGTGGGATATCGCGCATGGCCAATACCAAAGTTGCCGGTCAGACGCTGCATATGACGGCTATGGAATACGTCCCGTACCAGACCGTTGGCTTTACGCAGGTGGAACATACTGTCTTCCACAGTCACAATACCAGCAGCGTCCTGACCACGGTGTTGTAACACCGTCAGGCCGTCGTACAAGGCTTGATTGACCGGGCTTTTACCAACGATTCCAAGGATACCACACATGCAGATTACCTATTTTTGAGCAGGGTTTAAAAACGACGAATGGTTCTGTAAATATTCAAAGAACCACTCGATAACAATTCGAAACTCGGGGATCAGCACCGACTCCCGCCACCACTGAGCGTTCGGAAAGCCGGTAAAGGCGTCCATAAAGAACAACAGAGCGCTGACCACCAAAGCGCCGCGAATCAATCCAAATACCACCCCTAATGCACGATCAGTACCGGATAACCCGGTATAGTGGACCATCTGAGCGATCAGATAGTTCAACAGGGCCCCCAGGATCAGGGTGGTAACAAATAATATGGCGATGGCCACGCCGTTGCGCAGCAACTCATCGGAGAAATTAGTCAGAAAGCGGGCCAAGTCCTGATAAAATTGACTGGCGACAAAAAATGCGGCAAACCAGACTGCCAGCGACACTGCCTCTTTGACAAAGCCCCTTACCAGGCTAATCAGAGTAGACAGCAGGATAATTGCCAGAATTACAAAGTCGATCCAGTTCATGCCGCCGCAGGTAGAAAAATAGCCGCGCGAATTTTAACAAAAGCTGGCTATTAGTCCACTTTAAAAGTGGTGATCTTACCTTTGAGTGACGTTAATTGATTCAAATGAGGCAACGCTTGCTCTAATGGCTCGCGCTTGAGTTCGGGACCGACAAACACCTTGGTCAGCTCACCGGCACTGGTCGTGACCTGACGAGTAAAGACCCGATAACCGGCCTTCTTCAGGGTCGTCTTGAGCTCCTGCACATTCTTATTGTGGCGAAAGCTACCCAGTTGAACCACCCACCCTGCGCTAACCGCTTCATTTTCTGGCTCACCGGCCTCAGCCACTGGGTAGTCATTGACTGGCTGTTGGGTTTCGGAGGAGAGCGGGCTGCTTTGTGAAGCGCTTTGTGTGGTTTCAACTATTGGCTGTTCTTGCGTCTGGGGGGCGGGGTCGTCGACCGCTGTTTCATTGACGATCTCAACCTTACGGTTGGCGCGTTGTTTAACCGCTTCCACCGGGAAAGGCTGAGTTTCGGCTACCGGGCGCGACTCAGGTTGCTCCGGTACCGCAACAAAACTGTCCTTATGGGCGGCTTTTTTCCCGTCCAGAATATCCGGTAAAAAGATCACGGCCAAGGCCACGAGAATGACCGTACCCACTAAACGATTCTGAAACGCTGAGGACACATAACCTCCATTAACCCGACATTGGTTGGTAACGATTTAAGACCGCTCCCACCGTCAGGAAAGAGCCAAATACCAGGATAAGATCCTGCTCACCGGCTTGCTGCAACGCCGCATCCAGAGCAGTCTCAACGGCGTCGAATGTTAACATAGTTTGCGTGTCTGGCAGCAGGGAATTTAAGTCCTGCGCCGTTAGCCCTCGCGGTGGTGGTAGCGAGGCCAGATACCAGTTTGCAGTCAATCCGAAAAATGGCTCCAGACTTTCGACCACGGCCTTATCCTTCAGCATCCCTACCACCAAATGCAGTCGATCATAATTCATCTGACCGATACGCTGGCACAGATACGCCACAGCCTGAGGATTATGCGCCACGTCCACCATCACACACGGCTTGTCAGCCACAATCTGGCAGCGACCGGTAAGCTGTATCTGTTTCAGCAGCGCCGTTAACTCCAAGTTTTCCAGTAAAGCCAGTTGCTGCAAGGCCATCAACCCCGTAGCCACATTAGCGGGATGCAACTTAGGGGTGATATCAGTCGTCAGGGGCCGCTGACCCAGCCAGCCCTTAAAGCCAGACTCAACGTCTTGATAACCAAAGTCCTTTCCTAACCAGAGAACCCTGGCGCTGCGCTCAGCCATGGCGCTGACCAGAGTCACAGGAGGGTTAGGTTCCCCAATCAGCACCCGGGCTTCGGGACGCACAATGCCTGCCTTTTCAACAGCAATCTGTTCCCGGGTATCGCCCAGAAAGGCACTATGATCCACATCGATACTGGTAATTATCGCCAGATCCGGCGTCACGACATTCACTGCATCCAGACGTCCGCCTAAGCCCACCTCCAGTATGGCCAACTCTGCATCAGACTCTGCAATCAGCTGCAAAGCGGCCAGAGTACCGAACTCGAAGTACGTCAGACTGATATCGCCTCGCGCCTGCTCAACCTTGGTGAAAGCCGCACAATGACGAGCCTCGCTAAGCCAGGCCCCGTTGACCCGGACCCGTTCGCGATAATCCACCAAGTGGGGAGAACTGTATACAGCGCAGGTTTTACCCGCCTGCATCGAGCCTTGTTCAATCAGGGCACAGGTACTGCCTTTGCCATTCGTGCCGGCAACCGTCACCACCTGAGTGCCGGACCAGTCTAAGGCCAGACGCTGATAAACCTGCTGCACTCGCTCCAGTCCCATGTCGATGGACTGAGGGTGAATGGATTCCAAATAACTCAGCCACCCATCAAGGGTGGCTGGTAGCGGGGGATGCTGTGAGTCAGTCATTAATGCTGATGATGTAACTTACTTAACACACTGTACAATTTATCACGCATTTCGCGACGATCCACGATCATATCAATGGCGCCCTTTTCCAGCAAAAACTCACTGCGCTGGAAACCTTCGGGCAGCTTCTCCCGCACAGTTTGTTCGATTACACGAGGGCCCGCGAAGCCGATGAGAGCCTTAGGTTCCGCCACATTAATATCGCCTAACATGGCCAGGCTGGCCGAAACCCCACCCATGGTGGGATCGGTTAGCACAGAGATATAAGGCAGGCCTTTTTCACTCATTTTGGCAAGAGCCGCACTGGTCTTGGCCATCTGCATCAACGACAGCAGAGCTTCCTGCATGCGGGCACCACCACTGGTGGAAAAACAAACCAAAGGAGTATTGTGCTCGATACTAGCCTCAACGGCTTTCACAAAGCGGGCACCTACTACCGAGGCCATAGAGCCGCCCATAAAAGCAAATTCAAACGACACCGCTACCACTGGCATACCTTTGAGCTTGCCGCGCATGGCCACCAAGGCGTCTTTCTCACCGGTGGACTTTTGTGCTGCCGCAATCCGATCCTTATATTTTTTGGAATCTTTAAACTTGAGTACATCCTGTGGCTCAAGCTCCTTACCCAGCTCTTCCCGCTCACCTTGGTCCAAAAAGCTATTCAGGCGCGCACGGGCGGTGATACGCATATGATGATCGCACTTAGGGCATACCTCTAACTGACGCTCCAGTTCCTGCCGATAAAGCACCGCCTGACAAGAGGTACATTTCGACCACACGCCCTCAGGGACATTACTTTTCGAGGAGGATTGGGTACGAGGCAATATTTTCTCTATCCAGCTCATGGAATTCCTTTAAACTCGGTTTTTCGGGCTCGTTTACACACATGGGTATAACCGTGTCAGCCCAGTGAAATCACTGTCGGTAAATTGTGCGTCATTAAAGCATAAAATGCTTGTTTCGCGTAAAAAAAACTGGTCTTAGAAGTCATCGTCCGGCAAGAACAATGGTCCCATAGGCGGCTGGGGTAAACCATAATCGGCCGGATAACTGACCTTAACCAAATACAAACCATTAGGCTTTCCAGTGGGTCCGGCCTGAGTTCGATCCCGCGCTTCCAATACCTGCTGTAACCATTCCACAGGCCGTCGACCACTGCCAATCTCCAACAGCGAACCGGTGATATTACGTACCATGTGATGAACAAAGGCATTGGCCTGAATATCCAGCACTACAAAATCACCAAAGCGTTTTAGCCTCAGATGAGTAACATTACGCCAGGGTGACCTGGATTGACAGATAGCGGCCCGGAACGAGCTGAAGTCATGCTCGCCGATCAGGCACTCAGCGGCCTGCTGCATATGATCGACATTCAGTGGGCTATAATAGTGCGTCACTCCCTGACCCAGAATGCCGCCACGCAAAGGTTTGTTATAAATAATGTAGCGGTAACGACGGGCTGTGGCTTCGAATCGGGCGTGAAACCGCTCTGGCACTTCCTGAGCCCACTTCACCGCAATGTCTTTAGGCAGGTTAGCATTCATACCCAAAGTCCAGGCTCGCATCTGGCGAGGTCGGGTAACATCGAAGTGAACCACCTGACCGGTGGCATGGACGCCGGCGTCAGTCCGACCGGCACATTGAAGTTGGATAGGTTCATCGGCAATTCTGCTGAGTGCAGCTTCCAGCTCCTGCTGGACACTGTTCACTTCCTGCTGGCGTTGCCAGCCATAATAAGCCGAACCGTCATATTCGATACCAAGGGCAATACGCATGGGGACTCTCAAATCCAAGTTTGCGCCATTATAGCGAATTTAAAAGGCGCATATGGCTCACTCTGTCGCCAATCACTCACTTTGTAATTCGCTGATTAAAGCCTGCGCTTCTTGCTTTTGACCCTCGCTGCCTTTTTCAGCAACCTGCTCGAGCAGTTCAATGGCGGACTCTTTATCGTCCATTTCCAGATACGCCCTCGCCAGATCCATCTTAGCTCCCATGCCGCTGTCTTCGTCCACATCCACCAGCTCATCATTATCTTGAGCATCGGTATACGCATCCAGATCCACGTCAATATCCAGGGGCTTTTCTTCACCTTCTTCGGCTTCGGCATCGAGGCTTTCATCCATCAAGGCATCAATATCCAGAAAGTCCTCGCTCTCCTGTGCCCCATCTTCTTCTGCCACCGGCGTATCATCGGACTCACTGAGTAAGGCTTCAATATCCAGATCATCATCTTGAGAATCCGGCGTTTCCGTCACTATTTGTTCTGATTCTCCCGATTCAGACTTGTCCTCATCATCTTCACCCAACCAATCGCCTAGATCCGGTAGCTCCTCGAGTTCCTCCCGTAACTGACGCTCCTCATCGGAATCTGTCGTCGCTTCCTCGCCCGACTCCGTCGGCTCTTCGTCCAAATCCTGCAACGCCTCATCCAGAGGGTCAGGCTCAGCCTGATCTGAGTCATCCTCATCAGAGGCTCGCTCGGCACTGTCACCAAAGGTCAGGTCCATTTCCTCGAGCGCGGCATCCAGTTCTTCATCGCTGATGATATCTTCATCATCAGACTGTTCGGTTGAGGCTGTTTCATTTTCTGGTTGTCCGGATGATTCTTCGGTGGCCGTACCATCCTCATCAGCCTGCTCCGATTCGTCAGTCCGGCCTGAGTCAGGCTCGGTGGCGTCCCCATCCTCAGTCGGAGTCTCCTCAGACACCGCTTCTGAGTCGTCTTCCGTCTGCTGCTCGAGATCCTGTTCCAGCTCTTCAAGCAATTCGTCGCTCAGTTGATCCTGCTCGGCCGAGGCCTGTTCTTCTTCTTCGCTTAACTCGGCTAACAGTTCGTCACTGAGTTCATCCTGAAGGGTTTCGCTATCTTCCTGCTGAGCGACCTCTTGCTCCAAATCGGATAAAAGTTCATCGGCTAACTCATCCTGCTCCGACCTCGGCTCGGCTTCTTGCGGCGCATCTTCAGCCTCACTGGCCGTCCCTGTCTCATTAAACTCGGCATCCTCAATCGTATCGGCGTCTTGCTGGTCACTGTCCTCTGACGACATGTCCATCTCAGCAAGCAGTTCATCGGCAAGATCATCCTGTTCGGAACGTTCTGGGCTGTCTGAAGGCTGCTCATCACTCTCGTCAGACTCTTGTACTTCAGCGTCTGGCTCAGCTTTTTGTTGTTCGCTGTCTTTTTCCGGCGCGGCCTCCTCGGCCATTGACTCATCGCCCGATTCATCCGATATGTCCGATTGTCCAGCGTCAGGCTCTGATTCCTGAGCCGTATTTTCAGAGGCTCCATGTTCACTGAGGATGTCATCGATATCTTCAGTTGCCGGTTCATCTGGTGCTGTCTGTTCGTCTTCGTCCACCAGCAACTCATCACCGTCATCCTGGTCCACATCGGTCAGTAATTCATCGGCCAGTTCTTCCTGAGCGTTGTCAGCCTCTTCCAACTCGGAAGCTAATTCATCCGTCAGCTGATCGATTTCCTCATTTTGAGAACTGATGCGATCTTCCAGCTTGTCCATCAGTTCATCGGTGAGGTTATCTTCCGGACTTAACTTAGACACATCCAGACTGCCATCATCAGGCTCAGCTTCTGGTTGCTGTGACTGGATATCGGGCTCGGCATCAGGCAGGGGTTCTTCGTTTTTCTTCTCTGGCTCCGGGGCGGCTTCCGTCTCTGGCTCTTGCTCTGGTTCAGATTCAGTTTCTACCGGCTCAGACAAATCGAAGGACTCCCCGTCTTGCTCTTCGTCGTCTTCAAACAGGTTGTCCAGCTCATCCTGATCCAGGAATCCATCATCATCACCCGGTTCTTCTTCGGGTTTATCTTCCGGCACCAGCATTTCTTCGGACAAATCGTCCAGATCGGTGTCATCATCCTGCTCGGTGAGAACATCGTCCATCAGATCGTCGCCGAATAACTCATCGTCCAAGTCGTCTCCGGACTCATCACCTAACTCTTCGCTTAAGGCATCGGACAGATTATCCATAGCCGAGTCATCGGCAGGTGCACTCTCTTTTGTGGGCTCCGGCGCTGATTTAGGAGCGGACGCTTCCGACTCAGTTTCTTCTTGAGAATGATCTTGTCGAGTACGCCGTTTTAATAAATAAAACAGCCCTCCCAGCAACAGAATAGCCGGCAAGATGCCGGCACTGATCAATACGGCAGGATGAGACAACCAGTCCGTCGAGGCCTTCTTTTCTTGTTCGGCGGCGCGAGACATAGCCAGCATCTCATTCTGCAACGCCAGTAGTTGCTGCATCTGCTGCTGGATCTCACCCTCTTCACCCACTCGTGAGCGCAGATCTTCGATCTCGGCATTGACCTTATCCAGTCGCTGATAAATTTGTTGGTTTTCATTTAATAGGGAACTGACACTATCGATGGAGCTGCCCAGTTGCTCCCTGAGTGCCTCAAATTGCCGTCTGGATTCACGATCCAGGCGCTCCAGCCGCTCCTCCAGAGCCAGGCGGGTCGCCTTGAGTTCCTGAGTGCTGGCCGACTCCTGTGGCGGCTTTATATTCTTATCAGCGGCAGAAGATTGCCTGGGCTGCATTTGCTGCCATTGGCGTTCGTCCTGCTCGGCCCTCTGCTTGGCCCGCTCAGGATCGATACGGGCAATATACTCCTCACTGGGTAGCTTAAGCATGGAACCGTTAACCAGCAGGTTGAGATTATCGCGATCAAAGGCTTTGGGGTTAAGCTGGTATATGCCCAACATGACCTGATAGATGCTCAGCTCTTGGTTCTGACGGTAGCGCCGGGCGATTTGCCACAAGGTATCGGAAGAGTCTATCGGGCCATAGACCACGCCAGAAAATTGACGTGTCGTATTTTTCGGCCCCTTGATGGGCACGGACTGAAACTCAGCGGCGCTGGCAGCAAGTGGTACCCAGCACACTACTATCAACCATTGCCACCAATGTCGCTTGCTCATACGGTTTCCTTTGCTGCCCCTGAATCGCCTTTACTCTGGCGTATTTTATTTGACGTTAACTGAGATTTCAGCAAGTTATGTTCCATATCGGAACTATAAACCAGATAATACCAATCCGTATAGTCTTGCTGAATGATTACAAGCCCATACGGACGGGCATAAACGCTGATTCATCTTCAACACACAGGCGACCTCTATACGAGGTAATCGAGAAAGGAACACAGACAGGCCCGAAAACTCGGGCCTGGAGGAAAGCTTACAGGTAGTCGCGAATAAGGACTTCGGCAATCTGGACACTGTTAGTGGCGGCACCTTTGCGCACATTATCCGATACCACCCATAAATTGAGTCCATGAGGATGGGTATAGTCCGCACGCACCCGGCCAACAAATACCTCGTCTTTACCACTGGCATCACCGACCTGAGTCGGAAAGTCTTCCCGATTTTCCATTAACACAACACCCGGAGCCTGGCGCAGTAGCGATTTGACCTGCTCAATATCCACCGGTTGATGGGTTTCCAGGTGCACCGCCTCGCCATGACCGTAAAACACCGGTACCCGAACGGCCGTAGCATTTACCAAAATGGCATCATCGGCGAAGATTTTCTGGGTTTCCCAGTGCATCTTCATCTCTTCCTTGGTGTAGTCATTATCCTGGAATACATCGATGTGAGGTATCGCGTTGAAGGCAATCTGCCGATCATAAGCTTCCACCTTGGCCTCCCGGCCACTGAGCAAGTCCGCAGTCTGCTTGGCCAGCTCTTCCATCGCCGACTTTCCTGAACCGGAAACCGACTGGTAGGTGGCCACGTTAATCCGGCTGATATGCAGCGCATCGTGAATCGGCTTCAATGCGACCAGCATCTGAATGGTAGAGCAGTTCGGGTTGGCAATAATATTACGATTGCGAAACTCCGCCAACGCCTCAGGATTCACTTCTGGAACCACCAATGGAACATCCGGGTCGTAACGGAACTGTGAGGTATTATCGATCACCACACAGCCTGCCTCTGCCGCGATAGGCGCAAACTTTTCTGAAACACTGCCACCCGCGGAGAAAAAGCCCAGTTGAACCTGACTCCAGTCAAATTTATCCGCGTCCTGTACGGTAATCTCTTCGCCTTTGAAGGTCACCTTACCACCCGCAGAGCGAGCGCTGGCTAGAGGATAGAGCTTGTTAATGGGAAATTGACGCTCTTCCAAAATTTCAATCATATGCTGACCTACCAGACCGGTAGCGCCCAGCACAGCTACATCAAAGGCACGGGACATGGATAACTTACTCCTTAGGCTTGATTAAATCCGAGTCGGTAGATTGCCTCTGAAAAGGGCGAATTTCCAGTACAAAGTTGCGCCGCGGCAAATTCTCTTCTTATAGCATAGTGCCGCCGGATATAATTAAACGCCTCAGGGCCAGTTACCCGGTCGCGAAACTGTCTATCGTCCGCGCGTGCATCGTACACCGGTAACACCGCCGCCTGAAGTGCCTGCTCCAGTGTCTTAGCCTGGCGTATGTCGAGCGTCGGCAAATCAGGTTCAGGCAGTATCCCGGACAATGTCAGCGTCTCCTCAACACCCAGATGTTGGCAAAGGGCCTGGTATAACATGGCTGTGCCCCTGACCTTACCCTCCAGAGTATGTCCGGCGATGTGAGCAGTGGCCAGCTTCACATAAGGCAGTAAACCCAGCTCGATATCGGGCTCTTTATCCCACACATCTAAAACCACATTGCCGTCCCAGCCCTGTTTAAAGAGCTCAAGCAGAGCCTGGTTATCCACCACTTCTCCGCGACAGGCATTGATCAAAAGCTGAGAGCGGTTCAAGTTTGCCAAACGCTCAGCACCGAACAGGTTTCGAGTGGAGTACGGCCCTTCTTCCACCAAGGGCACATGCAGACTGATAACGTCACACTCCATCAATGCATCCAGCGGATGAAACACGCGGGCGTCGCCAGCTTGCTCCAGCGGAGGGTCGCACAGCCGGTACGCTACCCCCAAAGCATCCAGCTTACGGCTGAGCGCCGTCCCCACATGGCCGGCTCCAAGAACCCCCACCTTTTTATCTGTGAGCTGCCAGCCATTCTTCAGAGCCATTATCACCAACACACTGATGACGTACTCTGCCACCGCTTCGGCGTTACAGCCTGCTGCAGAGACAAATCGGATATCATTCTCAGCCAGATAAGTTTTATCGACATGATTCGTCCCTGCCGTCGCTGTGCCCACAAACTGAAGCTTGTCAGCCTGGGACAATAGCTCGGGGGTAACGGCAGTAGTGGAGCGCACCAACAGAGCGTCTACGTCTTTAAGATGATGTGGTTGCAGAGTGCCAGACTTAAACGGCTGACAATCGCCCAGTTGGGCAAAAAACGTCGGAGCTTCCAGCACCGACTGCTCATAAAGCAATTTCATAAGTAAGATGGATAGTCCGTAAAGATCACTGCGGCTATTGTGCCTGCCTAGGGCGAAAAAGCCGAATCTAAAATTCGCTGCTTATATTGCTGCTGCTCGCTTAAGGAAAAACCATGGCGACTGAGGATATCCGTCAGTTCATCGCTGTTGGCCAGTTTTTTCATACCGATGGCAAAGGTTTTTCGGCGCTGCTCTGACTCAGCATCCACGATCGGGAAAATCAAATAGAGACGATGGGTCGCCAATTCGGGTTTAATAAATTCCACCTTCTTCAAACCGCCAAGCTCAGTTAAACGGTCATCATGGCTGAGCCAGTATTTTGCCACCTCATGGGTCCCCGCCACTAACTCCACCCGACCGCGCAGCAGCATATACAAACTGGTGGGCAGATCCCGCGTGCGGGTAATGCTCAAAAAGGGCGCATTATCGAAGGCCTCGCTGACGGCGTAATTTTCCCCTTTGCTGATCACATAGGGCTTTAAGCTGGTCAGCTCACCGTTAAAGCTAAGCTTGCCGTTACGGCGCTGTATCAGTCCTGTGTGTGACTCTGCAACGGGTACACTGTAGAGGAATTGGCTGGCGCGGCTCTGCTTGTAATAAGCTCCCAGAACGGCGGTTCTTTGCCCGCTCTGGGCCAACTTCATGGCCCGGCTCCACTGAACGAACTCGATCTGTGCCTCTATGCCCTGCTCTTTTAGCGCAGTCAGGGTAACCTCGGACAACCAGCCCTGATTTTTAAGGTTAGGGGCAAAGTACGGCGGAAAAGGCTCGGTGGTAATACGCCAGGGCTCAGCGTGACCAACGCTGGTCAAAATGAATAACCCTAGCAGAATAAGCCGTGTCACAACGCCTCTTGATCAAGTATGGATTCATAGGAGATTTTAACGGTAAAAAGCCCGTACTTAAAGCACGGGCTTTCGCTTGCTTCTACGCCTTTAGTCGGAGGTTAGCCTTGGTACTTCTCCATCACCAAAGTGGCATTGGTACCACCAAAGCCGAAGCTGTTGGACATAACGCGATTCACTGCCTGCTCACGCGCCTGAGTAACAATGTCCAGTCCCTCAGCCTTTTCGTCCAGATTGTCGATATTCACCGAAGGTGCGATAAAGCCTTCCTGCATCATCAGCAACGAATAAATCGCTTCGTGCACACCGGCTGCCCCCAAGGCATGGCCGGTCATTGCCTTAGTAGCGCTGATGGCCGGAGATTTACCGCCAAATACTTCCTGGATCGCGGCCAACTCTTTAACATCCCCCACCGGCGTAGAAGTGCCGTGGGTATTCAAATAATCGATATCACCGTCGACAGTTGCCAAAGCCTGCTGCATACAGCGCACTGCGCCTTCGCCGCTTGGGGCAACCATGTCAAAACCATCTGAGGTCGAGCCATAACCGGTGACTTCAGCATAGATGGTCGCGCCACGTGCCAACGCATGTTCCAGTTCTTCAACCACGACCATGCCACCGCCACCGGAGATCACGAAACCGTCACGGTCAGCGTCATAGGTGCGCGAAGCCTTGTCCGGCGTCTCATTCCGCTTGGTGGAGAGCGCGCCCATGGCGTCAAACTCCATTGCCAGAGTCCAGTCCACTTCTTCACCGCCTCCGGCAAATACAACGTCCTGCTTATTGAGTTGGATCTGTTCCACGGCGTGGCCGATACAGTGGGCACTGGTGGCACAGGCCGAGGCGATAGAATAGTTCATGCCACGAATTTTAAAGGGCGTAGCTAAGCAGGCCGAAACCGTGCTACTCATCGTGCGAGGCACCATATAAGGGCCGACGCGCTTCACGCCTTTGTTGCGAAGAATATCGGCTGCCTCTACCTGATTCTTGGACGACGCTCCACCGGACCCTGCTACCAAGCCGGTACGGTCATTGGAGACTAATTCTTCCGGCAATCCGGCATCTTCGATGGCCTGCTGCATGGCGATATAGGCATAGGCGGCCGCCTCGCCCATAAAACGCAACGCCTTACGATCAATATGTTCTTTCACGTCCAGTTTGATATCGCCCCAGACCTGGCTACGCAGATTCATATCTGCAAACTGCTGGGAGAATCGAATACCGCTGGCTCCCGATTTCAGAGACTCAAGCACTTCTTGCTTATTGTTACCAATACTGGATACCAGACCCAGCCCGGTAATCACTGCTCTTCTCATGTTGCTTACCTTAATCGCTCTTGGTTAATGTTTACGCCGTACATGGTAATGATTTTGACGCGCTAACTGGTCTGCTCTTTCCTGTCCGACAACACAGGAAGCTATTGGTTTTATATCCGGCTTACGTAAAATAGCTGCCTTCTGCCCGTCACTGTCTAACAGGATCCTAACTATGTCACTGGAAACCGCTCGCCTGCACTTTAATGAACAGGGTACCCCAGTGGCAGAGAGCTATGACGATGTGTACTTCTCCAATGCCAATGGCCTGGAGGAGAGCCGGTTTGTGTTCATCCATAATAATGGACTTTCTCAGCGCTGGTGTCAGTACCAACTTGATGAATTTTGCATTGCCGAAACGGGATTCGGCACGGGGCTGAACTTTCTGGCCAGTTGGCAAGCCTTCGGGCAATTCCGTCGTCAGCAGCCCGATTCACCACTAACCCGACTCAGATTTATCAGCACCGAAAAACACCCAATAAGCGCTCAGGATCTGGCCACCGCACTTGCCCGATGGCCTGAACTGGCCGATTACAGTCGGCGCTTACAAGCCAATTATCCTTCTGCCACCTATGGCTGCCACCGCCTGCACTTCTTCTGTAACAACTATGAGGTGGTTCTGGACCTCTGGCTGGGCGATCTGCATCAACTCCTTCCCCAGATGGAATGCCCGAAGCAAGGATTAGTGGACGCCTGGTTCTTAGACGGCTTTGCCCCGAGCAAAAATCCCGATATGTGGACCGACGAGCTCTTTTCCCATATGGCACGACTGGGTAAAGACAACAGCACCTTTGCCACCTTTACCGCCGCGGGTTTTGTGCGGCGCGGGTTGCAGGAGGCGGGCTTTGATGTAAAAAAAGTACCAGGCTTCGGCCGAAAGCGAGAGATGCTGGCCGGGACGCTCACCGTTCAAGTCACCACACCTCATCCTCAGCCCTGGTTTTGCCCACAGGCTGCAACCGGGCGTGAAGTCTGTATTATCGGTGCAGGCTTGGCCGGCGCCAACCTGGCTTATAGTCTGGTTCAGCAAGGCTATCGGGTAAGAGTATTCACTAAGGGCATCGCCGATGGTGCGTCGGGCAATACCCAGGGCGGTTTTTACCCTCAACTCCATGCCCAGGCCAACACCGCCAGCTTGTTGATGGCACAAGGCTTTGAATTTGCACGCCGCCGCTATGCTCAATTACTTGATCACGGTCATACCTTTGAACACCAGTTTTGCGGCGTGCTTCAACTTGGCTTTAACGCGAACAGCGATGCCCGTTTGCAGAACCTGTTGTCTAAGGGGATCTGGCCGGAAACGCTGTTAAAAGGAGTCAGTGCCGAGCGAGCCGAAGAGCTGGCGGGTCTGCCTCTACCCTACTCAGGGATCTTTTTTAAATACGGCGGTTGGATTAATCCGGCTCAACTGGTCAGGGCTCTGTTTGACGCCTGCGGCGAGTACTGCCAGCTGTATTCAGAACATGAACTGGCATCACTCGAGCCACAGGACAAAGGCTGGCGTCTTGAGTTTAGTAACGGCCTTGAGTATGACACCGAGATTTTAGTGCTGGCTTCCGGTGCCGAGGGTGCGCAACTTGACGCACTGGCCGATCTGCCGCTAAGGCCCGTACGCGGTCAGGTAGAATCAGTGCCAAGCCAGGGCCAGTTAAACAACCTCAAGACGGTACTCTGCCATAAGGGCTATCTCACCCCGGCTCTGAACAATCGTCATGCCTTGGGCTCCACTTACATTAAAGGTGACGTTAATACCGAGGCGAGAATCTCTGAAACCGAGAGTAACCTATCTCAGCAAGCACAGGCGTTAAAGGACTGTGACTGGGCGCAACAGATTGGCAGCGATGGACAAGCAAGAGCCTCGGTGAGGCTGTCTACCCCGGATCACCTGCCTCTGGTGGGAAGAGTGCCCGATTATCAGGCTCAGCGTGAACAGTATCAGACACTACACCGTTTTCCAAAAGCGCAGCGGTACACAGAGCCAGAACAACACGCGGGGCTCTATGTGCTGACCGGTTTTGGATCGCGCGCCTTATGCACGGCACCGCTGGCCGCTGAGGCACTGGCTTGCCAGATCGGCGGCAAGGCCTTGCCACTGACGCGAGATCAGTTGGCCGCGTTAAGTCCCAACCGCTTTTTAATTCGCGAGCTTATACGGGGTTAATGCGCTAACTTCGGCCGGAGGCTGGCCACTACAAAACCGGGAATAAAATTACTGGCGCTTGACACCACAGAACGATCCTGCATTGAGATAATCCGTGAGCTTACGTCGACCCCGCGGTGGTGCCGGCTCAGGGTTCCAGCCAAAACATAGTCGATATGCTGCTTAGACGCGAGATCTTCTAACTGACGGGAAAATACCAGGTCCCCCTGAGCGGTCACCGTGATATCCCCGGTGGCCTTATAATCCACCAGTGTAATGCCATAGCTTTGCATCTGAGCGATCAGCTTTTCGGCCACCTGATTGCCCAGAACACTTGTAGTATTAAGGCTGTTGTCCAGTTCCACAAAAGACGCCACGGCCAATGTCTCCCCCTTGGATAAGGAGCCAAGGTTTCTCATCAACTCCATGGCAATCTGGTTGGCGTAATCGTCCAACGCTTTGTGAGTGTAATGAGCCCGATAACTATTGCTGGGGGCCCGGTACTCGGGCTGTGGTGCGGCCACCGGTTCTGGCTCCACAACAGCATAGAAGAAGGGCCTGGTCGTGTTACACGCCATCAAGCTCAATAGCAGCGGCATTAGTAACATGGCTCGCATACTAGTCTCCTTCCACCAGTTTCACTCCATCCACTGTTTCTTCATTACTGGGCAGGATGGCTTCCACCACATAGTAAGGGATCAGCTTCTGAGCACTGGCCACCACGGCCTTAGATTCCAAGCCTAGGATACGGGCATTCACCAGATAGCCCCCCTGATGGCGGGTCAGGGTGCCGGTAAGGATATACTCCAGCGGGGCGCTCTCTTCCAGCTCCAGAAAGTCACGGCTGAGAATAAAGTCGCCTTGCTCCGTTACCCGGATGTAGTCGGTGGACTTATAATCCAGTACAGGAATGCGGAACTTGTGCAGCTCGTGCATAAAGGATTCGGCCAGCTGGAAGCCTAACAGATTGGTCTTCTGCAGGTCGCTGTCTAATAAGGCAAAGTGAGTCACGCCCACCGGCGTCTTGTCAGACACATACTCCATATTGCCGATCAGATCCTGGGTCAGGTTGCGCACATAGTCGCCCACATGTTTAGTTAATTCTTTGCCATAGTAGGCGCGGTCGCTGTCGGCATACACCGCCCCCTGTCCGAAAGCCTGTACGGCACCGAAGGCATCCACCTGCGGCTGATTTTGACGATAATAATGGTTAAGAGGTTGAGACTTGCTTTTCGGCGAAGCACCATAGTAGCCACCCACATTGGTTATAGGGGGCTTACTCTCGACCTTAGGTGCCTGAGAGCGGATATCTACCGTCGTTTTATGAGACTGATCGTCTGGGTGAACGACGCAGCCTGTGACTACCGGCGTCACCAATACAGCAACCATAAAAGCGCGCAAATTCATCATGACTTACTCCGATGCAGGTTTGATATAGAGCATTCCGTTTCGGGTGGTCACCCTTTCCTGTTGCCAGAACAACTCTGCGGGGAAAAACTTAGTGGCGGCAGCCACCACCGACTTATCTTTAACCGAGATCACCCGGGCGTTAACCATGGCGCCGTTTTCCTGCTCGGTCAGGGTGCCAGAGATATAAAAATCGATGGCATGGCCCTGAGCAAGCTCACTCACTTTCCGGGACATCACTCGATCCGCTCTGGGCTCAATAATAATATCGTCCATCACTTTAAAATCATGAGTAATGTAGCCCCGACGGCTCGCTTCGGTCATCAGGCCTTGTTCCAGCTGATGGCCTAAGAGGTTCAAAGGATGTTGTTCGTTTTGCTGGTACTGCATGGGAGCCACTGGCACGAAGGTGGCAACGGCGAAACGGCCATTGCCGAGATTATCGAAGCGCTGTTCCATCAGGCCAAAGAGCTCATCGGCCAGATAAAAGGTGTGTAGTTCGATCTCACCCAGTTCCCGGGCGACGGGAATGGGCCGTTGATAGTCCGGCGTACCACCAGACTGTGGGGGTGCCTGCAAGGCACACCCTGCTAGGGAGGTGAGCACCACACCAAGCAGAACAAGAATACGCATAAAACCCCTTTATCACGGTGTCAAAACACCGACATTGCCATTACTGGCCTAATCTAAAGCAGGTTTTATGCCAGGTTAATTATCGAATTGAGTCAGTCGTTGCCAGCGCTCGGCCACCTGCTGAGCATCTCTGTCTTCCAACTCCTTTTCGGCAAAAGCCGCATCCAGCGACGACTGCATGGCCTGATTGAGATTATCCAGGCTGTAATCCTGGGCGTTCAGGGCTTCGGCCACCTTAAGATCGAAATGGCCATTGAGGTAACTGGCCACAAACAGTTCCTGTTCGCTGCCCTGCTCCAGCGTATGCTCGTACTCGGCTTCCACATGCTCGATAAAGCGTTCAAACCGCTGCTGCGACATTGGCATACTCCTGTTTACTCACTGCCCGGTGAGGCCACCGGATAAATGACTTGATCGTGAAAGCCGGTGATCACCGTGATGGGGCCGGATAGCGCCTTATCCAACTCGGCGTCGCCGGTATCGGCAATCAGAGGCCGCCCATCCAATGCCTGAAGCTTGGTCTTAGTCGCAACCACCAAGATATGATCCCGCCCCACAGCACGGATGACCTCGGGACTGAGCTGCTGATTACCGCGACCAAACAGATGGCCCTGACCGCCAATCAGGGTAATCACTAGCTTGGCGGCTTTCCCTTTAACGGCGCTTAACAATGCTTCGGCCGTCATATCCTGGCCGATAAGCTCTTCATTGTGTACCAGATCTACACCCAGCAGGGTGTTATCCAGCCCAAGTTCTTCCATGATGGAAGCCACCGTCGAGCCCGAACCCATAATATAAAGCTCATCGTTCATTGACTCGATTACATGGGCGGCAATATCGGCTAACACCAGCTCATCGGACTCACGACCGCCCATTTTCACCGCTTGCACATATTGAAGCTCGGCCGGAACGCGCATCTCACCAAAACGCCGGGCCCGGACCTGCCCTTGGCGGAATTGCTCTTCGTCGATGTCCATCACATCTGCTTCACGAAGGCTGAGCAGTTCGCCTTTGACCAGCTTTTCCACCACCTTACCGGCCGCCTTGGGCGTTACCGTGTAAACGCCGGAGTGGATCTTACAGCCCGCCGGAATGCCTAATACCGGCAGCGTCTCGCCCACCACATCACAGATATTGCGTGCGGTGCCATCGCCACCGGCAAAGAGAATCAAATCCACGTGCTGCTCCATCAAAAGCTCGGCCAGCTTTTGGCTGTCCTTTGCTTCGGTCTGCTCGGGCGGCTGGTAGATCACCTCAGTCTCAAAGCCAAGTTGCTCGGCAATACGCTGGCCCATATCGCCAGCGGCGGTCACAATGCCGATGCGATCTTTAAGCGGGGCTAACAATTCCAGTGCTTCGGCCGCCCGTTTCGGGGCTTTCTGCTCGGCGCCCATGGCCAGTGCCTTTTGCCGAACTGCTGCCCCATCGCTGCCTTTTAGCGCCAGGGCACCGCCGATACCGGCATAGGGGTTAATAATCAGGCCCAGCTTAAACACAGGCAGGCTCCTTTTCCGAAAACGTCGCCGAGGTCAGCGGCGGTGTTTGGTAAAACTCTCTTAGCGCCTGAATAAATTGCGCCACACGGTTTGGAAACCCTTTCTCCAGATACGTGAGTGCCTGCTTACGCACTGCTTCAGTAAAAGCTTCTCTATCGGGCTCCGCACCATTGAGATTATCGGTGCTCACCCGAAACGGCTTTTGCGCTGCCGCGCTAAAGGCCCATTCGATGGCCTGGGGCTTCACTTCCACCTTCTCAAACTCGGCTTGCTGCTCGGCGTTACGGCCATCGGGACAATACCAATAGCCATAGTCCTCGAGCTTTCGGCGCTCGGCACCCGCCACACACCAGTGCGCAATCTCATGTAAGGCACTAGCATAGTAGCCATGGGCAAAAATAATGCGATGATAAGGGATGTGCTTATCCGCCGGCAGATAGACAGGCTCATCGTCACCTTTTACCAGACGAGTCTGATACTCGGCGAAAAAGGTCTGTTCAAAAATACGGATTAAATCCTGATAACGATGCTGAATTGCCAAAGCGCTGATGACACCCTCTAAGCGAAAGAGCGCGCATTGTAACCAGCGCGCCGGAGCCACTCAAGCATCCAGACGCCGACGGGGCAGCAGACTCATGATCACAAACGCCAGCAACACCACCGCCATAGCCACCTCGAAGGTCAAACTGGCCCCGGTGCCCTGCTGCCATAGGCTGCCCGCGCCATAGTTGCCCAGCGCCGCCCCCAGGCCTGTGGCCAGGCTCACGTAAAGGGCCTGACCACGACTTTGAAACTGACGACCAAAGTACTGGTGAATAAAACGAATGGCGCAGGCATGAGTCAGGCCGAAGCTGGCCGCATGAATCAGCTGACTGGGGATCAACAACTCGGGCACGCTGGCATGATAGGCCAGCACATACCAACGCAGCACGGTTAGGGCCAGGCTCAGTTGCATGACCCGTTTAATGCCCAAACGGCCGATAACCCGCCCGGCGATAATGAAGATGCCGATCTCGGCTAGCACACCTACCGAAAGTAACAGCCCGGTTTGGGTGCCGTTATAGCCGATGTCTTTCATATACAGGGTAAAAAAAGCGTTGTAGGGCGCAAGGCCAATTTGCTGCAAACAGGCCACGGCGATAAAACCGATAAACAGCGGCTGTTTTAGCTTTTGCCACAAACTGCCTTTGACCTCATGGTGCTCGGGTGCCGACGGCTCGGTGAGCTTCAAACTGCTGGCAAACAGCGCCGCCATAATTAGCACACAACTGACCATAATGGCCTCGGTGCCAAACAGGTCCACCAACAGACCCGATAATATGGTCAACAAGATGAAACCGATACTGCCCCACAACCGGATACGGGTATAGCCACCGGAGTCGCCGTCCACCGCGTTCAGAGTGATCACTTCCAGCTGCGGCATAATGGCGCTCCAAAACAACAGTGCCGCCGAAAAGCCCAGCGCCAGCGGCCAGAAGCCGTAGAGAAACAGGATCACAATAAAACTCAGGCAAGCCACCAGCGAGCCCAACTGCAGAATCGTTAATACCTTACCGCTGCGATCGGCCAGATTGGCCCACAAATAGGGTCCCGCAATACGGGCTAGGGTGATGATGGCTAAAAGCGAGCCGATGGTTTCCGAGCTCATGCCCCGGCCATCTAAAAACAGCGACAGATAGGGCACCAAAACGCCAAGGGTGCCAAAATACAAAAAATAAGAAACCGCCAGCCACGGTTGGCCAGCGGTAAAGGAAAATCGCATCAGAGTGGATTAATTTTTCTGAGCAGGGATAACCGGCGTAGTCGACGCCACATCCGCATTCTGCCCGCGATGGCGCAGGAAGTGGTCCATCAGCACCAGAGCGAGCATGGCCTCGGCAATGGGCACGGCGCGAATGCCGACACAGGGATCGTGACGGCCCTTGGTGACGATCTCGGCGCTATTGCCGTCAATATCCACCGTCTCACCGGGCACACTGATACTGGAGGTGGGCTTTAACGCCAAGCTCACCTTAATATCCTGCCCTGAGGAGATCCCCCCTAACACTCCGCCGCTGCGATTGGAGCTAAAACCCTCGGGCGTCAGGCTATCTCTGTGCTCGGAGCCTTTTTGGGTCACTACATCGAAGCCATCACCCACTTCCACGCCCTTAACGGCATTAATGCCCATCATGGCATGGGCGATATCGGCATCCAGGCGGTCGAATACCGGCTCGCCCAGGCCGACCGGGATGCCCGTCGCCACTACAGACACCTTGGCACCGACAGAATCCCCCTCTTTTTTAAGGTCGCGCATATAGGCGTCTAATTCATCGAGCTTATCCGGGTCCGGGCAGAAGAATGGGTTGTCGTTGACGATGCTCAGGTCCTTGGGCTCGGCTTTTACCGGTCCCAACTGCGACAGAAAACCTCTAATCTCAACGCCCAGGTGATCCTTTAAATATTTCTTGGCAATGGCCCCGGCCGCCACCCGAATGGCGGTTTCCCGCGCGCTGGAGCGTCCACCACCACGATAATCGCGCAAGCCATATTTTTGCTGATAGGTGTAATCGGCATGGCCGGGACGGAAGATGTCTTTGATCTTGGAGTAATCCTTGGAGCGCTGATCGGTGTTTTCGATCAGGAGCCCAATGGAGGTGCCAGTGGTTTTACCCTCAAACACACCGGAGAGGATTTTCACCTCGTCGGCCTCACGACGGGCGGTGGTGTAACGACTGGTGCCCGGCTTGCGCCGGTCCAGATCCACCTGTAAGTCCTCGACGCTGATTTCCAGCCCCGGCGGGCACCCATCTACCACCCCGCCTATAGCAATACCGTGGCTTTCACCAAAGGTGGTCAGAGTAAATAATTTTCCAAAGCTATTTCCGGCCATAATTGCAATTAATCCTGTTGTTCCTGATAAGCCACCAGCGCCTGACGCGAGATGGCAAAAATACCGTGACCACCGTGCTCCAGTTCTACCCAGATCACTTCCAGGCCTGGATAGCGCTGCTCAAAGTGCACCATGGAATTGCCGATTTCCACCAGCAGCCAGCCCTCATCGGTCAGATGCTCGGGCGCCCTGGCGAGCAATTCATCGGTAAGCTCCAACCCATCCTCGCCGGAGGCCAGTCCCAGCTCCGGCTCATGGCGAAATTCATCGGGCAGGTCGGCCATATCCTCGGCATCCACATAAGGGGGGTTGGCGACAATCAGATCGTACTTTTGCCCACCCACACCGCTGAAACCGTCGGAGTAGATGGGGAATACCCGATCGTTCAGACCATGCTGCTCGATGTTGATCTCCGCCACCGCCAGCGCGTCCGGGCTGATATCCACCGCATCCACCTGAGCCTCAGGGTACTCATACGCCAGGGCAATGGCGATACAGCCGCTGCCGGTACACATATCCAGAATGTGCTCGGGCTCACTGTTTACAAAGGGCGCGAAGCGGTTTTGAATCAGTTCGGCAAAAGGCGAACGGGGCACCAGTACCCGCTCGTCCACATAAAACGGCAGGCCACAGAACCAGGCCTGATTGGTCAAATACGCCAGCGGCACTCGCTGTTCGATACGGGCCTGCACCAACTCGGCGATGGTCTGGCGCTCAGCAGCAGTCAGGCGCGCATCCAGCAGGCGATCATCAATATCAAAGGGTAAATGCACCGCCTGAGTGACCAGCGAGCGTGCCTCATCCCAAGCATTATCGGTACCATGTCCGAAGTATACCTCTTCGCTGTTAAAACGACTGACCGTCCAGCGCAGCATATCCAGCAGGGTGGAAAGTTCGTTAACGGCGGGCTCAATAATTGGGGATGTCGTCATGGCGCTGATTTACCTGCACAGAAAGAAATTTGTTATGATAGCGGCCTTTTCACCACCGCCGCCTTGTTATGTCGAAAAAACACAAATTGAATGACGACGAAATTGCGCTATTTCGCAGCGCCATTGGCGGAACCCGGCCGTTAGAGCAAGACAAAATACCGCCTCAACGCCCGTCAGGCAAGCACCAAACTGGAATAAAACATACCGAACGGCGCGCCAATGCCGAGCGCAAACAGGTGGCGGCCAGCTTTGAGTTTTCCGACGGTTTCCAGGCCTGGTTTGACCCTAACCAGCCGGTGAAATACAGCCGCGATAAAGACCAGAGCTACCAGTTAAAATGCCTACGCCGTGGTGACTATGCCCCCGAGTTGATTCTGGATCTTCATGGCATGAAGCGTGACACCGCCAAGGAAGAGATCGCCGCGCTGATCCACAGCGCCGAAAAACAACATGTGCACTGTGTCTGCATCGTCCACGGCATCGGCGGCAATATCTTAAAAAGTGCCGTACCCAACTGGCTGGTGCAACACCCTAAAGTCCAGGCCTTTCACGAAGCCCCACTGGAATGGGGCGGTAAGGGCGCGTTGTTAGTGTTGATTGAGGTACCGGAGGGAATGAGAAAGTAACGGATTTTTCTGGAATATTGGCCTTCCAAAATAGGAAGGCCACAGTTTCACGCTTCAGGCATTAGCGCCAATTTTCAGGCCTAACACTAAAGGCTCAACACTACAAGCAGTCTTTAAAGCGCACTCTGATGGCATCGGCAAGAACTTCTCCCGAGGTATTCGTGTTACTCAGAGTCACATCTAATTGTCCCGCACTGTCCACGGTATACTCGCCCAGTGAATTCCACTGACTGCCGTTGCCAGCATGATTGATGCTGGCCGCATAGGATGCACCGCTGGTATTAATCATTACCGGGCTACTGGTACTGCCATGTTTCGCTTCCGGGTGGTACTCCAGCACTTCCCAGACACCTTCAGCCAGGCCAGTAAATGCATAAGCCACATCAAGACTGCCCTTTTGACTGTCGTTATCTGACAGGTAGCTATTGCCGTAATGTTTTGAGCCTTTGGTGTTGGTTACCCAACTGCCGTTAACCATAGCCCCATCATTATCAATGGTCACTTCGTCGACCGCAGGCGCCGGGCAAGTGGGTGCCGTATTGTTCGCATACCAGTCGCCAACGTAGTAAAGCACATCATTGACCAATGAGTACCAATTGGAACTTTTCTTGGCGTAGCCATTCGCCGACACCATGATGCTAACATCAAACTCCGGAATGTATTTCACTACGGCGTTATAACCCGACAGACTGCCAGTATGTCCCACGTGCTGATACCGATGGGTAGAAGCAGGCCATAAGCGTGTAGACAGTCCATAACTGCTGTTATTGGCGGAGGGGGTGGTCATTTCAGTGACCGATGCCGCACTGATATAACGGGCACCGTATACCTCTCGGGCAAGAACGGCAGCATCAGAGGGTGTTGCTACCACCGCTCCAGCAGCGCCAATTCCTGTTTTATGAAACTCATAAGCCCGACTGTTAGCGGCTAAGTCAGTGATCGTGTTGGAAGGAGTACTCCAGTCGTCCAGGAAGGTATCGGTCAAAGACAAGGGCTGAATTAACCACTGATCAAATGCATCCGCAAGGGTAAGGCCCGTCACCGTCTCAATGACCATTCCCAGAATATACGTACCGGTATTGGAATAGCTATAAGCGGTACCCGGTTGATGCGTGGAGCCATAATCGATCGGATACTGAACGATCTCCGACGACGTCCAAACTTTATAGGGGTCAAGCGCGATACTCCAGAAGTCATTACTACCATTGATATGGTCGTAAACCCCAGCGGAATGATCCAACAATTGCCTTAGCGTGATGGTATCGGCATTGGGCAATCCCGAAATGTAAAGATGATCGCTCAACTTGTCATCGACGTTGAGATAGCCGGCTTCCTGCAACTTCATGATCAACGCCCCGGTGTAAGCCTTACTGACACTGGCTAAACGAAAACGCTGGTTAATATTAACGACCTCTCCGGTCTCGGTATTTCCAATACCAACGCCAGTAAAAACAACACCCTGATCAGGAGTCGCAACCGCCACAGCAACGCCGGGAATGTCACTGGTGTTATTGAAAGCCGTGGTCAGGGTATCTTGCAATCCCTGCTGGAAGTCGGCCAATGCTGCCTGGTGGAAAAAGCCCGAAGCAAGGATGCCACAGGCCAGTAAGTATTTATTCTTCATAGGAATGCCCTCTCTTTGGTTATTGTTATAGGCGGCGTCCTTAAAGCTACAATGCATTCCTATGAAACCGTCTGGTTTTTGCCACCCGCAAAGACCATAGCAATAAAATATTCCCTTGTTAACATTTTTGTAAATATTTTATTACATAAAAAATAAACTGTGAGAATATATACTTGACTCTCAGGAAGCAGGAATAGAGGGTTACTTACTTTTGTCTATGCGGATCTGTCCGGAGCAAATGTTGGTCAACTGGGCCTTTAAACTTTCCATCTGATCATCTGCCACTGCCAGCGTGACGGTGATTTGTTCACCATAGTCGCTTTCCAGATTGTCGATGTTAAAGCTTTGCAGTAGTTGGCTGATGGCGCCGTCCTGGGCGTAGTCGTAAGTCAGGCTAAGTTCAGTGCGAGAAACAAACTCCCGGGTCGGTAAAAGAGCCAGCACACCGGTCACCGAGTCGGAGTAAGCCCGCTGCAGACCTCCGGTCCCCAGCTTGATGCCGCCAAAGTAACGCACTACCGCCACCACAATCTCGCCCAGACCCGAATACTGCAAGACCTTGAGCATGGGCATACCAGCTGTGCCGCTCGGCTCGCCATCATCACTCATTGAGGTGACCGTGGTACCGGGCGCTCCGGCGATATAGGCCCAGCACACATGATTGGCCTGAGGATGCTGCTCGCGTATTTCCCGGATGTAGGCTTCCGCCTCATCTTTACTACTGGCTCGAGTCGCATAGGCAATATGCTTGCTGCGTTTAATTTCCAGCTCATAGAGCTGTTCGGCGGCGGGGATACGGTAAGACTTAGTCGACATAAAACCTCGGTATGAATAGCGCCAGCATTATGCCACAGAGGACAGGCTCAAGCAGCGGTTTTGACCATATACACCATCCCCTCTACCGGGTCATTTCCGGGGTAATCGGCAAACCTAAAGCCTTGTTTCTGGTAGGCCCGGATAGCGGTTGTGTTGTCAGGCAACACAAACAAAGACACATCCGGCAAGGATAAGGCAGATTGTGCCTTTTGAATCATCAGCTCCACCAGCGTATGGATATGCCCCTGCCCGCGGCAATCAGGGTTAATCACTAAACGCCCCAGGTGACAACGCCCTGCCCGTTCGTAAAACTGCCCAAAGCCTACTAAAGCATCACCTTGCATCAGTGCCTGTGAGTTGAGCCTATCCAGCTTAGTGTCTTCAATAAACGAACGGTGATCAAAGGGGTAACGAAACCTGGGCCCCGCCCATTGCTTCAACTCGGCCTCGGTTTTGAACCACGGCATCATGGTAATCAAGTGCTCAGGAGTGGCTGGGAACAGCATTAAGGAAGACATATCAGCCAAACAGCAGCCGCCATAACCAGCTGCTGTCCAATTCTTCCTGGCAGCCTTTTAACTGAGTCGCATAACGCAGTGAACGTTGTTTGACCTTCCAGGCGACGTTTTTCAGCCAGCGTTTACGATTATAGGTTTTACGCTGATAGCCGCCCCAGCCTTCATGGTAGTTCAGGTACTGGCCGTGAGCATCCCACTTAGATACGCCGTTAATCTGATGGGTTTTGGTGATAAACCAGCCCATAAAGTCGATGGCGTCATCAAAATCGGTGCGCGAGGCCCAGCCGTTGCCTGTCTCGCGCTTGTAATCCTCCCAAGTGGGAGTCTTGGCTTGAGAGTAACCATAGGCCGAGCTGACTCTTCCCCAAGGGATAAGGCCAAAGAAGACGTAATCTCTTGGAGGCAGTGCATCGGAGCGGAACGAGCTTTCCTGGTACATCATGGCCATGGGTACATGAATGGGCACCCCCCACTTCTCGTTCATATCAGCGGCGGCATCGTACCAGTCACGTTTTTCAAAAAAGATTTCACAGAGGTTGCTGGCATTTTCGGGAGGGGCCGTGGCACAGCCTCCCAGGGTTACTATCGTTACTGACAGTAAAATTAATCGAATCTTTTTTACAATCACCCTGAACTTCTTCCCAATTAGACACTCATAATTACTGTGTTTGATGTGTTTCCCTGAACAACACTACTCGCCCGGTCCCTGACCGGGCTTTTTTTTTATGCGTCATTCAGGCACAGCTTTTATCCGGCACCTTAAAATAATCCTGCAAGAAGGCATCGAAGTCCATTGAATCAGCGTCTTCCTGAGCCTGTTGCTCTTGAAGCGACCGCTGTGCCAGAGAAACCAGATCCGTCGGCTGATAGTAGTGATAAGGCTGCCGGGCAATATGTTGACGGTAATTCTCAGCCAGGTTGAGCGCATACTGCCCCGTTCCACCTGCGTGATGGCGCATCTCATGGAGCATACGTGCCGAGGGGGTGAGATCGGGATTATGAATCTTTTGTTTTTCAAAGTGCACGGCACGCGAGTAGTCGTCACCGCCATGTACCCTGTCCAGCACCTTAGCCACTTCTGCAAGGTCATTAAATAGCTGTTCGGCCCATGACGTTAACGCCTGCCGCTGCCCATTCCGGGTTAACTGCACACCGGGGCGGCGCCCTTCTTTCACTACCACCTTCATATTGTCTTCGGTTTCCTGATATTGCTCAGGCGTCATTCCGGGGTTGGCGCGCACGGCACAGTAGAGCAAAAACACATCCAGGAAGTGGAACTGTTCCAGGCTCACGCCGAGGGCGGTGAAGGGGTTTACATCCAATGCTCGCACTTCGATGTAACTGACGCCACGGCGCTCCAGAGCGTCGGTGGGTTTTTCCAGCGACTGAGTCGGCTGCTTAGGTCGGATGGGCGAATACAGCTCGTTTTCGATTTGCAGCACATTGCTGTTGAGTTGCTGGTACTCGCCGTCCTTTTTCCCCGAGAAGCGAGCATAGTCATTTGAGGGGGTGCGAATGGCATCGCGCAAAGACGCGATATAGGCTTCCAGCGAGTTATAGCAAATATTCAGCCCTGACTGAGCATTGTTGGTATAACCCAGGTCGCTCATTCTCAGTGACGTCGCATAGGGCAGATAATAAGAACCTTTGCCAAAGCGGGAAAACTCAGCCTTGCTCTGTTCATCCAAAAATGATCCGCACATGGCTGGTGACGCGCCATACAAATAAGGGATCAACCAGCACAGTTGGCGATAATTGCGGATCAGTTGGAAGTATCCGGCTGAAATACTGTCCTGATCGCCCTGACCTTCCTGCACCTGCGCCTGAAAGGCTTGCCAGAAAGCCGGAGGCAGGGAAAAGTTATAATGCACCCCGGCGATGGCCTGCATCATACTGCCGTAGCGATTTTTTAACCCTACCCGATACAGGCTTTTCATACGTGCCGCATTGGATTTGCCAAAATTGGCGATGGGGATGTTTTCTTCGCTGTCGATGTAACAGGGCATACTCACTGGCCACAGTCGCTCTTCGCCAATGTTATCCTGCACAAAGCGCTGAATATCGCCAAGCTGGGCCAGAACCCGGCGCGGCTCTTCATGGGGATCGGTGATAAATTCCAGCAACGCTTCGGAGAAGTCGGTGGTAATAGAGGGGTGACACAAGGCTGAACCCAGAGCCTTGCCATGGGGCGTCTGTGCCAATGTGCCATCAGGGTTTATCCTTAACGCCTCACGCTCAATACCGTGCTGGATACCCGCTAACGCCTGAATAACCTGCGGTTGTTGCAACGCCGCCAGGCGCTCGGAAAAGGGTAATGTATTCGCTGACAAAATCGATCCCGGTTAGATAAAGCAAACCCCATGAGTGGGGAGCATAAATAGAATTTCAAGGGATGCAAGGCCCCTGACTAAGGAATTAATCAGGGGCCGTTTCCCAATAAGGCGATAACCGATCGTTACAATGGTACGGTGATCAGCTGGATTTCCCTTTCCAGCTCGGCCAGTTGCGCTTCCAGTTTTGCCTTATCGCCCACCACCAGCAGCGCCAGTGACTCCGGCTTAAGGTGCTCTCGGGCCAACTCGTTCAAGGCACGGCGTGGCAGCGTTTTGATCAACTGGTTTTGCTTTTTCACCACACTGCGATCCAGCCCATAGCTCTGTAACTTCCGCAAAAAACCTGCCTTCTGTGACGGGGTCTCATAGTCCAGGGCCTGACTTTGCAGATAGGACCGACGCATCATTTCCAACTCTTCGTCGCTCATGCCGTGTTGCTGGTATTGCCCGATTTCATCGAAAAACACCTCGATGGCCTCGGTGGTATGGGCCTGCTTAATATTGGCCCCGGCCACAAATTGTCCCAGCGTTTTGCCGCCACTGAAGCGACTGGAGGCCCCATAGGTCCAGCCTTTATCCTCACGCAGTTTCAGATTTAAACGGCTGTTAAACATGCCCCCAAGAGGAAAGTTCATCAGCTTCAACTGAAACTGAGTGCCGGTAGCGTCATAGGGCGGCGCAGGCTTGAACAAACGAATCAGCGACTGAGCCGCCTGAGGCTTGTTGATCACAAAGACTTTATCGGTATCCAGCGGCGGAAAAGGCTGATAGGCGGGGAGTGCATAATCATCCCCCTGCCACTGGCTTAAAAAGTCGATGTGGCTTAACAATTCCTGCTGAGACAGATTCCCCACTGCCACCAGCTGAGCCTTAGCCGGACTGTAATATTGCTTGTAGAAGCGGCGCACGTCTTCAACTGTCAGGCTCGCCAGGCTGTCCAGGGTGCCGGTGTCTGGCAGCGAGATCCGGTTATCCTTGCCGTACAGCAGCAGGGATTGTCCGCGACTGGCCAACTCTGTCGGCTCTTTGATCATCTGGTGCATTGACTGCATCCGTTGCTGCTTGATGCGTGCCAGATCCTGCTCGTTAAACGCAGGCTCAAACAGCATCTCCTCCAAGATATTCAGCGTCGGTGTTAAGTTTTCGGTCAGTGCCGACACCTCAACCTGGGTATAACGACCACTGGCACTAAAGTGAATGCTGCTGCCAAGCTTCGCCAGCTGATTGGCAATGGTTTCAGCCGACGAGTCTTGCGTGCCCTCTTCCATCATCCGCGCGGTGAGCGATGCCAGTCCCGCTTGCTCGCGGGACTCCAGTAAAGGTCCCCCTTCCATAGTCAGGCTTAATAAAATAGTGGGCGTCTCATCGCTGTAATGACCACTGATCTGCAGGCCGTTGTCCATTTTCTGCTTCCAGTACTCTGGCACTGAGATGGTCGGCGCAGGCCCGATCTTGGGAATTTGACTGCGGTCGAAGTCATCATTAGGGGCCTGCCAGTTAACTCCCGCTGTTTTAGTTGGCTCAGTTTTCGGACGTTCAGGCGGCGTGTAGTTGGACTCTGCCACTGCCAGTTGAGTCTGCCCCTCGGGCACAATGCTTAACACCACCGCTGGCTGGTCTTTAACGTACTTCTGGTAGACACGCATCACATCCTCAGCGGTTACCGCTTCATAGCGCTCCACATCGTATTTCACCAGATCGGCTTCCCCGTCAAAGGTTTTATTCGCCGCCAGCTCCGACACCTTGCCGGCAACGCTCTGCAAGCCATAGATAGTGGATGACTTAATACTGGCCTTGGTTCGGGCCAGATCGTCGGCGTTCACCCCGCGTTGTTCGAACTCACTCAGGGTCTTTGAAACCACCTCCTGCAGTTGGGTCAGGTTTTTCGAGGCCTGAGGGTTAGCCAGGGCAAATAACTGAAACTCGCAGGCCAGTTCCCGGCAGGGATGGCCCACCGCTGCTTGCACCGTCAGGCCTGTTTTCACAAGGTTCTTGTAAAACAGCGAAGTCTTGCCGCCACCGAGAATATCCGCCAGTACATCCAAAGGCGCCTCATCCGGGTGGCGGTGGTGTACCGTGGGCAAAGTAATTTGTAACAGCGGCAGGTGGACATTGTCTTCTAAAGTGACATAACGGTCCTGCTCCAACTGCACCGGCTCTTTGGGGGCGGGGTCGACCGCTGGCCCCTTGGCAATGGGGCCAAAGTATTTTTCGACCCAGGCTAACGTCTGAGCCCGGTCAATATCGCCGCCGATGGTAAGCACCGCATTATTGGGACCATACCAACGCAGGAAGAAGCGTTTTAGGTCGTTCACGTTGACCCGGTCCAGGTCCTCGGTGTAACCAATGGTCGGCCAGGAATAAGGGTGTCCTTGAGGATACAGCGCCTCGGCGACAGTCTCCGAGCGCAAGCCATAAGGGCGATTGTCATAACGCTGGCCCCGCTCATTTTTGACCGTTTCCCGTTGCACCTCAAACTTTTTCTGGGTAACCGCATCCAGCAAATAGCCCATGCGATCCGCTTCCAACCAAAGGACCTTTTCCAACTGATTGGCGGGCACCGTCTGATAATAATTGGTGCGATCGCTGTTGGTGGTGCCATTCATCGACCCGCCGGCCTCGGTGATAAGCTCAAAGTGCTGCTCGTCCTCGACATTCTGCGAGCCTTGGAACATCATGTGTTCAAAGAAGTGCGCAAAGCCCGAACGGCCCGGCTCTTCCCGGGCTGAACCCACATGATAGGTCACATCCACATGCACTAAGGGATCGGAATGATCCTCGTGTAAAACCACTGTCAGGCCGTTTTCCAGTTGGTATTCATTGTAGGCGATACCCACCTTATTCTCTGGGGTATGCTGCTTGACCAGCGTCATGCCAGCCGGTAAATCCGTGTCCTCGTTCCATTGTGAGCATCCGGCCAGCAAGCATGCCCCCATTGCCGCCATCAAGATAAGATAACGAGACTTCATATCGATCCTTAATAAACAAATTCTGTAGCTTTAATAAGCCAGAAAACCCGTTCCGACGCAAGGGGATACCGTCATTCCAGCAGATAAGGCATAATGGTGTTTTCAGCTAACCATCCTGTTTGGCCGTGCTCAGTCAAAACGATCTTATCTTTCAGCATCCGGACTTTGTTGTGCTGAACAAGCCTGCTGGCTTAGGTATGCACCGCCAGCATGGCAACCCAGGGCTAGTCTGTGAATTGGCGGAGTTAACCGGCGAATCGGACTGGTTTTTGGTGCACCGGCTGGATAAGGTGACCTCGGGTTTATTACTAGTTGCCCGGCATTCTGAGGCCGCCGCCGAACTGGCCCAGCTTTTTGCCGAGCGTCAAATCGAAAAGTATTACCTGGCCTTAAGCGCTCAGAAACCACATAAAAAGCAGGGGCGAATTATCGGTGATATGGAAAAGGCTCGCCGTGGCCAATGGAAGTTGACCGCGTCACGTCAGGCTCCGGCGGTTACCCAGTTTTTCAGTCAAAGCCTGGCTCCCGGTGTGCGCGCCTTTTTGCTTAAGCCACACACCGGCAAAACCCACCAACTCAGGGTCGCAATGAAAAGCCTGTCCAGCCCAATCCTGGGCGATGACTTATACGGTGGCCACAAAGCCGATCGTACTTATCTGCACGCCTATGCGCTGAGATTTCGTTATCAACAGCATGACTATGAGTTTTACCAACCAGCCAGGACGGGTGAACACTTTGACTTACTCAATCAGCAGCTTGATTCACTCGGTTACCGCTTGCCCTGGCAACAACACTGGCCCAAAATAGGCGCTGTCACTTCCACATCTAAAAACAACTGACTATGCCCGTGCGCCGCTATATTCGACATCAAGGTTTTTTTGCATTGCTGATCGCAGCTCTGGTACTGCTGTTCGCCCTTCTCTGGGCTCCAGCAGACAACCTGCCGGTCAGGGGTGGTAATGACAAGCTTCATCACGGACTTTACTTTATGGGTCTTTGTGTACTCATGAAGCTCAGCTTGCGCCTCAAAGATCAGTGGCTCGTGGGTCTACTGTTTTCCATCGCCGTACTGTCGGAACTGAGCCAGTATAGCCTCCCCTACCGCAGTGCCAGTTGGGGCGACCTATTAGCCGATAGCCTGGGTATTGCCTTAGGTTACGGGATGATTTTTAGTGTTTACTTTATCAAGCGTCGCAAGCTATGCGGGTCCTGATTGCGGGGCAAGGAGCCATTGGCTCCGTACTGGCCTACCGCTGCGAGCTGCATGGCCTGGATTATCGGGTCTTACCCCGCAGACAAAAGCAGTCCATCGAATTCCAACCTTTGGACGCCGCCTGCCTGCGCTTACCCTCGGCTCAACAAAACCCCGCCAGCTTGCGGGGCGATGAATTACTGCTATTGCCACTGAAAGCCTATCAGGTCCAGTCGATGCTGGAGCAAGTTAGTCCATATCTCAGCACTCAGACTCTGGTCTTACTGCACAATGGCCTGGGTGTTCTGGAGAAGGCCCGGCACCTTGCGCCAGAATGTTCTTTTATTCAGGGAATCACTCGACTAGCAGCTTATAAACAGCAGCATAGAGTAACCCAGACGGCTCAGGGCGACACTCATCTTAGCTGGGTCAGCGAAGTCAATCAGTCCCGCGAGCAAAAGGTGCATGCGGTGCTGGAGGAGTTATTAAGTCCGGTATACTGGCATCAGGATCTCAGTGAAGCCCTGTGGCGTAAATTAGTCGTCAATAGTGTGATCAATCCCCTGACGGCCCTGCACCAAGTACGCAATGGTCAGCTAAGTCAGCCCCAATATCAGGCTCAGATTCAAACACTGATCGATGAAGCCCGAGCGTTAATGCAGGGACTTGGCATTCGCGGACATGAAGACCTCGAAAGGGCGGTGGCCGAGGTGATCGAGCAAACTTCGGATAATTACTCATCCATGTATCAGGATCTGATGCAGCAGCGGCCCACGGAGATTGACTACATCAATGGTTACCTGTGCCAGGAAGGGCAAAGGCTGGGCATTGCCACCCCAGAGCACCAGGCAGTGCTTGAGGCTATCCACGCCCAGCAAGCCGCTACTTAGGCCGGTAAACCCTTACATTGCTATAGCCCTGCTCTTTAAGCAGCAGTGCCTGCATCTGGCTCATCACCCCGCGATCACAGTACAGATAATACTCCCTGTCCTGAGGCAGCTCGGCAAACTGAGTGGCCAGCTTGAAAAATGGAATGTGCTCGATTGCTATACCATCCAGGCTCAGCGGTTTATCGTCCACCTCATCCTGGCTTCGAATATCCACCACTACTGCCGCTTCAGGCAGGGTGCTGCTGGTTTCGGCGCTACTTACCTGATGCTCGGCTTCCTTAACGATACGCCGGATATCCTGCATATCGGCGGCATAGACCACTCGCTCGATCAGATCCGCTGATAGTTTGGCTTCCTCTTCCTCTACCCGCTCCAGTATTGCTTTCACCGTTGGCTTCTTGGAAATAACACCACAATATTCGGGGATTCCTGCAGCCAGGTCTTCCACGCCAATCTCCCGCGCCTGACGGATAATTTCCGATTTATCCATGGCGATAAGCGGGCGCAGCACCAGTTTATCAGTGGCTTTATTGATCACATCCAAATTCGCCAGGGTCTGACTGGACACCTGCCCCATACACTCGCCGGTGACGATAGTGGATGTGGCCAGCTTGTCGGCGACCAGTGCAGCGGCACGCATCATCATACGCTTAAGCACCACCCCCATCAGGCCGTTGTCGACTTTTTCCAGGATCTCGGCCACCACGGGCTCAAAGTCCACGCCGATAAACTTCACCCGATGAGAGGCTGAGTAACGCTGCCACAGGTACTTACATACCTGCTTAACGCCAATTTCATGCTCGCGGCCGCCCAGATTGAAAAAACAAAAATGGGTACGGGCCCCACGACGGATCATCTGGAAACTCGCCACACTGGAGTCGAAACCGCCGGAGATCAGCGACACCACATCCTCTTGCGTCGGCAAGGGCATACCACCCAGACACTTAAAACGTTCGTGGATGATCAGCAGCTTGTCCTTGTTCACTTCCAGCTCGATAGTGACATCGGGATTTTTGAGTTTAACACCAGCGGTATTACAGTTCTGGTTGAGACCGCCCCCCACATAGCGGGCGACTTCCATAGAAGAAAACTCGTGCTTGCCACGGCGCTTGGCGCGCACGGCAAAGGTCTTTCCAGCCAGCTTATCGCCCCAAACCTGTTTCACCTGCTGATAGATATCATCCAGATCCTGGTAGTCGCTTTCCTTGACCAGCAGGCACTGCTCAATGCCCGGAATGCACTTTAGCTGCGCTCGGACCTGCTGCTGTTGCTCAGGGGTATCTGCCGCCGCCACCAACTCGAGCTTATCCCAACGGTTGTGCACCGCTACCTTAAACTCATAGGGCTTAAATACATTACGTACATTGGATTCGAGCAAACGAGTAAAACGACGACGGACATCGTCACTCTTAATGGTGATCTCGGGATGCAGCTTGATGATCAGTTTCATAGTGCCGGAGGGGGTTGCCAAAGAAGCGGCGGAGTATAGCAGAGCCAAACGCCCGCCTAAAGCACCATTACTGTCGCTCCAGCACCGACACTGGCTCTGACTCCATGGGTTCACCCTGACTGATAGCAATCTCTACCCGACGGTTTCTGCTGCGGCCTTCAGGAGTGTCATTGGGCGCCAAAGGTTTATTATCGGCCATGCCGACCACTTCCATGCGCGATTCGTCGAAGCCCTCCGAGCGGGCCAGCTCTTCAGCTACCGCCACCGCCCGCTGAGCAGACAGATCCCAGTTGGAGCGATAGAGCTCATTAGAGATGTTTTGATTGTCGCTGTGGCCGGACACTTCAAGGCGCCCCGGCACATCGGCCAGCAAGCCCCCAATTTTGCGAACCACAGGAATAAACTGCGGTTGCAAGAAGGCTGAACCGGCGGAGAAAGCGCCATTTTCGCGAATGCGGATCACCAGTTGTTGTCCCAGCGATTCCACTTCAATTGCACCATCCACAATCTGCTCTTCCAGCTGCTGAGCCACTTTCTTCAATTGTTCGTTCATCTGTTGCTGTGCACCAGAAGTAGACGCCGAGGCTCGCTGACTGGCCGTTTGCTGCGACTGCCCGCCCCGCTGTTCACCGCGCTGTTTCTGACGACCTCCCGATGAATCTTCATCCCCGGCCTGAAAACGCAGCGACTGCTCCGTCACTTCCATGGTGACCTGTTGAATATTCTCAATGGGAGTGGGCTCTGGCCGGCCAGGCTGAAACTCCTGAGCAATCACACTGGTGCCCTTGGGAATGTCTTTTACTTCGATTTTGTTTTGTACCCCGAAAGCAAACTTCATGGAGCCGGCAATCTGCTTAAACTTGAGCACATCCATCTCTGAAAACGCCAGCAACAACACAAAGAAACACATCAACAGCGACATCAGATCGGCAAAGGTTGCCATCCACGCCGGCAAGCCGGGAGGGGGGCATTTGGGACATTCCTTCTCTTGCGGATCGGACATAAATTACTCTTCTGCTTCTTCGATGCGTTTGCCAGCCGCCAGGTAGTTTTTCAACAGGCCTTCGATGACCCTGGGGTTCTGACCATCGGCAATGCCGACGATGCCATCCAAAATTAAGGTCTGGTTTAACTTTTCCTGTTCGGCGCGGTTTTCCAGCTTACTGGCTAATGGCAAGGCAATAACATTGGCAAAAAAGGCACCATAGAGGGTGGTCAGCAGCGCTACGGCCATTGCCGGACCGATGGATTTGGGGTCGTCCATGTTCGACAGCATAGCCACAAGACCTATCAGCGTACCAATCATCCCCATTGCCGGGGCCACTTCACCGATGGATTTAAACACCGAGGCACCAAACTCATGTCGTTCGCTGGTCAGAGAAATATCTTTATACAGTGTTGCCCGCACCACATCCACATCATGCCCGTCCACCAGCATGTCCACGCCCTTTTGCATAAAGTCGTTTTCTATTTCAGCCTCTTCGAGCGCCAGGAAACCACCTTTACGAGCCGCGTCGGCCATTTCGACGATCTTCATGATCAATTCTTCAGGCTGCTGTAGCTTGAACATAAATGCCTTGACCACAACCTTGCCAGTATTGAAAAACTGGCCCAGTGTATAGGAGCTAAGTGCCACAAACAGGGTACCGCCGAATACGATCAGCACGGAGGGGATGTTCAGGTACATCTCAATACTGCCGTTTAGGATCATCGCCATCACGATAAAACCGATCGCACCTAACATGCCTATCAGGGTTGCTAAATCCACACTATCCTCCACTTCACCCAGGTTGGGTCTGACTACTATGCCTTTATGATACTAGAGCCGCAGTGATAGGGAATCCCCAATTTGCATCAATAGTAACATTCGGCATAGACCGGCTAACTGATTGACTTGCTTCACCAATTTATCGACACCTTAAGAATATTCTAAAGCTTTGGTAAAGAAAAAGGCCATTGACCCCTTAATAACCCTCGGGTAAGGTTCGCCAGTAATGCGTCCCGCCTGCCGATGCAGGCCTCTCTAAACCTCGATGTCGTAATCTTATCTTATGAGTAATAGCAAGCCATCTGAAACCTTATCCTTTGAGCAAGCCATGCAAGAGCTGGAAACCATTGTCGAACAGATGGAAGCAGGCGAACTCCCATTAGAAGAGGCGTTGCAGCGCTTCGAACGCGGCATCGCATTGACCCAGCAGGGCCAACAAAAGCTGCAACAGGCTGAGCAGAAAGTGAAAATGCTGCTCGCCGAGCAGGGACAAGAAAACCTGGTCGACTTTGAGCCGGAACAGTAAGATGGCCGTGAGTTGGCAAATCGCTCTTGCAGATTATCAGCAGCGCATCAATGGTCTGTTGACCGAGCGTCTCGACGCTCTGCCCGATACCGCTCCCCGATTGAAGCAAGCCATGCAACACGCTCTGTTGCTCGGCGGTAAACGCGTTCGCCCAGCACTGGTTTATGCCACAGGTGATATGCTGGGCCTGACACAGGCAGACTTAGATCCACCCGCTATGGCTCTGGAGTGCATTCATGCTTACTCATTGATCCATGACGACCTGCCTGCCATGGACGACGACGATTTACGTCGCGGTCAGCCCACTTGCCATGTTCGTTTCGACGAAGCCACTGCCATATTAGCCGGTGATGCCTTACAGACATTAGCCTTTGAGCTGCTTTGCCACGAACCCCTGAGCGTCTCGGTTGAATCAGCACGCCTGCCCCTATTGCAGACCCTGACCGGCGCCGCTGGCTACCAGGGGATGTGTGGCGGACAGGCTCAGGATCTGGCCGCCACGAATACGCCCGTTACCCTGGAGCAGCTGGAACAATTGCATCTGGCCAAAACCGGCGCCCTCATTCGGGCCGCCTTGATAATGCCCGCACAATTGGCGGAGTTGCCAGAACAGCAACAAGCGTCACTGAATGAATTTGGTCGTAACATTGGTTTGGCGTTTCAGGTGCAGGACGATATTCTGGACATCACCGCCGACACTCAGATACTGGGCAAACCCCAAGGCTCTGATGATCAGGGCAATAAGAGTACCTACCCTTCCCTGCTCGGTCTGCAAGGTGCCAAGAATCTGTGCCAGCAATTGCATCAGCAAGCAGTACAAGCGCTCGGCGCTTTACCTTACAATACCGAATTACTACAGTCCTTTAGTGACTTTATTATTAACCGAGATTACTAGATACCCCCATGACCCTGGACCTTGAACACTACCCGGTGTTGGCACTGGCAAATACCCCGGAGCAGCTGCGCGAATTACCGAAAGATAAACTCCGGCAATTAGCCAATGAACTGCGGCAATATCTGCTGGCCAGTGTCAGCCAGAGTAGTGGACACTTCGCCTCAGGGCTCGGCACTGTTGAACTGACCGTGGCCCTGCATTACGTGTATCAAACCCCTTTCGATCGCCTTATCTGGGATGTGGGCCACCAGGCTTACCCCCATAAGATCCTGACTGACCGTCGTGAACGCATGACGACAATTCGCCAAAAAGGCGGCTTACACCCGTTCCCCTGGCCGCCAGAAAGCCCCTACGACACCTTTGCCGTGGGCCATTCTTCGACTTCCATATCCGCCGCCCTGGGTATGGCCATGGCGGCAGAAAAAGAAGGCAAAAACCGCAAGGTTGTATCGGTAATCGGCGATGGTGCCATGACCGCTGGCATGGCCTTCGAAGCGATGAACCATGCGGGAGATATCGGCAAAGATATGGTGGTGGTGCTCAATGATAATGAGATGTCTATCTCCGAAAACGTGGGCGCACTCAACAGCCACCTGGCACGCCTGCTGACTGGGAATTTTTTCAACAGCATTCGTGACGGTGGCAAGAAGTTGCTTAGCAGTATGCCGCCCATCAAAGAGTTTGCCAGTCGCGCCGAAGAACACCTTAAAGGCATGGTCGTGCCCGGCACCATCTTCGAAGAGCTGGGTTTTAACTACATCGGCCCCATCGACGGTCATGACGTCAATGGCCTGGTAGATACACTGCGCAACATGCGCAGCCTCAAAGGCCCGCAAATACTGCATGTGGTCACCCGTAAAGGCAAAGGCTATGAGATGGCGGAAAAAGATCCCATCAAATGGCACGCGGTGCCCAAATTCAACCCGGCCGACAGCCAACTCCCCAAGACTAAAAGCGCAGGACCGAGCTTCTCAGCGGTGTTTGGCGACTGGCTGTGCGATATGGCCGCCGATGACCCAAAATTGATGGCCATTACACCCGCCATGCGTGAAGGCTCAGGAATGGTGCGTTTTTCGCAAGAGTACCCCAAGCAGTATTCGGACGTCGCCATTGCCGAGCAGCATTCGGTGACCTTGGCCGCGGGAATGGCTAAGGATGGTTTAAACGCCATTGTGGCCATCTATTCCACCTTTTTACAACGGGCCTACGATCAGCTGATCCACGATGTGGCCTTACAAAATCTGCCCGTGCTGTTTGCCATCGACCGGGCCGGTATCGTAGGCGCTGACGGACCGACACACCAGGGGGCTTATGATCTGGCCTATCTGCGCTGCATTCCCAATATGGTGATAATGACGCCTTCCGACGAAAACCAATGCCGACAAATGCTTTACACCGGCCACAAACTCAACCAGCCTGCCGCAGTGCGATACCCTCGGGGCCAGGGTTGCGGTGCCGTCATTGAAGCCAAGATGCAGGCTCTACCGATTGGCAAAGGCGAAATCCTGCGTCAGGGGAAAAACGTGGCCATTTTAAATTTCGGCACCCTGCTACCCGGCGCAAAAGAAGCGGCTGAAAAGATGGATGCCACACTGGCTGACATGAAGTTTGTTAAGCCCCTGGATAACGATCTGATCGCGAAGTTGGCTGAGGAGCACGAGCTACTGGTGACCCTGGAAGATGGCGTCATCATGGGCGGCGCCGGCAGTGCGGTAGCAGAAACCGTAATGGATAAACAACTCGCCTGCCGGGTGCTGCGACTGGGGATTCCTGATGAGTTTATTATGCAGGGTTCTCAACAAGAAATGTACGCCGAACTCAAACTGGATGCACCAGGTATTCAGGCTCAAGTTCAGGCCTTTAACGAATACGCCCGTTAACCTATTGCTCCTAAACAAACGCCCTCACTACTGATGAGGGCGTTTGTTTAAGTCACAGCCAGCGGGTTATCAGGACTTTGCCATCCGAATCACAACCCGACGGTTTTTGGCCCGGGTTACTTCCCGTGCATTATCGGCGATATGACGCCGCTCGCCATGGGCCGTTGTCTCGATGCGATCACTGTCGATACCGTTTTCCTCAAAGAAGCGTTTCACACGCTGGGCACGCTGCTTTGACAGCTCACGGTTATGCCAACTGCCTCCCCAACTGTCGGTGTAAGCATCCACGAGCACCAATTCAATGCCGGGATCTTCTCTCAGGTACTGGGCGATCATGCTGAGCTTTTTCTCTGAGGCACGAGTAAATTCATCGCTGTTCTTTTTATACTGCAACACGGAGTAGGAAATATCTTCGAAACTGAATTTCAGTAACGACGACACGCAGCGCACAAAAGACTGGTACTCTCCGATAAAATTGCTGGCGTTTAGCTCCACTGCCACTCTGTCATACCGGTTATACCAATCCTGATAATAGATGGTCGGCCAATAGCCTTTTTCCAATTCGGAGAGCATCGTCCAGGCAGTTTTCTGCGGAAGGTCGCCGTTGTACTGCTTGCGTATGGGCATCTCAGCCAGACGGCGCTGCATCTGGCCGGGCATCCACTCCGGAGGCGCCGAGTAGACTGCTGCAGCTCCGTATTCACTGGGCAGACTAAGCATGTCCAACTCAAACTCCAGGTTCAGCTGCTTGCTGGCACGGCTGGTAAACATGGCGTCGCCGTAGCCGGGGATATTATGCTCCAGGCGGCATTGCAGGCGACTGCTGTCGGTAAGCTGCCACTGGGACTCATTGATATCGGCCGAGTAGTGCCTTACACCGGCCGTCACCGGCAGGGCAATCAGGACTGTCAAAGCTAAAACTGTTCTTTTCATGGCTACCGTTTCCACTCTCTCCACCCTAGTATCGGCGGTTTCGGCGATCACTTAACCCTTAATTATAAATGGAGTCTGGATAGCGCCCTTCATAACTGTGATAATTCCGCTCCCATTATTCATATAGGTATACAATGACAGCGCAAGGGCAACAACTCAAAGATCGATTTCGTGGTTATTTTCCAGTGGTCATCGATGTGGAAACGGCGGGGTTTAATCCCAAAACTGACGCCTTACTGGAAATTGCCGCCATTACCTTGAAGATGACCGAAGATGGCCGCCTGGAGCCAGATCAGACCCTGCATTATCATATCGAACCCTTTGAAGGCGCCAACCTGGAGCCAGCCGCGCTTGAGTTTAACGGTATTGATCCAAACTGTGCCTTGCGCGGTGCCGTAGACGAAACCGAGGCGATGAAAGCCATATGCAAAGCGGTACGCAAAGCCCAAAAATCCGCCGACTGCCAGCGCTCGGTCATCGTGGCCCACAACGCCTCCTTCGACCAGAGCTTTGTTAATGCCGCCATCGAACGCGGCGGTATCAAGCGCACACCGTTTCACCCTTTTGTGTCGTTCGACACCACCAGTCTGGCCGCGCTCGCCTATGGGCAAACCGTGCTGGTTAAAGCCTGTCGGGCAGCCGGTATCGAATTTGACCAGTCCGAGGCCCACTCGGCGCTCTACGATACAGCGAAAACCGCGGAGCTGTTTTGCGGCATGGTCAATAAGTGGCAAAGCCTGGGGGGATGGCCACTTGCCAGCGAGGACGAACCGAACGCATCTTGATTAACAGCCGATTCCTGAAATAAAAAAGCCGCTCATGAAGAGCGGCTTTTTTGTCCGTCCGGCTACTGCTTACAGCTTGTCAGCATTCTCAGACAGGTATTTCTTCACGCCTTCTGGGTTTTCACCCATGCCAGCATCGCCTTCCTGCCAACCAGCAGGGCAAACTTCACCGTGCTCCTGATTGAACGCCAGTGCGTCAACCATACGCAGCATCTCATCAACGTTACGACCCAAAGGCAGATCGTTCACGACCTGGTGACGAACACTACCTTCTTCGTCGATCAGGAAGGAACCACGCAGAGCAACGCCCGCTTCTGGGTGCTCAACGTCGTAGGCTTTACAGATGTCGTGCTTGATATCAGCAACCAGAGGGTATTTCACCGCACCGATACCGCCTTCGTTCACAGGGGTGTTACGCCACGCATTGTGAGTGAAGTGAGAGTCGATAGACACACCGATCACCTCAACACCACGCTTAGTGAACTCTTCAACACGCTTATCAAAAGCGATCAGCTCTGAAGGACAAACAAAGGTGAAATCCAGCGGGTAGAAAAAGATAACCGCTTTTTTGCCTTTGATGTGGCTTTGCAGATTGAATTCATCAACGATCTCACCGTTGCCCAGTACTGCTGGAGCGGTAAAGTCGGGGGCTTGACGACCTACTAATACACTCATTGTCTTCTCCGTTTCTTGTGAGTTTATGGGGCAACCCGAAGGCCGCCCTTAGATGAAACTGTTCAGTCTGGACTAAATTGGGGTCTGGTAAGAAAAAACCAAGTCCCGAACCAGAAACTTCGTCAGAAAATCTTTGATGACAGACGAGCACTTATCTTAGGTCAGGCCGTTTTGAAGATCTATACAGGTTGGCAATGGTCATTAAAACATCAAATTAGCGCTTGCATGCAAAACAAATAACAACTATTATCATTTGCGTCGTTGTTTGGAGAAGTCTGTCATGTTTGTCTGCTTGTGTAATGGCATAACCGAAAAGCAAATTGCCAATGTGGTACGTGAAGAAGGCATTGGCAACATGCGTGAGCTGCGCCTGAGTATGGGGGTTGGCAGCCAGTGCGGTAAATGTGTACAGGCAGCTCAGGAAGTGATCGACGCTACCATTGTGGATGAGTCACTGTTTAAAGAAGTCGTGTAATCCCCGCCTCAGCGAGCAGAGAACATAAAAAAAGGGCCGTTGGCCCTTTTTTGCGTTTGACGCGTTATCACTCGCCTTGCTCGGCGTCTTTAGCACGCTCGGCCGCTTCTTTGACCAACGGCTGTAATTCACCCTGCTGGTACATTTCCAGGATAATATCGCATCCACCAACCAGTTCACCTTCAACCCACAACTGAGGGAATGTCGGCCAGTCGGCGTATTTGGGCAGTTCAGCACGGATATCCGGATTTTGCAGAATATCGACAAAGGCAAACTGCTCACCACAGGACATCAGTGCCTGTGCTGCCTGTGCAGAAAAGCCGCAGCTTGGCAGCTTGGGCGAGCCCTTCATATAAATGAGGATAGGATTTTCAGCGATCTGCTGTTTGATTTTCTCTACTGTTTCCACGACTCGGAACCTCTTACTAACGTAAAACCACGATGTGGCGGCCATTGTAACTTTTTTCAATGCCACACCCCAGCTTTACAACCAATTACAGTCTACACTCAGAGCAACTTACTGACTGTGGGCTTGTTTTCTTATCGACAAGCCCCATATTGTTGTTAGACTAATAAGTAAATAAAAGACTTTATAAAACCTTGCGCTTGTCTGAGCGTAGGGATAGTTTCATTCATTAACTGTACATGGAGAACGACGATTATGGCATTTGAACTACCCGCTCTGCCTTATGAAAAAAACGCCCTTGAGCCGCACATCTCAGCCGAGACACTGGAATTCCATTACGGCAAACACCACAACACCTATGTCACTAAGCTGAATGGCCTGGTTGAAGGCACTGACATGGAAAACAAGAGCCTGGAAGAGATCATCAAATCATCAGAAGGCGGTGTATTTAACAACGCAGCCCAGGTTTGGAACCACACTTTCTACTGGCACAGCATGAGCCCGAACGGTGGCGGCGAGCCAAGTGGTGCGGTCGCCGAGGCCATCAACAGCAAGTGGGGCTCTTTCGCTGACTTTAAAGAAGCTTTCAATGACAAAGCCGCCAACAACTTTGGTTCTGGCTGGACTTGGCTGGTGAAAAAAGCTGACGGCTCTCTGGATATTGTTAATACCAGCAATGCCGGCACGCCCATTACTGATCCAAACCTGACGCCTCTGCTGACCGTGGATGTGTGGGAGCATGCCTACTACATCGATTATCGCAATGCGCGTCCTAAGTACCTGGAAGGTTTCTGGAACCTGGTCAACTGGGATTTCGCCAACGAGAACATGGCTTAATAATCCAGGCTAATACACCTAGACGACGTTACAAAGCGTCAGTCAGGTCAATCATTAAACGGGCTGTAGCATTAACTACAGCCCGTTTTTATATTGATAAAGCGGCTCTGCCACTAGCTCACCAGTATTGTGACAGGTATCAGTCAGACATAAAAAACGGAGCCCGTTGGCTCCGCTTTTAACAATGAGAGGTAAAGGCCTCACTTATTCGACGAGGTCGCCTGGCATATCGCCGCGAATTTTATTCCAGATGCGCCCACTCTTTATGCCGTAATCTTTTACCAGTGCGGGCACTCGCTCGAAATCTCCATCCTTAGCAGCCGCCATCAATTTAGCGTAATAATCTCGCGCCAGTTCGCGGGAGGGCTCGTGGGTAAAATAGTAGCTGCCAATACGCTTATACAAGCCCTTGAAGCCGTTCATCATCAGCACATAAACACGATTGTCCGAGGCCATGGCCAGTTCGTGATTGATCCAATAGTCAAATTCGGCAAAGGCTTCACCGGTGTCTTCCACTGAATCGAAATCACTCAACAGTTTCACCACCTTTTCAGGGGCCTGTTTGATAGCGCCGCGAATAAAGATGGCACTGAAGCTGGTTCGCGCCGCCAGCAGATTATCCACCAGGTCGGGAATGCCTTCCTCGTCCAGGCTGGCGAGCGTTTCCAAAATGTTCAGCCCACAGGTTTCCCAAAAGTTATTCACTTTGGTCGGCTTGCCGTGCTGAATAGTCAGCCAGCCATCACGGGCCAGACGCTGTAACACCTCGCGTAACGTCGTTCGGGTCACACCGATAAGCTCCGACAACTCCCGCTCGGCAGGTAAGATAGTCCCGGGAGGAAAACGTCCGCTCCAAATCGACTCAACAATATATTCTTCGGCGAAGCTGGCCGGGCTCTGGGCTTTATAAATCATTGAAAACCTGCTGTGTCTGCTATTGTTCTTATTGTCTGGTAACTGATTGTACCAGATGCTTGAGGGGATGAAACCAAACCTTAGGTTTGTTAAAACACTTTATTGCCATAACACATACCCTAGTATCTTAGAAGCTATCTCCTCAGCGCCTGCCAATCCCCGTTCAATAATACTTTGTGGCCACTCTCTGCGCGTAGCTCGAAACGCCCTTGATTTACCGAGGCTTCCTCTCCGTTCAGATACAGTTCGGCGTCCCCGGGTAACACCAAGGGGCGCTTGAAGGTCACCGAGGAACTAAAGTCAGTGTCAATGTACCCATGTTCAGTCAAGGCAGATAGGATTCTGGCATAACTCCACATACCGTGAATAATAGGCTGTGGGAAACCGAACATGGATGATGTTAATGGGTGCAAATGAATGGGATTGTAGTCGCCGCTGACCGAGGCGTAGCGCCGCCCCAGATCCGCTTCCAGTGACCAGCACTCCAAAGCTTGAACTTCTGGCGGCTCGGGAGCCTGGCGCTGCCGCTGTCCAGCTTGGACCTTCACCGTGGGGGCGAGTGAAGTCGCCACCGACTCCCACACCAGTTTTTTATGATGGCGAGCCTGGGTAAGAATTTCAAACTGCCAGCCCATACGGTGCTTTTTCAACGCATCCAGAGAACAGCTCAGCTCCAGCGCCATATTCTCCCGGACTGGCTGATACTGCTGGATGCGGTTCTTCATATGCATCAGCCCCATCACCGCAAAGGGACAGCACTTATCGGTCAGCAAACTCAGTTGCAACGGGAGGGCCCTTACCTGAAGCCAGCAGGGGTGAATGCCTTCTCCCTGCCACCCCACCAGCCGATGATAGGCCTTTAATTTAGCAGTGATCGGGCGCATGGTCAGCGCCAGTCGATGCTGTGGCAATGCCGGTTCCGACATCGCCCGAGAGCGTTTAGCTACGGCTTTAACAAACAGTGGCAACAACGCCGGTGGCTGACGTAATTCCCTGATCCCATTATTCATATTCATATTCCTTGCTCTGAATACGGCGTACCTGTCGACATATCCGACGAAAGTCCGCCTCGCTCAGACTGTCTTTATACAACGTCAGCCAGCGACGCCGGGATGTCCCCGGGTTGCGTAATGTAAGCCAGATAATTCCCAGCATAACCCGGGAATCACTGGTGATTTGCCAGCCAGCTTGCCCTTCTGTTACTGCCTCTGGCCACTGAATCTGCCCCTTTTCATCCAACCAGAGCCGTTGCGTCTTCTCTCCGCGGGGGTAAATACACCAGCCTGCCGCTAACAGAAACAGGCTAACCCCCAACTGAGCCCATGCTTGCCCTGTGAAGATGTAGGGTTGCCAAAGCCACACGCTACCTATCAGTGTGGCGAACAGAAGTATGACAAGTCGTCCGGGCCAAGCCGAAGGACGAATATGCAGACTATGCTTTGACACGCTTAACGATGGTGTCCACCATGGCGGCCAGATCTCTGTCTTCACAGGCTTTGTGGCCCATTACCCACGCAAAAAGGTCAGGATCATCGCAGGTAAGCAAACGTTCAAACGTGAGCTTATCGGCATCGCTGAGGTCATGAAACACTTCCTCATAGAAGGGCAATAACAAAACATCCAGCTCCAGCATGCCGCGACGGCAAGCCCAGCGAACCCGATTAGTGCGTTGTTTGTCAAACATCTTCAAGAAACCTATTGGCGAATTTTACTGCCGCTAATCTTACCAGTAATGCCAAGGATGTAATACCAATCCGCACAGCCGGGGATTGGACTTACGACCATCCATCCCCATAATAACCCGCAACACTTCAATACAAGATATCGCCGATGACTCAGTCTTTACCCTCAACACTCACAGAGCTCCCTGAGAACCTGCTTTGTCCCCTACCCCAACTGGGGCTGATTTTTCTGCAAGGCGAAGAGCAGATTCAGTACCTGCAAGGGCAAATAACCAATGACGCCAATCAGATGAGTCATGACACCGCATTACTGGCCGCTCACTGTGACTTTAAGGGCAAGAGCTGGAGCCTGTTTCACGGTTTTCTATGGCAAGACCAAAGCGTGCTTGTGGGCCACCGCGGGGGACTGGCTGCGTCACTGCCAGAACTAAAGAAATATGGCGTGTTTTCTAAAGTGGATATTCGCGATACCAGCGACCAGTTCCGGCTTTATGGTGGCCATGGTCAAGAGCTGGAGCAATGGCTACAGCTGCAGTTTGGCTCCCTCCCCGAGAAGCACCTTGAAGTGAGTGCTTCAGAGCACGGTGCCATAATCCGGTTCGATCAGCCCAGACCCCGCTACCTGTTAATGCTGACGCCACAACTGGCCGACACTCTGGAAACCGCACTGGCCGATTCTGTGGCTGACAGTGCCCTGTGGCAAGCGCTGGATATTCAGGCCGGGCTGCCTCAGGTTACTGACGCCACCAGCAACGAATTTGTGCCTCAAATGATGAATGTGCACGCTTTGGACGGCATTAACTTTAAGAAAGGCTGTTACATGGGCCAGGAAGTAGTGGCCCGCACCAAGTTTTTAGGCCGGAACAAACGCGCTGCTTTTATCCTCAAAGGAGAGGGGCGGCATGAGCTTAACCCCGGTGATACGCTGGAGCTCCAACTGGGAGAAAACTGGCGTCGCGGTGGCACTGTGTTAAGCTGTGCGCCGCTAACAGCGGAGACTTGGTTATTGGCAGTACTGGCTAAGGACACTGAATCCGATGCCGTTTTGCGCAGTAAGGCCAACCCTGAACAACAATTCAGCGTACAGCCATTGCCATACAAACTCGACGATCAATAGAGACAATTTATGAAGATTGAACCCAATACTGTAGTCACCATGCACTACACAGTGAGCACCGATGAGGGTGTGGAAATCGATTCCTCCAGAAACGCCGAGCCAATGACTTTCATCCATGGCCAGAACTTCCTTATTAAGGGCCTGGAAGAAGAGCTCGAAGGTAAGGCCGCCGGTGATACCTTCGAAACCAAAGTCGAGCCTGAGAAAGCCTATGGCGAACGCCACGATCAACTGATGCAAGCCGTCCCAAAATCCATGTTTGAAGGCATGGATGTGGAAGTAGGTATGCAATTTCGTGCGACCACTGATGCCGGTGATCAGTCTGTAACCGTGGTGGATGTGGCGGACGATGAAGTCGTCGTCGACGGCAATCACCCGCTGGCAGGCATCACGCTTAACTTTGATGTGGAAGTGGTAGATGTGCGTGAAGCCACTGCCGAAGAGCTGGAGCACGGTCATGTGCACGGCGAAGGCGGCTGTGACCACGATCACTAGCGCTGAATATGAGGCAGGCCCATGGATTGATTCAGGGCCTGCCTGGTTCCAAATCATTGAAGAAAAATTGACCTGATGTGGGCATTCGGCTAGGGTAAAACGACGCTATCTCTATTAAAGGGTTAATATCACATGGATGCAGGGATGAAGTCATTAAACAAGGAAGATAAGAAATCCGATATCAAATCCGCGCTTATCATTCTGCCACTGGTTACTCTGGTGTTTGGCTTCGCAATGGGCCTGATTGCCGACTTTGGCCTTATCCGCGGGGAACTGCCTTTACCCCACACCCTTAAGCTTTTGCTGCCCTTAGCGTTGGTAGTCGCTTTTCTGCTTTATGTTATCTACCGTTATAGTCAGAAAATAGAACGGCTCTGACTCTCCCCTCCAATTGATACAGATCACTGCTGTGTACCGCCGAGTGTCTATTATTAGGTAATATCCCGCTTGGCTACGGTTACCTATGAAAAAATGGCTTATTGGCATTGTTATCCTGCTTGCGGTGCCTCTCTGGCTGTGGCAACGACAGTCCCCCCTCAAGGTGCAAACCTACCGCGTGAATACCGGCCTTGTCAGTCACACGGTGGTCAATAACCGGGCTGGCGAGATAGAAGCTTGCCGCCGCGCTCGCTTATCCTTTCCTATTGGCGGACAAATTGAAAGCGTCACGGTTCGGGCCGGAGATATTGTTAAAGGGGGCCAGCTGCTACTGGCGCTTTACAATGATGATATTCAGGCCCAGCTAGCCCAGGCACAAGCGGCATTAGACCAATCACAACTGCAACGGCGTCGGCTCTGCCTGCTTGCCGAGAGAGACCAGCGTGAGGCTACCCGCCTGAAGCGTTTAATGGCCCAGGGACTGACCTCTGAAGAACAGGTGGATGTCGCCGAATCCAATGCCCGGGCCAGCCAACTTGCCTGTGAAGCGGCTCAAGGCAGTATCAATCAGGCCCAGGCAACCATTGAACTTTATCAGGCCCAGCTAAGCAAAACCCAGCTTACCGCTCCTTTCCCCGGCACTGTCGCGGAAGTTAACGGTGAGGTGGGTGAATTTGCCACGCCCTCACCGCCGGGCATCCCCACCCTCCCCGTTGTGGATCTTATTGATGACAGCTGCTATTACGTCACCGCGCCCATCGATGAGGTGGATGCTGCTCAGATTCACCTTGATATGCCGGTCACCGTGCATATTGATGCCTTTCGCAACACCACACTAAAGGCCAGGGTCAGACGCATCGCACCTTACGTCTTTGCCCAGCAGCGTCAGGCCCGAACCGTGGAAGTGGAGGCAAAACTCACTCAACCCCCTCCTTTTCCCCTGCTTGTAGGTTACAGCGCCGATATGGAAATTCTGATAGAAGCCCGAACAGAAGTACTGAGAATTCCGACGCCAGCTATTTTTAATGAGGACCAGGTTTACCGAGTGGTGGATGGAGAAATACAGGTTGCTAAGATTCAGCAGGGCCTGAGCAACTGGCGTTATACAGAGATAACCGAAGGGCTTCGCTCAGGGGATATGATTGTGCTGGACACCTCGGTTCCCCTTGAGGCGGGAATGGCAGTAATACCTCTCTCTGAGCAAGAGTCGACACAATGATCCGCATGCAGGCAGTCAATAAGTGGTACCCATCTGGCGACACTAAGCTGCATGCCCTTAAGAACATCAATCTGGAGATTCACTCGGGTGACTACGTTAGCCTGATGGGACCATCGGGCTCAGGGAAGTCCACCCTACTGAATATGATTGGCCTTTTGGATGTATTCGAGGACGGCGAATACTGGCTGGCCCAGCACCCGACTCACGAACTCAGCGAAGAGTCACGCGCCCGGCTTCGACGTGAACATATCGGCTTTATCTTTCAGTCATTTCAGCTTATTCCGCGGCTCACAGCTTTTGAGAATGTAGCGTTACCGTTGGTGCTTAGTGAAGTACCATCACATGAGCGCCAGCAGAAGGTAACATCGGTTCTGAAGCAAATGGATATGCTTGCTCGTGCTCATCATCGTCCGTCCCAGTTATCCGGTGGGCAACTACAACGTGTCGCCATCGCCCGGGCGATTGTCACCGAACCGAGTGTGATACTGGCCGATGAGCCCACCGGCAATCTGGATCAACAATCCGGTCATGATATTACCGAGCTGTTAGAAAACCTAAACCGACGAGGTATCACTTTGATTGTGGTCACCCACGATCCGGCGCTGGGACAGCGAGCCCGGCGGCAAATTCGTATGATCGACGGAGCTTTGGTGAACTCATGATCGTCACCGACATTATCAAGTTCCATCACCATCAACTGGTCCGCCACCGTTGGCGCACCACGATGATTAGCCTTTGTATCGCAATTGGTGTCAGTGCGGTGGTGCTGTTGGTCAGCCTGGGGGAGAGCGCCAGGCAATATGTACAACGTGAGTTTGCGGCTCTGGGCAGTAATATGTTGATCGTCCTGCCGGGCAAAAAACACACTCAGGGGGGCGGTATTCCTTTTTACGGTACCGCCACGCGGGACCTGACAATACAGGACGCTGAAGCCATTCGACACCTCCCCGGCATAGTCAGGGTTGCCCCTATTATCGCTGGCACCGCGACATTGTCAGTACAGGGCCTTAGCAAAGACATTATGGTGGTGGGTTCTACTCATGAGTTTTTGGCTGTTCGAGGCCAGGAGCTGGCTATGGGACAAAACCTCAGTAAAAACCATAGCCACCGCAACGACGTGATACTGGGCCATCAACTGGCCCAGGATTTGTTGGACAATCACACTCAGTTGGGCCAGAAGGTTACTCTTGATGGATATCGATTTCGAGTAGTGGGCATCCTTAACTACCGGGGAGAGTCTTTGGGGCTGGATATGCGGAATGTGGCAATCATTCCCGTATCCGCTGCCGAAGCTTTATTCGACTCACCCGCACTGTTTCGGGTATTGGTTGAGACAAGGCACCGGTTTGAAGATAAGGCCATTATTCAGCACATCTACGAGTTAATCCGTCAGCGCCATCAAGGTAGCGAAGATATTACGATTGTCACTCAGGCCTCCATCCTTGATGCCTTTAACCGCATCATGCTCACCTTGACGGCCGTGATTGGACTGCTCGCATCCGTCAGCTTGTTGGTCGCCGGTTTTTTGGTCATGAACCTAAGTCTTATCAACGTGGCGCAGAGACGCAGCGAAATAGGCCTGCTCAAAGCCATGGGTGCCAGCCGCCGTACCGTGTTGGTCTTATTTGTCAGCGAGTCGCTACTACTGGCCGCTATGGGAAGTGCCTTGGGGTTGCTCGTCACCTTTATGGCCCTGTTGCTCCTCAACCAACTGCAATCGTATTTATTGGTCACCATACCAGTTTGGGCTGCCTTGGCGGCCACGCTGTTGGCTCTTTGCATCGCTGGTGCCTTTAGCTGGTTCCCTGCTCGTCAGGCCGCAGATGTGTCACCTGTGGAGGCCCTCAGAGGATGAAACTAATAGATGCACTCGACTGGATAAGAACATCGGTGCTATCTCAACGCCACCGTAATACTTTGACTATTACGGGCTTTGCCATTGGTGTCAGTACCATTACCTTGCTGGCTGCGCTGGGCGACAGTTTAAAGACCTTTGTAGTGGCTGAGTTTACGCAGTTTGGCAGCAACATTGTTGCTGTCACCCCGGGCAAAACTGAGACTATGGGGGTCAGTGGCATACTGCGCACCAACAAAGGGCTCTATCTTGAAGATGTTGCAAGCCTGCAACACTTACCTCAGGTGGAAAAAGTAATCCCAGTTATCGCCGGTACCGCCGAAGTCAAACACGCCAATCGCTTGCGAGCCACGGACATTATCGGCACCAATCACTTTGCGCTGGCGGCCTGGCAATTGCAACAAGCTCAGGGGCGCTTCCTGCCCAACGATGATCTATATCGTCCGAGGCCGGTGGCGGTGCTGGGCAGCAAAATACATCAGGCCCTGTTTGAGAATACGCATGTGCTCGGTGAGTTTATTCGTATCGGCGGGCAACGCTTTACAGTAGTCGGAGTGCTCGCGCCTAAGGGCCAGTTTCTGGGCATGGATCTCGATGAAATGGTGTATGTCCCCGCAGCCAAGGGCCTGGAGCTATTTAACCGCGACTCACTGATGGAAGTAGACATCGTCTACCGATCCCATTTAAGCCCGCCGCAGGCCGTCAGTGCCATTAAGCTGCACCTTATCAAGCGCCATGGCGCCGAGGACTTTACTATTGTTACTCAGGATCAAATGCTCGATACCATGGCTGGCATTTTAACCGCGATTCGGATTACCGGTATCATCATCGGCGCCATTTCACTTCTGGTAGGCTCTGTGGGCATCTATACCATATTGACTATCACTATCAGTCAGCGTCAGCAAGAGGTGGGATTAGTGCGCGCTTTAGGTATGCCACAGCGCTTGCTGATGTTGCTTTTTCTTGGTGAAGCACTGACGCTGGCTCTGATCGGCGGGATACTGGGCTTGCTAACCGTCGCCGTGCTGCAAGGACTGCTGTTTTACTGGCTACCAGAGCTACCGACCTTGCTAACCCTGTCCAGCGCCGGCCTGGGACTGAGTGTTTCGCTGCTTGTGGGCTTGCTGTCTGGGGCCCGGCCGGCGTATATGGCCTCGCGCCTGCCACCGATTGAGGCCTTGCGCGCCGAATAGCCCCACCGTCTATGTACAGCCCAAATGATTCAGCGGTACTTTCAGGTAGCGAACACCATTACTCTCGGGTTCAGGCAACAGTCCGGCGCGAATGTTGACCTGAATGCTGGGTACAATCAACCTTGGCATAGCCAGCGTGGCATCCCGTGCCTCGCGCTTCTCCACAAAAGCAGCCTCGCTGGTATCCGCGTTCACATGAATATTGTTGGCCTTATGCTCGGCGACAGTGGCCATGTAACGAAGCTCTCGCCCTTCTGGCTTATAATCATGACAGGCCCAGATTTTTATCTCGTCCCCCAGCGCGTAGAGCTTTTGAATAGACTGATACAGCAGCGACGCGCTACCCCCCGGGAAGTCACAGCGAGCCGTCCCCGCATCGGGCATAAACAGAGTGTCACCCACAAACGCATTACCGTCGATCACATAACTGATGCTGTCGTTGGTATGCCCTGGCGTCGCTAAAATTTGCCCCTCCACAGAGCCAAGCGAAAAATGCTCGCCCTCGGCAAAGAGATGATCAAAATCACGACCTGTCACATCCTGCTCTTCACCTAAGTTAAACACTTCACAAAAGGTGCTTTGTACCTGAGTAATGCCACGGCCAATGGCGATAGTGCCCCCCAGTTGCTTCTTTAAATGCTGCGCGGCGGTTAAATGATCGGCGTGAGCATGAGTCTCGAGCACCCATTTTAGGGTCAACCGGTTCTGTCTTAAGTAGGCCACAATAGCATCAATAGAGGTGGTATCGGTGCGACCGGCGGCATAGTCAAAATCGAGCACGGGATCGATCACCGCCGCCTCAGCAGAGCTTGGCTCATGAATCACATAAGTTAAGGTGCCCGTGTCTTCATGATAGAAATGCTGCACATTGATGGTCATGATGCTCTCCTCTATACAGAATCTAACAGTATTGCTTAAAAATCACTCTTGAAATTTAGCAAAACACGAAATAACATACAACCAGTAGTTATAACCTTATTACTTATGGTGGCGTATGCAGCTAGCCCTATTAGCAGGGTCCAGTATCGGCGTGAGTCTGGGCGTGTTCGGCTCAGGGGGCTCAGTGTTAGCCCTACCCGTGCTCGTGTATCTGGCCGGTCAGTCGCCCAAAGAAGCGGTGACCGGGTCGCTGTTTATCGTCACCATTATCAGTATCACCACTTTATTATTCAGTGACAGTCGCCGACAAATTCACTGGCCCAATGCAGTAGCCTTGGGTGTGCCCGGCATTGCTGGTACCTATAGTGGCGCACTGCTGGCCAGCCTGGTATCCGGTGCGGTGCAGCTCGCGGTATTTGCCATTTTAATGCTGGTCTCCAGCAGCCTGATGTGGCGCCAGCAGCCCAAGGCCGCCGAGAATAACCCGGCCGGACTGTGGCTGATGGTAGCGACAGGGTTTTTGGTAGGTATTTTTACCGGCTTTGCCGGTGTTGGCGGCGGCTTTTTGCTGTTACCTGCGCTGGTGATGATCGCTCGATTGGATTTTCTACGAGCCCGAGCCACCAGCTTATTGCTGATCGCGGTCAACGCCAGTGTGGGTTTTATAAAAAATAGCTGGCTGCTCAACCAGCAAGGCTCTACGCTTGACTGGTTAGTATTGATTTCAATTGCAACCCTGGGTGCCCTCGGCGCCCTGATTGGCCAACATTATTCCGCTCGCTGGCCTCAACAGCGACTCCGCAAAGGTTTTGCGGTGTTTCTGATTTTGCTGGCAGGATTGGTGTTCTGGCAAACATTACCCGAGCTTATGGAGGTCTCATGATTAAGTCTGCGCCCGAAATCGTCGCCGATGTGAAAAAGCACATCAACGAAGTCCCGGTTACCACACTGGAACAACAACTGGCCCACGATGTAATGATCATCGATGTGCGCGAGCCTGGTGAGTACGAGCAGGGGTTTGTGCCCGGCGCTGTCAACCTACCCAGAGGCGTTCTGGAAATGAAAATCGCCTCCCTGGCCGAAGGTGCCGAGGCGCCGCTGGATGAATTGGCCCAGAAAGACATTTACCTATACTGTCGCAGTGGAGCCCGCTCGGCGCTGGCCGCCGAGTCACTGCAGCGGATGGGCTTTAACAAAGTCTACTCGGTTGACGGCGGATTTGAGGCCTGGAAGAAAGCCGAGCTGAAAGTCGAACATCCCTAAAAATACCAGCAGGCTGTCACTCAATTTAAACATCATAAAGTTTAGATTTTTGCGAAATACAGGGTGACAGCCTATTTTTTTACATCTATATTTCGTAAATATCTAAATTAGAATTTAATGAAGAGGAGCAACATGGGTCAGCCATTGTTTCGTTTCGCCACGTCACACCGACGGCTTGTTTACTGGGCTCTTGGTCTGGTTACGGCGATCTTTGTGGCTTTATTGCCGCAAATACAAATCGATACCGATCCGGAAAACATGCTCCCTGCTGATAACACTCAGCGGGTATTCCACAATGCAGTCAAACAGCGTTTTTCCATGCACGACACCATTGTGGTGGGTGTAGTGAATGAAAAGGGCGTCTACAATCCTCAAACATTGGGCGCTTTGCACGCCCTGACTGAGTATGCCGAGGGTATTGAGGGCGTGATTGAGGCGGACCTGATGTCGCTGGCCAATGTGGATAACATCACCCAGGAGGACCCGGGCACCATTCGCTTTGAATGGATGATGAAAACACCACCAAAAGACAACGCCGCCGCCGAGCGTATTCGCAAGCAGGCAGAAAACCTGCCCTTACTGTATAACACTCTGGTTTCGGAAGATCGCAAAGCCGCCGCGCTCTATGTCCCTATTAAAGATAAGAACCAGAGCTACGCCATTGCCCGAGAGCTGAAAAGCCATATCGATGCGCTGGATTCCAGCGACGACTGGCATATCACGGGTTTGCCGGTGGCCGAAGATCGTTTCGGCTATGAGATGTTTGTACAGATGGGTATCTCGGCACCCTTAGCCGGACTGACCATCTTTGTGTTGCTGTTTGTGTTTTTCCGCAATATTCCCTTTATTGTGCCAGCCATGATCGTGGCCATGAGTACAGTGCTCATCACCATGGGGTTGCTGATCGGGATGGGTTTTACGGTGCATATCATGTCCTCCATGATCGCCATTTTCCTGATGCCCATCGCCGTGGTCGACTCGGTGCATATTCTGTCGGAATTTGCCGACCGTTTTAAACCCGGTGACGACGCCAAGGCTGTCATTGGCGAAGTCATGGGTCATCTGTTTACCCCCATGTTATTTACCTCAGTCACCTCTACGGTGGGTTTTCTATCCCTGATGATCACCCCAATCCCTCCGGTGCAGATCTTCGGCGCCTTTGTCGGCTTTGGTATTCTGTTGGCGTTTTTAATAACGGTAACCTTTGTTCCGGCTTACTTATGCGGACTCAGTGATAAAACCCTGACCCGACTGACTCAGAAGCTCCCCGATGAGAGCCAGTCAAAACTCGCCCCCGCCCTGGTTAAACTAGGGCATTTGGCCGGCAGTCATGCCAGGCTCTGGGTGATGGGTTTTGTGGTTATCCTTGCTGTATCGGTGTGGGGCATCAGCCAGATTCAGATCAACGACAACCCAGTGCGCTGGTTTAAATCCGACCACGAGCTGCGCATTGCCGACCGAGTGTTGAATGACCACTTCGCTGGGACCTACAACGCCTATCTGGTCCTGGAAAACACTCAAGGTGATAACCAGGACAAGGTCACAGCCGCTATTGAAAAAAAAGCGCAAAATAAAGCACTGAGCGAAGACACCGCCGACTGGCTGAAAGGCCGCGCCAGTGCCGACAGCGACATCAATGACCATATCATGGCCATTGATGATAAAAGCTTTGAGGTGAGCTTTGACGAAGCCGATGTACTGAGCGAGTTACTGCTTAAACTGGAGCGTATTAACAGCCAGTCAAAGGCCTTCTTACAACCCGAGGTGCTGAGCTACATCAGCGACTTGGAACAACACCTTAAACAGACTGGCCTGGTGGGTAAGTCCAATTCTCTGGCCGATGTGGTCAAAACCGTCAATCGCGAGCTTCGCTCCGGTGAAGAGAAGGATTATCAGCTCCCTGCCAATGCCAATGGCGTGGCACAAACCCTGTTGCAGTACCAATCCTCACACCGGCCGCAGGACTTATGGCACTTTGTAACACCAGACTATCAGAGCGCGTTAGTCTGGCTGCAACTGACCAGTGGCGATAATCAGCATATGACGGCGGTTGTGGATGCAGTCGATCAATACACCACTGAACACCCGCTGCCAAAGGGACTTGAGCTGAACTGGGCCGGTAAGGCGTATCTGAATGTGGTCTGGCAGCAGCAGATGGTGGAAGGCATGCTCGACAGCCTCACCAGCGCCTTTGTCATTGTGCTGATCATGATGGTTCTGCTCTTCCGCTCGCTGCTGTTTGGCATTCTGGCCATGCTGCCCCTGACCTTAACCATTACCCTGATTTACGGTCTGATCGGCTGGGTCGGCAAAGACTACGACATGCCCATTGCGGTGCTCTCGGCACTGACCCTTGGGCTGTCGGTGGATTTTGCTATTCACTTTATCGAGCGGTTCCGCGCCACGTTGAGCCAGCAACAAGAATGGTCAGCTACCATCAAGCTCATGTTTCAGGAGCCGGCCCGCGCTATCTCGCGAAATGCCATTGTGATTGCCATGGGCTTTACCCCATTGCTGTTTGCGCCGCTGGTGCCTTACATCACCGTGGGCGTGTTTTTGGCCAGCATCATGGCGATCTCAGCCATTGTGACGCTGGTGATGCTGCCTTCGGTCATGTCACTTTTCAAAAACCACCTGGTTCGTACAGCCCGCTAAGGAGACGACGATGAAACCCTTACTGATGATTTTACCTCTGCTACTGACCACAGCCGCCGTGGCTCAGCAAACGCCTGAACCTAAAGCGATTATTGAACAGGCCGAATTAGCCTCCTATTACGCTGGCGATGATGGCCGCAGCGCGGCCCGAATGCTGATCACCGACGCTCAGGGCCGTAAGCAAATGCGCCAGTTTATTATCCTGCGTAAGGACCGCGAAGACGGCGGCGCTCAGGATATGATGGTGTTTTTCTCTCGTCCCTCTGACGTTCGCGGCACCGTTTTCCGGGTGGTAAAGCACGATGATCGCGACGACGACCGCTGGCTGTATCTGCCCGGACTGGATCTGGTCAAACGCATTTCCGCCGGGGATAAGCGCACCTCGTTTGTGGGCTCGCACTTTTTCTATGAAGATGTTTCCGGCCGTAACCCGGATCTGGACACCTTCCGTTTGCTGGAAGAAACCGACGATCATTACCGGCTGGAGGGCTCGCCTAAAAAACCGGAGGATGTGGAGTTTACCCGCTATGAGGTCACCATTGCCAAAGACTCCATGCTGCCAGTAAAAATCGAGTTTTTCGACGGCAAGGAGCAGCCCTACCGCCGCGTCGAAGCACTTGAGACAGACACCATCGATGGCCACCCTACTGTCACCCATTCCCGGGTACAGGACCTGCGTAACGGCGGCGAGACCCAGATGCAGTTTCGCTTTATCAGCTATGACCTTGGTTTACCGGATGACATCTTCTCCGAGCGCAGCCTCCGTAACCCGCCCCGTGAATGGCTGAATCTGAGGGACGACTGATGCGGACGCTGTTACTGATGGCCGCCTGCCTGACGGTCCTATCGGCACCGGCTCAGGAAACCGATGAATGGGGCGGTGATGATTGGGATGATGGTCAGTGGGACAGCGGCTGGGATACCGAATCCAGCAGTGGCCCGCTGGTGACCGGCTTTGCCGAACTCGGGCTGGGTACACGACTGGAATCCAGCCCCTATCATGACCGCTTGACCCTTGGCGATGCACGCTTGCGCCTGGAGACAGAGCACTACTGGGATGGTGTGACCTTTGATATAAAGGCCGACGGGCTGTATGACGCGGCTCTGTCAAAGTGGCAGGGCGAGGTACGCGAGCTGTCGGCGCAGTTTCAAATCAGCGAGGATATCGACGCCAAGGTGGGCCGTCAGATCCTGACCTGGGGCACCGGAGATTTCCTGTTTCTGAATGACTTTTTTCCCAAAGACTGGCAGTCATTTTTCAGTGGTCGCGACGATGAGTATTTGAAAGCACCGTCCGATGCGGCCAAGCTGTCATTTTACGGCGACTGGCTGAACCTGAACCTGGTGTGGACGCCCGAGTTTGACCCGGATAACGCCATCACCGGCGAGCGCTTCAGTTTTTTTAATCCCTGGGCGGGACAGATCATTGCGCCCCCATCGGGCATCAATGCCGTATCGCAAAACGGTGATGAATGGGCGCTCAGGGCTTATAAAACGGTCAATGGCATTGAGCTTGCCGCCTATGGCTATTGGGGCTATCAGAAAAGCCCGGAGGCGGTAGACAGCTTGACCGGCCGCCCCTACCACAGTCGCCTGCGAAGCCTTGGCGCCTCAATCCGCCTGCCTCTGGGCGAGGGCCTGTTTAACGCCGAAATCGCCCAGCATGACTCGTTGGCCGACAGCGACGGGGTTAATCCGACCATCCCCAACAGTCAGTTTCGCGCCCTGCTGGGTTACGAGCAGGAAATCATCACCCGCTTAACCGGCAGTGTGCAGTTGTATCTGGAGCATAACCAGGATCACGGCAAGGCACTGGCGACTTCCCCGTTCCCACAGTGGGAGGACGCCCAAAACCGCACCCTGGTGACAACCCGGCTTACGTGGCGCAACCGTACCGACGACATCACCCTGTCGCTGTTTGGCTTTTACTCACCCAGTGACGACGATGGCCACCTGCGCCCCCGAGTGGAGTACCGTCTAAACGACCAGTGGCAGTTCAGCACTGGCATGAACCTGTTTTTCCGTGACCAAAGCCACAGCTTCTTTGGTCAGTTCCACCACAACGACAATGCGTACCTGCGGGTTCGCTACAACTTCTAGGAGTACCAAAACATGAGTGCAGAACGAGCTCTGACTGCCTTCGCCGGCTTTATGGTGTTATTATCCGTGGCCTTAACCGTCTGGGTCCATCCCGGCTTTGTCTGGTTTACCGTGTTTATTGGTGCCAACTTGTTTCAGCAATCCTTTACCGGATTCTGTCCGGCGACCATCGTCATGCGTAAACTGTTTGGGTTGAAAACTGAAGCCGAAATTGCCCGCGGCCAGTAAGTAGTGAGGTTATGATGATGTCGATGGAATTATTCAAAGAACAACAAGCGGCTCAGGCAGCGGGCTTTTTACGCTCTTTAGGGAACCCCCATCGACTGATGATCATCTGCCATCTGGTGGGCAAGGAGCTGAGTGTGGGCGAGTTACATCAGCACTTTGACCTGTCCGCCTCGGCCTTTTCCCAGCACCTGGCGGTGCTGAGAAAAGAAGGTCTGGTCAAAACCCGCAAAGACGCCCAGACCATTTATTACTCCATCGCCGATCCCGATACCGAAAAATTTCTGGCGCTGTTAAAAGATAAGTTTTGCCCCGATTATTAGAAGGGTGAAAACCTGCCCCTGGTCAAAAACCAGACTATATTCAACGCTCATTTTCCTAAAACGAGAACGACATCATGAAGCCGAACCCTGTGGGCTGGTTTGAAATCCCTTGTCTGGATATAGAACGCGCCAAACTGTTTTATCACAACGCTTTTGACGCGGAATTTGAGCAGCTGGAAATGGGCCCCTGCCAGATGGCGATGTTTCCCTATGACCATGACAAACCTCAGTGCACCGGCGCTCTGGTGCAGGGTCCTGACTATGAGCCTAACCACAAGGGCGTACTGATTTACTTTGTCTGCGATGAAGTGACCGCGCAGCTAACCCGCATCAACAGTGCCGGTGGCCGTACCCTGGAAGAAAAAATGAGTATTGGCGAGCATGGCTTTATCGGCCTGTTTGAAGATTCAGAAGGCAACCGACTGGGCCTGCATTCCATGAAATGACAAAAGGAATCTGAGTCGACAACGCCCGGTTTGTTCCTATAATCAAAGACTTCAGAGAATACCTGAGTGCCTTTTACTGGCCAGGAAAATATGAATAAGGAGTCCTACCATGGCCATTCGACTGTTAAAAATACTGCTGGTTATCTTTGTCGGTCTGCAAGGCTGGTTCTATGTCGCGGGAAACATCGCTAACTGGGACTCAGGCATAGGTGCCATTGGCTATGTCCTCAGCATGCAAGGCAACGAGGTTTACCCCAACCCCATATTTCCCGCTATAACCAGTGACATTGGTGTCACCATTGCCTTTCTGATTATCTTAACCGGTGAGTTCCTGGTCGGTGCTCTTTCACTCAAAGGCGCGTGGGATTTGTGGCAAGTTCGCCACTTAGATGGAGAAGCGTTTAATAATGCCAAGACCTTCGCAACCCTGGGAGCTGGCATGGGTGTGCTGGTCTGGTTTGGTGGTTTTGTCGTAATTGGCGGTGCGTTATTTCAGATGTGGCAAACCCAAATTGGCTCAGGCTCTTTTGAAGGCGCCTTCATCTATGCCTTGACCAGCGGTTTGGTGCTACTGATTGTTAACCTTTCCGATAATGGATAGCCCGGTGTCGATTGGTGTCGTCCCTGCAGGATAAACAGCGACACCAACCGACTCTGCGACTCAATAGTTGTAATGTGCCATCCGAGCTTCAATCCCCTCAACGAGCTTGGCCAGCTGACTGGCATTGTCGGTTCCCTTTTTGGCATCGTTCAGAAACTCATTAGCAAAATCATCAATGGTCGTGGTGTTTCTGTTGATATCCTCGGATACGGAGGTCTGCTGTTCAGCCGCAGTGGCAATCTGAGCCGCCATATCGTTAATTGCCTTGATGCTCTGGGCAATGTTATCAAACAGCTCTGAGACTGATGTCGCCTCTTCAACACTGCTTCCTGTCAGCCCTTGGCAGTGCTCCATATTGGCAACAGCACTGTTGGTCGCCTGCTCGAAAGACCGGATCATAGCGTTGATTTCTTCCGTTGAATCATGGGTACGCTGAGATAACACTCGCACCTCATCGGCTACTACCGCAAACCCTCGCCCCTGCTCCCCTGCTCTGGCAGCCTCAATAGCGGCGTTAAGCGCCAGTAAGTTGGTTTGTTCTGAAATGCCACGAATAGTCGCCACAATCCCCTGGATCTTGCTACTGTTCTGGGCCAATTCACTAATGGTCGATGACGATTCATCCACCTTATCCGCCAATTCCTTAATGGATTGTTGAAAAGAGACGGTCATACCACGCCCGGTTTGAGTTTTCCCTGCCACATCATCAATGGCGGAAGCCGTTTCCTGAGTATTACGTGATATTTCTTCTGTGGAGGCAGACATCTGGTGAATGGCCGTGGCCAATTGAGTTACCTGCTCCTGTTGCTCACTGGCATGTTGGTAACGTTTGGACGCCGACGCCTTATCCTTGACCGATCGATCACGCAACGTTTCAACCATCGCGTGGGTCTCAGCCATGAACGTCCTTAGACGCTCAAAGAATTGACGGCTTTGCTCACTGAGCTCAGATTGCGCCTTTCTGTCTATTTCAACATCCAGATTACCTTCAGAGGCCTGCTCTAATGCCAGTTGAACACTATTGGACTCGATGAACTTGGTATTACCATCAAGAATATAATAGCCAGCGATCACCGCACCAAGCACAGCAATAACAACGTGGTAAATCAGGGGGGCGACGAGTCCCAGTTCCGTCTCCTGTCCCCAGGAGAAAATAGCCAGCGGCGTGCCTGCAATATCAAGCCCTACACTCTGGCAATAGGTAAACACCGCATGATGCACCACCGTAAGGCCAACCAACAGTACCAGTGGCAATACATCCCGGTATCGAATCAAGATGGTAAAGTTCAGAAAGAACAGGAAGTGCCCTTCGCCCAGCCCGTTGGACTGTTGAATTGATATGGCCATCATGGCCGTGAGGGCGGTTGCCATGATCAAACGACTCAGCAGAGTGCCTTTCATGGTCTTATAAGCCAGAAAAGACAAAGCGCAGACCAAACCGCCGCCGATTATGCCAAGTTTAAAATAACCGTGATGCAGCGACGTCAGAAAGGCCACAATGAAGCCGTACGCCAGTATTGTAAAAAGTACGACTTTGTCAGCGTCCTCAAAGTCACGCTCAAACCGAGCCTTCAGTCTATCGCTCAAGGATGTATCGTAGTAGACCCACAGATTTTTTAGCATGGTCAACTCTCCTGACGTAATTCATTGATTAAACCATCGGCCGTCAACCCCTGAGGATTAATGGCATAGTCGACCCACCAACGACCATTTCGTTTTTCAAGCAAGTAGGTTCGTCCACGGTGATTGATTTGCTCTCCCTTTTGAGAAATATTCAGTCCGAACAACTGGCTGAGTTTGGCCAGCTCCTGCTCATTAGCATGATAGCCAATAAATCGCTCATCAAACTGTTTTGCGTAACGCTCTGCCAGACGTTGATTACTATTGGCATCAATATCGACAAAAATGACAGCGGGCGTCGGTGTGTCCGGCTTCGTCTTCTGTAATGCCAACACCTTTCTCAAAACGGCAAGTGACGTGGGACAGACGTCTTTACACCCTGTAAAACCAAAAAATACGATTGCATGGCGACGGTCTATGTCATTGAGCATCTCATGAGAAACCGCGTTTTGCGACTGCATTGGCAACAGAGGAATGGAAAAGATAATACCCACCAGTACCGCTAATACCGTCAGGCCTAATAAATTTCGAAGTAACAAAGAATATCAATCGTTGATTAGCTCGGAGTTATTATAGTGTTATCCCCTCACTTCAGATCAGTTTTTTACGGAAAATGTAGCTTCTATCGCTGTCCAAAACACGCCCTTAAACCCGATAAAAAAGGTCTGCCGCAAAGGCAGACCTGACAAGCTATGAGCCAGCGTTCAATCAGCCATATTCAGTCGCTGAATTTCTTCCTCAGTTTGCTTTTGCAGTTCTTCCAGTGTTTTGCCGTGCGGCATGGGCTCTTTGGTATCGGGGTTAACGCGCACAAAGACAATATCATCGGCAAAGCAAATGGTCTTCTTAGTGGCCTTATTGCGCACCAGACAAGAGACGGTAATAGAGGTACGTCCGACTTTTTTGGTCTCCAGACCAAACTCCACCACATCACCTGACAGGGCTGGGCTCTCAAAGCTGATTTCGCCGATATGTTTGGTCACCAAGTAGTTGGTTTCAAGTTGGCAGATGGCGTAAATGGCGGATTCTTCATCAATCCATTCCAAAGCACGACCACCAAACAGAGCGTTCGCATAGTTCAAGTCATTGGGCATCACCAAACGGCGGGATAAAAAGCGCATTCGTATTCCTCGTTGCTTTTCAATACACTACCGCCATTATACAACCTCTGACACTGACGATCTGGAAAATGCAGACAAGTTTTAACGACTGGCTGGCACAGCGCCGAAAAACTGCACAACGACACCGGCAGTTGCTGGTTATCTCAGGGCCACAGGACTGGGCCGAAGAGCAGGCGCGGCGGCTTACCCAGAGAGAGCCTGCACTGTGGTTTGGCGAAGGTAGTCTTGAGTCTATCGCCATTAGTCAGTACCTTCAGTTTCTTGGTCAGGAGTGTCCTAACTTAGTCTTTAATGCCTACTCCGGTCTTCGTGCCAGTGCCATGATGGCACTGTCGGGCACTATACAGGCTGGCGGCTTGATGGTGTTAGTCTGTCCTCCCCTGGATGACTGGCCGTCCTATCGCGACCCTGAGCTATCCAAGCGGCTGTCTTATGGTTATGAGACAAACTATCGTCAAAGCCGATTTACCCGCTGGTTAACAGAGTGTGTCAGGCAAGATAGTCATGTAGCGTTGCTCACCCCCAGCCAGTTTAGGGGCTGTCCGGTCAGAGCGAGCGCCCCTCTGATGTCTTCTAATGATAAGCAAGCCTCCCCTACTGACGACCAGCGGCAGGTGCTAGCCCAGATTCAAAAGGTGAATTCCAACAAGCGTTCTTGGCCAATTGTTATTACCGCCGATCGAGGAAGAGGCAAGTCTTCTGCACTCGGCATGGCCGCCGCCGAGCTCATGCAATCAAACTCTATTACCATTGGCGTGACCGCCCCGCATCGGAATACTGTCGGGCCGATATTCCGGTTTGCGGCTGAGCGGCTGTCTGGTACGCTGACCGAACTAAAAGACCAGCGTCTCCGGACACAAGATGGTGCCAGCCTGATCTTTTACCCACCCGATGTACTCTTACGTGAGAAGCCTAAACTGGACTGGCTATTTGTGGATGAGGCCGCAGCTTTGCCTGCACCAACACTGATCGGACTGGACAAGGTTTATCAGCGCAAAGCATTCAGCACCACGATTCATGGCTATGAAGGTTCGGGGCGGGGCTTTGAAATACGCTTTAAACCCTATTTGCAAAAACACTATCCTAACTGGCAACACCTCGAACTCGAACAGCCGGTCCGCTGGTTCGAAGGCGATATGCTGGAAGCCTTTTGGTTTAGGGTGATGATGAGTGACTGTCAATCTCTCCAGGCCGCTCCCGGCCAACCGATAGAGATTCGCGAACTGACACAGGCAGAGCTCTTGGCCGAACCGGCTCTGACAGCAGAACTGTTCAACCTGATGGTCGATGCCCATTATCAAACCACACCCGACGACCTGGTTAGACTGATGGATGCCCCCGATGTCAGAGTTTACATCGCACACCGAGGCTATCAAATCTGTGGCGCCTTGCTGATACAGCTAGAAGGCGGCACGGAGCTCGAGAAAATCAGTGACGCAGTAGCATTAGGACAAAGGCGGGTTAACGGTCATCTAACCGCACAAAACCTGGCGGGTTACTCTGTCAACAGGGTTTTAGCAACACAGAATTATTGGCGTGTTGTACGCGTTGCTGTTGATCAGAACCATCGGCGGACAGGCATCGCTACTGCTTTGTTAAAGCAGGCTGAGCAGGATGCCAAACAAGCTCAGGCGAGCGCTCTATCGGTAAGCTTTGGAGCGCAAATCGATTTAGTGCGGTTTTGGCAACATCAGCAATTCCAGCTAGCTCGGTTGGGTTACCGTAGAGACACCGCAAGCGGCGAGCACAACGCTATTATGCTAAAGCCTCTAGACACAGTATCCGAAGCTGCACTGGTGCCTATGCAAAAGCAGTTCCGGCAGGAATTCAGTGCGCTTTTACCCCAAACTTTTAAACATCTGGACGCTGCAGTGGGTCTTAAGCTTTTGCAGTCTTGTTCCTATCCGGCCCCCGACGACTGGGTGTTAAACCAGCTCCGTGCCTTTACCATTCAGTTACGCTCACTGGAAACCATTCTTACAGCAACCAAGCACTACCTGCCACACTGGAAAAAGACGGACGATCCTTTATCTAGGCTTTTATTCCAGTGGAGTTATCAATACTTTGATCTTCAAGAGCTCAGCGCTCAGCATGGCTACACGGGCAGAAAGCAACTTGCCAAAGCTATTCAGGCCAGTCTATCCAAAGAGTTAGAGCACCAATAAATACCCGCCAGAGCCGCTAATCTTCATTAGTATGGCGAATATCTTGGTGTAGAGTGTCTCTCACATGTAGGTGAAGCCCGTCTCGAGACGAGCGACAAATTCTTCCGGAAAGAATTTGAACAGCTTTAGCTGGCCCTTGGGGCGAAGGGCATGGAAGCCCGGAGTAATGCGCGCAGCTCGGCTAGGGCTGAAGCGAGTCAAGGAAGACGAGCTGGAATATCGCCACAGGGATGTGTGACAGATAATAGCCAACTGTAAAAAGCACAACTCTCAACGTTGCGATGGGTTGGGTCTTCCATAAGGCAGCACGTCAGAGCTGCTTAAAGCACAAAACCCCGAGCCTTTCGACTCGGGGTTTTGCTTTAATTAGAAGCCTGGCGGTGTGCTACTCTCACATGGGGAGACCCCACACTACCATCGCCGCTAATACGTTTCACTTCTGAGTTCGGAATGGAATCAGGTGGTTCCGTATTGCTATTGCCGCCAGGCATAAACTGTGAACAATTTGAGCAAGCTGTCTTTAAATCGGTAATCTGTCTGTCTTGGTATTGCTCTGATGCGCGTTACTTACTGTTTTAACGTCACTTGGGCGTTGTATGGTTAAGCCTCACGGGCAATTAGTACGGGTTAGCTCAACGCCTTACAACGCTTACACATCCCGCCTATCAACGTCCTGGTCTTGAACGACCCTTTAGAGAGCTTAAGCTCTAGGGATGACTCATCTCGAGGCTCGCTTCCCGCTTAGATGCTTTCAGCGGTTATCGATTCCGAACGTAGCTACCGGGCAGTGCCATTGGCATGACAACCCGAACACCAGCGGTTCGTCCACTCCGGTCCTCTCGTACTAGGAGCAGCCCCTCTCAATCATCCAGCGCCCACGGCAGATAGGGACCGAACTGTCTCACGACGTTCTAAACCCAGCTCGCGTACCACTTTAAATGGCGAACAGCCATACCCTTGGGACCGACTTCAGCCCCAGGATGTGATGAGCCGACATCGAGGTGCCAAACACCGCCGTCGATATGAACTCTTGGGCGGTATCAGCCTGTTATCCCCGGAGTACCTTTTATCCGTTGAGCGATGGCCCTTCCATACAGAACCACCGGATCACTATGACCTACTTTCGTACCTGCTCGACGTGTCTGTCTCGCAGTTAAGCTGGCTTATGCCATTACACTAACCTCCTGATGTCCGACCAGGATTAGCCAACCTTCGTGCTCCTCCGTTACTCTTTGGGAGGAGACCGCCCCAGTCAAACTACCCACCAGACACTGTCCGCAATCCCGATAAGGGACCAACGTTAGAACATCAAACATACAAGGGTGGTATTTCAAGGTTGGCTCCACATCATCTGGCGACAATGCTTCAAAGCCTCCCACCTATCCTACACATGTAGGTTCAATGTTCAGTGCCAAGCTGTAGTAAAGGTTCACGGGGTCTTTCCGTCTAGCCGCGGGTACACCGCATCTTCACGGCGATTTCAATTTCACTGAGTCTCGGGTGGAGACAGCGTGGCCATGGTTACACCATTCGTGCAGGTCGGAACTTACCCGACAAGGAATTTCGCTACCTTAGGACCGTTATAGTTACGGCCGCCGTTTACCGGGGCTTCGATCAAGAGCTTCGCTTACGCTAACCCCATCAATTAACCTTCCGGCACCGGGCAGGTGTCATACCGTATACGTCCGCTTACGCGTTAGCACAGTACTGTGTTTTTAATAAACAGTCCCAGCCACCTGGTCACTGCGACCGCCATCTGCTTAGGGAGCAAGTCCCATCACAAACAGCGGCGTACCTTCTCCCGAAGTTACGGTACTATTTTGCCGAGTTCCTTCACCCGAGTTCTCTCAAGCGCCTTAGTATTCTCTACCTGACCACCTGTGTCGGTTTGGGGTACGGTTCGTATTATCATATGCTTAGAGGCTTTTCCTGGAAGCGGGGCATCTGTGACTTCAACTCCTTGGAGTCTCGTCTCGTGTCTCGGCCTTAGAATCCCGGATTTGCCTAAGATTCCAGCCTACGCACTTTCACATGGACAACCAACGCCATGCTCACATAGCCTTCTCCGTCCCCCCTTCGCTGATAATACAAGTACGGGAATATTAACCCGTTTCCCATCGACTACGCATTTCTGCCTCGCCTTAGGGGCCGACTTACCCTGCCCTGATTAGCATGGGACAGGAAACCTTGGTCTTCCGGCGTGGGGGTTTTTCACCCCCATTATCGTTACTCATGTCAGCATTCGCACTTGTGATATGTCCAGCACACCTCTCGATGCACCTTCAGCCACTTACACAACGCTCCCCTACCCAGCATGTAAACATGCTGCCGCAGCTTCGGTGACTAGTTTTAGCCCCGTTACATCTTCCGCGCAGGCCGACTCGACTAGTGAGCTATTACGCTTTCTTTAAAGGGTGGCTGCTTCTAAGCCAACCTCCTAGCTGTCTGTGCCTTCCCACATCGTTTCCCACTTAACTAGTACTTGGGGACCTTAGCTGGCGGTCTGGGTTGTTTCCCTCTCCACGACGGACGTTAGCACCCGCCGTGTGTCTCCCGGATAGTACTCTACGGTATTCGGAGTTTGCATGGGGTTGGTAAGTCGGGATGACCCCCTAGCCCAAACAGTGCTCTACCCCCGCAGGTATTCGTCCGAGGCGCTACCTAAATAGCTTTCGGGGAGAACCAGCTATCTCCCGGTTTGATTGGCCTTTCACCCCCAGCCACAAGTCATCCCCATCTTTTTCAACAGATGTGGGTTCGGTCCTCCAGTTGATGTTACTCAACCTTCAACCTGCTCATGGCTAGATCACCGGGTTTCGGGTCTATACCTGGCAACTAGACGCGCAGTTAACACTCGCTTTCGCTACGGCTCCCCTAAACGGTTAACCTTGCTACCAAATATAAGTCGCTGACCCATTATACAAAAGGTACGCAGTCACCTAACAAGTAGGCTCCCACTGATTGTACGTATACGGTTTCAGGTTCTATTTCACTCCCCTCACTGGGGTTCTTTTCGCCTTTCCCTCACGGTACTGGTTCACTATCGGTCAGTTAGGAGTATTTAGCCTTGGAGGATGGTCCCCCCATATTCAGTCAAGATAACACGTGTCCCGACCTACTCGATTTCACTATCAGATTGTTTTAGTGTACGGGGCTGTCACCCTGTATCGCGGCACTTTCCAGAGCCTTCCACTAACGCACTGATAACTTAAGGGCTAATCCCCGTTCGCTCGCCGCTACTAAGGGAATCTCGGTTGATTTCTTTTCCTCGGGGTACTTAGATGTTTCAGTTCTCCCGGTTCGCCTCTCATGCCTATAGATTCAACATGAGATACCTCTAAAGAGGTGGGTTTCCCCATTCGGACATCTGTGGCTAATAATGCATTTTGTCAGCTCACCACAGCTTTTCGCAGACTTACACGTCCTTCATCGCCTCTAACTGCCTAGGCATCCACCGTATACGCTTTGTCACTTAACCATACAACCCCAAATAACGTCAGAATCGTACAGTCAGTAACGCGCTAATCATCAGATAAAGCAATACCAGACGACGTCTAGATTACTTCGCTTGATTGATTTAAATATCAGCTTGCCAAATTGTTAAAGAACATTAAGTCACTTGGACTTATCAATACCGGCTCATCGAACCGCCATTCATAAGTAAAGTGGTGGAGCCAAGCGGGATCGAACCGCTGACCTCCTGCGTGCAAGGCAGGCGCTCTCCCAGCTGAGCTATGGCCCCATTGATAGCGCATATCTCGGTCTCTGGCGCTTCCTCTTTCGTGGTCAAGGATGGGACGGCCGTCGTGTGCTAAGCACATAAGGGCGTTCCTGACGCAGAGCACGGAAGAGGTGGTAGGCTTGGGCAGACTTGAACTGCCGACCTCACCCTTATCAGGGGTGCGCTCTAACCAGCTGAGCTACAAGCCTATTGCTTGGTCTTTGTGGCTCATGCTGCCTTGCTGCGAGATTTGCTTGGTCACAATCAGACGATTGTTCCCGGCGACAAATCCCTCGCGGCGTTGCCTGAACCGCAAATCCGCGGCGCAATACTCGACTCAACTTATTTAAGCGTGTCTTTCTGCACTACTTTGCTCTTTTCTTATGCAACAAAACAATCTGTGTAGGCACTGCATCAAAAGATGTCAGCATTTCGTAAGGAGGTGATCCAACCGCAGGTTCCCCTACGGTTACCTTGTTACGACTTCACCCCAGTCATGGAACACAAAGTGGTGATCGCCCTCCGAAGTTAGGCTAACCACTTCTTTTGCATCCCACTCCCATGGTGTGACGGGCGGTGTGTACAAGGCCCGGGAACGTATTCACCGCAGTATTCTGACCTGCGATTACTAGCGATTCCGACTTCATGGAGTCGAGTTGCAGACTCCAATCCGGACTACGATTGGCTTTAAGGGATCCGCTCCAGCTCGCGCTCTCGCTTCCCTCTGTACCAACCATTGTAGCACGTGTGTAGCCCTACACGTAAGGGCCATGATGACTTGACGTCGTCCCCACCTTCCTCCGGTTTGTCACCGGCAGTCTCCTTAGAGTGCCCAACTTAATGCTGGCAACTAAGGACAAGGGTTGCGCTCGTTGCGGGACTTAACCCAACATCTCACGACACGAGCTGACGACAGCCATGCAGCACCTGTGTCAGAGTTCCCGAAGGCACCAATCCATCTCTGGAAAGTTCTCTGCATGTCAAGTGTAGGTAAGGTTCTTCGCGTTGCATCGAATTAAACCACATGCTCCACCGCTTGTGCGGGCCCCCGTCAATTCATTTGAGTTTTAACCTTGCGGCCGTACTCCCCAGGCGGTCTACTTAGCGCGTTAGCTTCGCTACTCACAACCTATAGTCGCAAACAGCTAGTAGACAGCGTTTACGGCGTGGACTACCAGGGTATCTAATCCTGTTCGCTACCCACGCTTTCGCACCTGAGCGTCAGTCTTTGGCCAGGGAGTCGCCTTCGCCACTGATGTTCCTCCAGATCTCTACGCATTTCACCGCTACACCTGGAATTCCACTCCCCTCTCCAAGACTCTAGTCTGCCAGTTCTAAATGACCCTCCCAGGTTGAGCCCGGGGCTTTCACATCTAGCTTAACAAACCGCCTGCGTGCGCTTTACGCCCAGTAATTCCGATTAACGCTCGCACCCTCCGTATTACCGCGGCTGCTGGCACGGAGTTAGCCGGTGCTTCTTCTGTGACTAACGTCAATATGTGCAGGTATTAACTACACATCCTTCCTCATCACTGAAAGTGCTTTACAACCCGAAGGCCTTCTTCACACACGCGGCATGGCTGGATCAGGGTTGCCCCCATTGTCCAATATTCCCCACTGCTGCCTCCCGTAGGAGTCTGGGCCGTGTCTCAGTCCCAGTGTGGCTGTCCTTCCTCTCAAAACAGCTAGAGATCGTCGCCATGGTGAGCTCTTACCTCACCATCTAGCTAATCTCACTTGGGTTCATCCGGTAGCGAGAGCCTAAGCCCTCTTTGGTCCGTAGACGTTATGCGGTATTAGCCACCGTTTCCAGTGGTTGTCCCCCTCTACCGGGCAGATCCCCAAGCATTACTCACCCGTCCGCCGCTCGTCAGCAGAGAAGCAAGCTTCTCTCTGTTACCGCTCGACTTGCATGTGTTAGGCCTGCCGCCAGCGTTCAATCTGAGCCATGATCAAACTCTTCAATTAAATAATCATGAATATCTTTGGCTGACACTCTTTTAACGAGTGCCCACACAGATTGTCTCGTTGCAAATTGTTAAAGAACGTTTCGCTTCAAATCCAAGCTTGGCTTGCCCTGAAGCGGGATGCGCATTCTACGCTAACCCCATCGACTGTCAAGCATTTTTATTTAAAAAGTTGCTTGCCGTTCCTTGTCTCGCTGAAGCGCTTAAATGTCTCTTCAGTAACCTCGATTCGCGTCCTGCTGCGGCGCCGTTAGTGGCTATCCCGTCGAAGTGCGGCGCATTCTACAGCTCCCCGCTTATCCTGCAAGTGCTTTTTGATATTTTTATTTCAACTGCGCAAATATCAACCACAATGAAGCGCGTTAGGTACTTCTTTAGTGCTTATTACCCACACTTTGGCCGCTAATATCGAAAGCCTCGGCCAGTGAGCTTGGCGCAAAGCGCTTTAATGAGTAACATAGGCGTGCCGTTTTAGTTTTAATTTCCATTACATTTTAGGTAGTTACATGAAATCACCTGTTATTACTGTTGTTATCGCCCTGCTATTAGCCGTTGTGGGCTACTTTCTTCCTTTCGAAGGACTGTCATTATCTCAAGGCATTGCCTTAGGTATTGTGCTCGGTGGTCTACTCACCCCCTGGCTTCACTCTCTTATCGTCAAGACAGCCGGCGATCCCGAGGATACCTCAGAAACTCAGACGTTATATGTGGGCAACCTGCCTTACCGTGCCAATGAGGAAGCGGTACGTGAGCACTTCGCTCAATGCGGCAGTGTCGTCTCGGTCCGACTGATGAAGGATCGTCGCACCGGCAAGCGCAAGGGTTATGGATTCGTAGAGATGGCGGAGGCTGCAGCTGATAAGGCCATCAAGCAGCTCAACGACCAAAGCTTTCAGGATCGCACTTTAAAGGTACGAGTCGCTAAAGAAAGATAGTTGACCTTACCTTAACCATATAAAAAAGCCTGCTTGATGCAGGCTTTTTTATTATTACCGACTCCTTCACTCCATCTTAGTGGACGGCGATGAGGTGTCCGTTGATTCATCTTTCACTGCTTGAGGGAGGTTGTCCAGTAACCTGGCATTGAACTGTTGGAACTGATTGACTGCATCAACTAAGTCAGCCAGCTTCAGGTCATCCATCATCTGATTCAACAACTCCTGAATCAGATTGTCGAAGCTTTCGACATCCTCAAGCTTTTTCTGAGCCTGGTCCATCACATCCAGCATTTTATCCAGGTAATGCGCCACCGGCTTTATTTCTCTTAAACTGCCTTGGCCGCTTTCATCTTTGAGCGATGAAACGGACTCATAAGCCTGAACAACCCGTGTCTGCTCCTGCCGACTCAGGTTTAAAGCAAACCCAGTCAACTCCTTTTCATCGAAGCCCAGTTTCAAGGCTTCGTTATAGGCTTTTTCTACATCACCATTAAAAAACTCGTCCGCCAGATCGGCTGTATCGCCTACGAGCTTGGCAATCGCATCCATTTCTTCCTGGTCCAGTTCACCTTTTACCGAAAATGCGATACCACTTCTTTCGTAAAAGCTTACCAATTGCTCAGCGGCAAATCCCTGTCCGCCGTCAGCGGTTTGACTGATACTGGCAGCCTGGCTGGCCTCGAAACGACGGATGTCTTCGAAGCTAAGGCTAACTTCGTCACCATCCTGAGTCCGAATGGTCAACGAACCTGTACTTTCCTGGCTGTAGCTAAGCGATTGAGCTGCCGTTACACTCTGACTGCTCAAGGGGGTGTTTTCCGAGAACAGCTTGGTTTCAAGATCGTCAATCCCTTGATTAATTCGCTCCCGGCTCTCGCTAATGCCTTCCTGAATGTCGTCATTCATCAACTCCCCGAGCTCTTCTTCGGCCATTTCGATGCCTTTGGCAACACCATCTCTGGCTTGCTGTAACATAGTGGTCAACTGATCATCGGAGGCATTGTTCTGTTTCGCTTTATTCAGTGCACCACTGATAAAGCCAAGAACATTTTTGACCACTTCATTAAAATCGAACAGCGGCTTATCCTGCTCCTTGGCAGAAGGTTCTGTCAGATTCGGCTTTTGTCCATTGATCTCAAGGTTCTGATTGAAGGAGCCCGTTAGTACTCGAACACTCATCAGGCGTTGAGACTGACTCAAGTTGGACAAGGTTACCGCATCCGGCTGGGCTTGCTTAGTATGACCCACCGCTTGCCCTTGCGGCTGCCTGGCATTATTCGATTGTGCATACTGCGCTTTCTGACCCAAAAACGCTTTTAATTCACCCAAGTTCATGAGTTTTTCCTCGCAATTACCCTCAGCTATTGTATCGGCGGCGCTCTGTAATAGTTTAGTTTTTAATCAGCGATTTAATTCTCAAAATGGATTCTACATTGAACAACAGCCCAAAACCCTTAGAATCCTCTGCGGCATTAGCAGGAGTAATAATGAGAGCAACCCAGATCGATCCCACAACCTATGATCAGCAACTTGAGCAAAAAGCTCAGGCATTGCGTACTCAGATGTCAGCCTTTTCCATGCCGACACTTGAGGTTTACGCCTCAGAGCCCAGTCACTATCGCTTGAGAGCCGAGTTTCGCGTCTGGCATGACGGTGACGATCTTTACCACATTATGTTCGATCCTGATACTAAGGATAAATATCGGGTCGACCATTTTTTGCCTGGCAGCCGATTAATTAACTCGGTGATGCAGGAGCTTTTGGCATTATTGAGGCCCAATGCCACCGCCAGGCGTAAGCTCTATCAGATCGACTACTTAAGTACTCTTAGCGGTGAGATTCTGGTTAGCCTGATCTATCACCGGCCGTTGGATAGCGAATGGCAGCATGCGATTCAAGCGATCCTGGCTGAGCTTCGCAAAGATTATAAAATTGACATTGTCGGCCGAGCCCGTAAGCAAAAGGTCTTGCTGGACAAGGACTACGTCATGGAGTCGCAGCCGGTTAACGGTCAGCACTTCCAGTTTAAGCAGGTGGAGAATAGTTTCACCCAACCCAACGGGCTGGTGAACTCCAAGATGATTCAATGGGCGTTGGATGCGAGTCAAAATAGCAGGGGTGATCTGCTGGAACTGTATTGCGGACTGGGTAATTTTACCCTGCCTCTGGCTCAGAACTTCCGTCGGGTACTTGCAACGGAAATCTCCCGCACTTCAGTAAAAGCGGCCCAATACAACATTGAGGCAAACCAGGTAAATAACGTCACCGTGTTGCAGATGTCGAGTGAAGAGTACACCGAGATCCAGGCGAGTGGTCAGAACCACAAGAAGCTCAAAGGCGTTAATTTAGCCGATTACGATTGTAAGACGGTACTGGTTGATCCGCCCAGAGCCGGTCTGGACCGGGATACGTGTAATATGGTCAGCGAATACCAGAATATCATCTATATTTCCTGCAACCCGGAAACACTCGCTGACAACTTAGCTCTGCTGACAGAGACGCACGAGGTCAAACGCTTTGCTTTATTTGACCAGTTTCCTTACACCCATCACGCCGAATGCGGTGTTTATCTACAAAAACGCTAACGTTCTGCCATCGCTTTGGCACCGCGAGCAATAAAGCGTAATTGTTCTACCAGGCGCTCGGCCAGCTCTCGACGACGCTCGAGGCTGGCATCCACTGCCTCTGCCCCCGTACTGAATACCAGCTTAACCATCGCTTCCGCCTGCAGGCTAGCCAGCTCCTGCCCTAATCCCGTATGCGCCATAATGTAATGGGTGAGTTCTTCGATAAAATGCTGAATTTCACGTAAGACCGCCGCACGAAAGGCCGGGGAAGTCCCCGAGTGCTCTCTCAACAAGAGCCGGAATTCATTGGTGTTGGACTCAATAAACTCCATAAAGGTGATCACTGATGTTGAAATAACACCGCCGCCCGCATCGATACGAGAGCGGGCCTGACGCATTAGCTGACGCAATGCCAACCCCGCTTCATCCACTAAAGTCAGGCCCAGATCGTCTATATCGTCAAAATGACGGTAAAAGGAGGTCGGCGCAATGCCCGCCGCCCTGGCGATTTCCCGCAAACTCACGCTCGACAGGCTTCGCTGCTCATTCAGCAACCCAAAAGCCGCATCGATAATAGCACGGCGCGTTTTCTGTTTTTTTTCCTGGCGACGCATTGCACTCTCTGTGGGGATTTTTTGCCATTTTAACATTGACCCATCTTCCCTTCACGAGCCCTTTTTTATTGCAACGAGAGTCTAAAAAACGTAAATTAGCGCACAGTTGTACGCTGAAAATAAGTAAAGATGAACAAACCGCCAATTATTCTGACCAATCTCTTAGTATTCATCCTGACAGGCGCCGTTAGCCTGATATTCGTCCCCATCGAAGCTTTTACTGGCGGCTTTGACTGGGTCGAGATCACCAGCTGTATCGCGCTAATCTGGATGTCAGGCATGTCCATCACCGCTGGCTATCACCGGTTATGGTCACATAAAACTTACCAGGCCCATCCGGTTATCCGTGCCCTGCTGGCTTTTTTTGGTGCCATGGCGCTGCAAAACAGTATTTTGCACTGGGCTTCCGACCACCGAATCCATCACAAGTTTGTGGATCAAAACGACAAAGACCCTTATTCCGCCAAGCGCGGATTCTGGTTTTCCCATATTGGTTGGATGCTGCGTGAGTACCAGGCAGCACGCTACGATGACTACAGCAACTGCCGGGACCTGCAGCGCGATAAGATTGTTATGTTCCAGCACCGCCATTATCTGGCTTTAACCCTGCTCGCCAACTTTGGTGTGCCGATGTTACTTGGCTGGATCAATGGCGATATCTGGGGCATGTTGTTGCTGGCAGGAGTTTTCCGTCTGGTGGTAGTCCATCATGTCACCTTCTTCATTAATTCGCTGGCACATATCTGGGGGCGTCAGACATACACCGACAAAAATACCGCCAGAGATAACGGCATCCTGGCCTTCTTAACCTTCGGTGAGGGCTACCATAATTTTCACCATATCTTTGAGTATGATTATCGCAACGGCATTCGTTGGTATCAGTTTGATCCGACCAAGTGGCTAATCCGGGGATTAAGCTTTGTCGGTCTGACCTCTAATCTGCGTCGTTGCCCTGAAGAGCGTATTGAGAAAGCTCGCTTGCAGATGCAGTTGCAGCGCGCTCAACAAAAAGCCAGTCTGCTACCGAACGCCGATCCCATACTGGAAACGCTGCAACATGAATATGAATTACTGACTCACAAGATGTCGGAGTATTACGCCACTAAGAAGCGTTTGCTGGATATCAAGAAGCGACAACTGGTACGAGAATATGAAAAGCTGGATCTGGACTACAAATACCGGGAGTTGAAACAAACTTTACAATTGGCCAAGCGCAAGTGGGCCGATATCAGGCAACTGGAGTTCGCCTGAACCACATCCTTTTGAGGGCGCCTTTATCGGCGCCCTTTTCTTATCCCTGATACAAAGGCTATGATGAGGCAAACATCAAGGAGCTTGATATGACATCACATCATTCCAGTCACTACGACGCTATTGTCATTGGCACCGGTCCCGGCGGTGAAGGCGCCGCCATGCAGCTTTCGAAGTCTGGTAAGCGCGTCGCCGTTATTGAGCGCTATGCCATGGTTGGAGGCGGCTGTACACATTGGGGCACGATTCCATCCAAGGCACTAAGACACTCGGTCAGCCGTCTGATTGAATACAACAACAACCCGCTTTTCAATAGCGGCGACCGTTTGCGCCAGCTCACTTTTCAGGATGTAATGAGCCACGCCAGCAGTGTGATTAAGAAACAAAGCCGTCTGCGCGGCAGCTTTTATGATCGCAATAATGTTGACATCATCCACGGCGAAGCGTCTTTCGTGGATAGCCACACCTTAAAAATATTGAAAGAAGACGGTTCGGTGGATCAAATCAGTGCCAGGCAGTTTGTGATTGCCACCGGCTCCAGACCCTATACGCCTGCGGATATCGACTTTACTCATCCACGCATTTACAACAGTGACTCCATACTGTCCCTTAATCATCAGCCCAAGAACATTATTATTTATGGTGCAGGCGTCATTGGCAGCGAGTACGCTTCGATTTTCAGGGGCATGGGAGTCAAAGTTGATCTGGTGAACATGCGAGATCGTCTGCTGTCGTTTTTAGACACCGAGATATCTGACGCCCTCAGCTACCACTTTTGGAATAGCGGGCTGGTGATTCGCCACAACGAGACCTATGCCTCGGTGGAAGGCCACGATGATGGTGTTATTCTAAATCTCCAATCCGGCAAGCGAATGCAGGCAGACTGTCTGTTGTTCGCTAATGGCCGTACCGGTAATACCGATATGCTGGCGTTGGACAATGTGGGCCTGACTCCAGATGGCCGCGGTCAGCTTCAGGTAGACAGCCAATACCGCACCGAAGTAGAAAATATCTATGCGGTAGGGGATGTTATCGGATACCCCAGCCTCGCTTCAGCCGCCTATAATCAGGGCCGGTACGTTGCGCAGGTCATGCTGGGGCAAGCCTCAGAGGAGACCCTGATTGAAGACATCCCCACCGGCATCTATACCATCCCCGAAATCAGCTCTGTCGGTAAAACGGAGCAGGAGCTGACCGCCAGTAAAGTGCCTTATGAAGTTGGCCGGGCCCAATTTAAGCACCTCGCCAGAGCACAGATTGCCGATACCATGGTGGGAAGTCTGAAAATTTTGTTTCACCGGGAAACCAAACAGTTGCTGGGGATCCACTGTTTCGGCGAGCGTGCCTCAGAGATTGTGCATATTGGCCAGGCCATCATGCAACAAAAAGATGAGGCCAACAATATCGAATATTTTGTCAACACCACTTTCAATTACCCCACCATGGCCGAGGCCTACCGGGTCGCCGCCATTAACGGCTTGAACCGCTTGTTTTAGACACAAAAAAGCCCGGCTCAGGCCGGGCTTTCAATTAGTCATGCTTGGCTTACTGACGACGTGCCAGTAAGGCCGCCTTCTCAAGCGCATCCTTATGAGCTACCACTTCAATCAGGTGACGCTCGGGGTAAAAGCGCATGGTGGCCATCACATTGCCACTGGCATTCACAGATTGATTGAAAAACTGCTTCTGGCTATTCTGATATTCAACATTGGTATCAATACGCTGCTGCACGCAGCTGCTATCGACTTCTAAAGTGTCTTTCGCCATACATTGGAACATGGAGTTGTCAGTCTCACCAGCGTGCGCCATACCGGCAAACGCAAACAGAGTAACAATCAGGGAAGTAACTTTACGCATGGTGATCTCCTAAACTTCGCATCACTTATCAATTATCATACATGCAACTATTACATTTTTGCAACAAGTTTCGGATCACAATTTTATTTCAGTTTTATGACAACAACGAACAAAATCGAGGTAGTAACATCAGATAGAACGGATAACCTGCTTGAGCAGGCCCGAAGCTGTCAACTCTGTAAAGACCACCTGCCCTTTGAGCCCAAGCCTGTGGTTACCGGCTCGGCATCCGCCCGACTACTGATCATCGGTCAAGCTCCGGGAACCCGCGTTCAAAAGAGCGGTATTCCCTGGAATGACCCGTCCGGTGACCGACTCAGGCAATGGTTAGGTCTGGATCGGGAACAATTCTATGACAGTCAGCACATCGCTATTATGCCTATGGGCTTTTGCTACCCTGGTAAGGGCAAATCCGGTGATTTACCGCCAAGGCCAGAATGCGCTCCTCAGTGGCACAACAAAATTATTGCCACGATGCCGAACATTCAGACCACTTTACTCATCGGTCAGTATGCGCAGAAATACTATTTGGACGGCAAACTAACGCTAACGGAACGGGTACGCCACTGGCAGGATTACGCGCCTGAGTATTGGGTGATGCCCCATCCCTCACCCAGAAACAATCTCTGGTTAAGGCGTCACCCGTGGTTTGAGCAAAAGCTGGTGCCACAGCTGAAAAACCATGTATCAAGAGTTCTCGGCTTTTAGCTCCGATTCGTGCTTTTGCAGAAATGCCACTAACTGCTCAAAAGGCATGGGCCTGGCATACAAATATCCCTGAGCCTCATCACACCCCAGCTTAAGCATATAACTGGCTTGCTCACGCTTCTCCACACCTTCGGCGATGGTATGCAGTCCAAGCTTGTTACTCAGCGTCACAATGGTTTCGGCGATAAAGGCGTTTTGACCCGGTTCCACCTCGTTAACAAAAGAGCGATCCACCTTAAGGCGATCCAAAGGCAACTTCTGCAAATAGCTCATGGAGGAGAATCCGGTGCCAAAGTCGTCGATGGCAATACTAACCCCATGTGCCTTAAGGGAGCGCAGAGACTCAATAACAATCTGAGGCTCATCCATCACCACACTTTCGGTGATTTCCAATTCCAGCGAGTCTGGGGGCAACTGATGCTCGTCGAGTGTTTGCTTGACCAGCCCCACGAACTGCTGGTCCCTGAATTGAGGCATGGAGATGTTCACCGCCATGCGGATCTGTTCATGACCCGATTGCTTTAACTCCTTCAGACGGCGACACGCTTCCTCCAATACCCAAGCCCCGATTTCAATAATAAGGCCGCTATACTCAGCCAGGGGGACAAACACCGCAGGGGAGATATAACCCTGCCCTTCCGGATCTGGCCACCGCAACAGGGCTTCCAGGCCTACGACTCGCTCGCTGACCAGATCGATCTGAGGCTGGTACCACAGTTCCAACTTACGCTCGGCAAAATCGGAACGTAACTGACGAATCATGCTTAAGCGCCACGCCGTTTTCTCTTCCATCTCGGGCAAGTAAAACTCGAAGTTGGTCGTGATGTTTTTCTTTGCCCGGTTCAGCGCAATGTTGGACTGTTTCAACACCTCGATACCGCTGCAATCGTCTTCGTTAAGCCGACAAAGACCGATGGTCACATTCACCGGCAGGCTGTGATCGCCTGCTCTGAAGGGCGACATAAAGAGATTACTGATATTCTCAGGACTGACCTTGTCATCAGCGCCAATAAGTCCGAATACGTCAGCACCAATCCGCCCCATATGTACGGACTCACCAAAACTTTGATGCATACGTTCAGCAATGGCTATTAACAACAGGTTACCTACTTCCTGACCCAAACCGTCGTTAATATCGGAGAAGTGATTCACATCAACCAATGCCACAACCAAGTTATCATGTGGCCGCCCCAAAGCCTGGAGGTCATCCAGAACATTGATAAACTCATTACGGTTAGGCAGCTTGGTAAGCATGTCTTTAAACGCCGCGTTGCGCAGTTGATGGAACAGGTTCACATTTTCGTAGCCAATAGAAATACTGGTCATAAAGACTTCCAGCAGTTCCTTGTAGACCCTATTCTGGACCCCACCGGCCCGAATATAGACTGCGGCCTCATAACCACTGCTGTTCATATACAGCACCGAATAGTGGGGCTCGTAAACATGTTCTTTCTGACGCAGGCAGCGGCTGACACTCTCAACCAGATCGTTGTCCTGAATGCCGTCTAGACGCTTGTTGATATAGGAAGCGTAGGGGCCTGCCGCTCCCAACACGTAGAGGCCATCGTCGTCTTTATCCAATACTGAGCCCGCACGAGCACAGACGACTCCGCCCGCATCCAAACCAATTAATGAGCTGATTTGAGTCACCACACCTTCGCAAAACCCTTTAATGGAATGTTCTTCCAATAAGTTGGCTGCTGACATGATGATTTTCTCAAGCCCGATTCGGTTTTGATTTATGGTCAGGATTTGTTGATAGGAACGTATTGCGGCAATGACGGTGGTCACCAGCCGACCCCGCGTCAGTTCGGTTTTGGTCTTATAGTCGTTAATGTCGTACTCTTTGATGACGCTTTCTTCTGGCGCATAACCAGGCTGGCCAGTGCGTAATACGATTCTAGGCTCGGGGAGATTAAGCTCCTCACGCATCTTCCTGGTAACGATCAGACCCGCATCATCGGTTTCCATCACCACGTCCAGCAACACGATAGCAATGCTGCTGCCTTGTTCCTTGAGTACTTCCAGAGCTTCCTTGCCAGAATAGGCATGAATAAAATTGAGCTTACGGTCATTGACGGTCAGATCCGACAGCGCCAATCGGGTCACTGTATGGATCTCCTCGTCATCATCCACCACTAAAATATTCCAAGTGGCGAGATTGCTTTCCTGCTGGATATCGCCTTCATCGAGGAAGACGAGTTCATCATTTTCGTACTCAGATGGACTCATGGATTTTTCCGTCCGGTCTTACCTGTACTCGGAGCTTATAGTTTGGATTACCATATCTCAATATAAACCAAAGGGAAACAGAAATAGCTATTTTGTCAGTCACCGACCACCAGCAAATCAATAGCCGCTTAAATAAACATCAGAATTTCAGTATAGTGTTTTATTAGCAATACTTGGCCAAAAAACCTTATGACCAAAATTCAGGGTCCCCACACCCCGCCTCTCTCACCCGCCAACCTTGAGCGCCGCTCAAGGGAGCCTGAACCGGTAAAAACGGAGAGAGAGCCGAAAGTTCACCAGGCGAGTGCGCAAAGCCAGGGAGCGATTAAGCAGCGCATCCAGTACTGGTTTGCTCAGGCTGGAGTTGAGCCCAAGTCGTACCGCCCGGGACAAAAGCCTAATGCAGGCGTTAACCGACGGCAAAGTGTTAAAGAGCGGCGTAAATTAGAGAATCTAGAAGCGATTCTCGGCCAGGCACTAGAATTCAATCCCAGTCAGGTATCTGACCAACAGTTAGATCCAGACTGGTTTTTTAGTTTTATTGAGATTGCCGAAAACATCTATACCCCGGCCATGCAGGAGCTATGGAGTAAGATATTGGCAGTGGAAGTCAGCCAGCCCGGCAGTTTTTCATTACGCAGCCTTCTGACCCTAAAACAGTTGACCCATAAGGACGCCGAGGTATTCCGGCGAGCCAGTCGCCTCGCCTGCCGACGGGCGGGTGATTACAGCCCCAGAATTATTTACGGTTATTATCAGCGCCCGGGTATGTTCAACCTGTTTAGCCTACAACGTGGTCACCCCTTGAATCTGGCTCAATTCGGGCTCCCTTATCCGGACTTGCTGCTGTTGATGGATTTAGGGCTGTTATATCGCAGTGAGATCGAGTCTGGCGAACTGGAGCTACATAAGAGCAGTGAGTGGCGCTATGGCAGTCACCAGTTGCGCTTACAACCCAAGCGCAAGGGACTTGTATTAAATTACTATAAGTTTACCGCCACTGGTACCGAACTATCTCGGCTGGTGCCTCATGCTCCTTATCAAGCTTATTTTGATGCTCTAAAACAGCATTTATCGCCCGTGTTCAGTCTCGACTAAATACCGTCACCAAACTCGTGCAGGCCGCACTCTCGTTTTAATCCGAAAAAGCGGGTTTCTTCTTCACTCATGCCTGCTTCCAGAGGCCGGGACGTATGCCAGTCGCCCACAGACACATAACCCTGATCCCATAGGGGATGATATGGCAGACCATGATCTTTCAAATAGTAATGAACGTCTTTATTGGTCCAGTCCAGAATCGGAAACACCTTAACCCTGCCATCCACCAACTGAACAAAGGGTAAGTCGGAACGGGAACTGGACTGACTGCGTCTTAGGCCGGAGAACCAGGTCCCCACCTGTAACTCTTTCAAAGCCCGTTGCATGGGCTCCACCTTATTCATACGGTTGTAGGCTTCCAGGCCTTCTACGCCCTGTTCCCAAAGTTGACCGTACTTATGCTCCTGCCAGACTGGTGTCATGTGCGCACTGTACGTCTTTAAGTTGAGATCCAACGACTGAGTCAGTTCCTCAATAAAGTCATAGGTCTCTGGAAACAAATAGCCGGTGTCAGTCAGCACCACAGGAATCTCCGGCATCTGGCGTGTAACCATATGCAACATGACCGCCGCCTGAATACCAAAGCTGGACGAGAGCATCGGCTTATCCGGCAGGTTCGCCAGTGCCCATGCCACTCGTTCGGAAGCGCTCATTCTCTCCAACTGCTTGTTGGCCTCAGCCAGCCACTGTTGAGATACAGGCTGGCTGACCGAGCTCAGTTGTACACCATTATTGGTCATAAAAATCTCTGGCTGAGTCCACCACGGGTTTGACAATCTCGGCCCGAATCACAAAGTCACCAAACGACTCGCCTTGTTCGCGTTCCTTAGCCCAACGGCCAATGAGAGTGTCCAGCTCGTGCATAATCTCTTTGTCACTGATGTTTTCCCGGTACATTCTCGGAATCCGGGTACCAATGCGGTTCCCACCCAGATGCAGGTTGTACTTGCCCGGCCCTTTGCCCACCAGGCCAATTTCGGCCAGCATGGCGCGCCCACAACCATTCGGGCAGCCGGTGATACGATAAATGATATGCTCATCACCCACACCGTGTTTGTCCATAATGGCTTCCAACTCGGCCACTGCAGTCGGCAAATAGCGCTCAGCCTCGGCCATGGCCAGAGGACACGTCGGCAAAGACACGCAAGCCATAGAATTTAATTTCTGGTCGCTGACCTCATCCTCAATCAAACCATGTTGGCGCGCCAGCTTTTCAATGGTCGCTTTCTGCTCTGGCGCTACACCGGCAATGATCAGGTTCTGATTCGCAGTCAGACGGAAATCCCCCTGATGGACTCGGGCAATCTCGGCGCAGCCAGTTTTTAGCGGCTTGCCGGGATAATCCAGAATACGACCATTTTCGATAAACAAGGTCAGGTGGTAGTTGCCATCGATGCCTTCTACCCAGCCGAACCGGTCGCCGCGACCGGTAAATTCGTAAGGTTTGCTGTCGGCAAACTGAATACCGGCTCGTTTTTCCACCTCTGCCTTAAAGGTTTCAACACCTACACGCTCCAGGGTGTACTTGGTCTTGGCGTTCTTGCGGTTGCTACGGTTGCCCCAGTCCCGCTGTGTCGTCACAACGGCCTCTGCTACATCGAGCGTTTTTTCCAGGGGTACGAAACCAAAATCATCGGCCTTACGCGGATAGGTAGACTTATCACCATGGGTCATGGCCAGACCGCCACCCACCAGCACATTGAACCCCACCAGTTCGCCTTGTTCAGCAATGGCGACAAAATTCAAATCATTGGCATGCACATCCACGTCGTTCTGGGGCGGGATCACCACGGTAGTCTTAAACTTACGCGGCAGATAATTACTGCCCAAAACCGGCTCTTCGTCAGTCGTTTCGAGCTTTTCGCCATCCAGCCAGATCTCCGCGTATGCCCGAGTTTTTGGTAACAAATGCTCGCTTATTTTCTTGGCCCAGTCATACGCTTGTTGATGCAACTTGGATTCCACAGGATTAGAAGTACAGAGCACGTTACGGTTTACGTCACCGGCAGTAGCCAGTGAATCCAGGCCCACCTTATCCAGCATCTGGTGCATCATCTTAATATGCGGCTTTAGCACACCGTGGAACTGAAACGTCTGACGAGTGGTCAGGCGGATACTCCCATACAGTGAATGCTCCTCCGCAAACTTGTCGATGGCGAGCCACTGCTTAGGCGTGATAACGCCACCAGGCAGTCGACAGCGCAGCATCACGTTGTGCAGCGGCTCCAGCTTCTGTTTGCTGCGTTCGGCGCGGATATCCCGATCATCCTGCTGATACATACCGTGAAAGCGGATTAACTGAAAATTATCGGCGGTAAAGCCACCCGTCAGATCGTCTTTCAGATCCTCACTGATGGTGCCGCGCAGAAAGTTACTCTCGCGCTTGATACGTTCGTTATCAGAAAGTTTCTGGTCTTGCTGGTCGCTCATTAATACACATCCTTCTGATAGCGCTTGGCTTTGCGCAAATCGGTTAAATACTCGGTAGCTTGCTCGCGGGTCATCTGGCCCTGCTGCTCAACAATGCTGACCAATGCGTCGTGGACGTCTTTAGCCATGCGATTGGCGTCGCCACAAACATACAGGTGCGCGCCTTGCTGCAGCCACTGATACACTTCTTCAGCTTGTTCCAGCAGGCGGTGTTGCACATAGATCTTTTCCTGCTGATCGCGAGAAAACGCCAGGCTGATCTTATTCAACAGGCCGTCTTTCACCCAGCGCTGCCACTCCACCTGATACAGGAAGTCTTGAGTAAAATTCGGGTTTCCAAAGAACAGCCAGTTTTTCCCCTCTGCTTCCTGAGCTTCCCGCTCCTGCATAAAGGCGCGAAACGGGGCAATCCCCGTGCCCGGCCCCACCATGATGATGGGTGTATTGGGATCCTCTGGCAGTCGGAAGTTGTCATTCTTTTCCACAAACACATTCAGCTCTGCGCCCTCTTCCAGACGCTTACACAAAAAGCCTGAAGCGCCACCCTGGTGAGGTTGACCGAAGGCATCGTATTCCACCAGCGCCACAGTCAAATGCACTTCGTCTTCCACTTCCGCCTGACTGGAGGCAATGGAATACAACCGGGGCGTGATGCCTCGCAACGAATCAACCAACGCCTGAGCGTCAATTTTCGCCGAATGCTCCGCCACAATATCCACAATCTGACGCTCGGCCAGATACTCCCTAAGCGCGGGACGATCCTCTGCCAACTGGGACAAGGCGGTGTTTTGCGTTATCTCTGCGTAATGCTTGATAAAACTCGGATAACTTTGGGTCAGTTCAAGTTTGTTACGCAGCGCATCACGAAGGCTCAGAGAGTCATCGCCAACATTGACCGCCTGACTACCGTCCAGTGCCAATAGCTCCAGCAAACGATCCACCATGAGCGGGTCATTACTAAACCATACGCCCAACGCGTCGCCGGGTTGATACTGAATGCCGGAGTCTTCCAACGACACCTCAATATGACGGATGTCTTTCACCGAGTCCCGGCCGGTAATCTTCTGGCTTTCTAACAAGGTGGCGCTAAAGGGATTTTTCTTGGTGTAATTGGCAGCGGCTCCCGTCAGGCTAACACCTGGCATGGCAACCACTTCGGCATTTTGCTGACCGTTTTGTAGCTCGTCTTTTAACAGCGGTGTTAACTTTTCAGACCAGGCACTGACGTCGCTATCATAGTCGACATCGCATTCGACTCTGTCCAGCAAAGGCGTGCCACCAAGCGCAGCCAGACGCTGATCGAAATCCTTGGCGGTCTGACAGAAAAATTCGTAACTGCTGTCGCCCAGTCCCAATACGGCATATTTCAGGCCATCTAACTTCGGCGCCTTCTTGCTGCCAACAAACTCATGCAACTCAATGGCATCGTCCGGTGGATCTCCCTCACCATGAGTGCTAACTATCACGACCAGATGCGTTTCGTCTTTCAGCTTCTTGCCTTTGAAGTCGGCCATATTGACCACACTGACCGTCATCCCTGCAGATTCAGCCTGGGCCTTATACTCCTCGGCAACGCCTTTGGCATTGCCGGTTTGGGAGCCGTATAAAATGGTTAGCTTGGCTTCAGCCACCGCGCCAGCAGCCGGTGCCGCGGCCATCATTCCCGGTGAGGACTGAGCCAGGCCAGCCAGATAACCGCTGACCCAAGTCAGCTGTGAGGGGTTTAGTGGCGCAACGGCCTGTTGTAGATTGTGCCACTGAGCATCGCTCAGAATGCCAGCAGGCCCGGATGCCTGCGGTTGCTTTGACGACATAGTACTCATAAACCTTTTTAATAATGGTGCAAGACTAGCGGCTGAGCGCCTGGGGAGGAAAGAATTAAATCAAATTCGTTATTACAGATTGTAATTGAGTTTACTCTGTAAACATTCGTTGCGATATAAGAGGCCGCAGTTGCCGCCTCTCAAGTAAGTGCTCAAAGGACTTAAAGCGATTTAGAAATGTACCTCAACGCCCGCGTAAGGACCTTTAAAGTCCAGATCAGTATAGAGATCGTCCACATCATCCAGTTCGACGGTGACGGTTCGATAACCGGCCATGAAGGTCAGATCCACAGCGATATTATCCATCAGGCTATAGGTCACCATGGCCTGGGCATCGATGATGGTATTGTCGTCGATGGATAAGAAGCTACCTTCGGCTTCCACGCCCCAACCTGTCAACGGCATGCCAGCAGCAACCCGACTATAAAGCATAGGAATCACTTCTGAGAAGCTACGGCGCCCTTCCAAGGTGCCGGTTTCATCTACTACCACAAAATTACCATCCAGATGTTTACCATTCAGTCCAAAGTCAAAGGTAAGAATGTCATTATCAAAAAATTCATAATAAAGAATATAGTCGGTGGCCGTCATCTCTAACACGCTGTCCACAGCGGTACCAGCGGCAAAGCCAGTGTCTGCGAAGGTGAAATCGCTATCCAGGGTCACCACACCATCGGTATCCATAGTAGTGCGCCTGACTTTGGCATTGGGCACCAATGGAATGGGATGCTCCAGAGCCACATAGAAACTACTTTGAGACTGATCCTCAAAATTAAACTGAGTTAAGTCCGTATCGTTGGCAAAGCCGCCTTCAGTTTCCATGTTCCAGCCTTGCGCACCCGCGTACACCCCAAAAAGGGTATCAGCCTGCGCAGAGCCGATACTCAGGCCTGCCAGCAATGCAGAATAGATCAGTGTTCTTTTCATTGGTTATCCTTGTTGAAGTAGCTCGGTTAAATCAATAATGGCAGCATTCGCCCGGGACAAATAGTTGGCCATCACCAGCGAATGATTGGCCATCATACCAAAGCCGCTGCCGTTAAGAATCATCGGACTCCATACCGTTTGTTGTGTGGCTTCTAACTCACGTATAATTTGCTTCAGACTGACGCGGGCGTTTTTCTTCTCCAACACCTCAGCAAAGTCTCTTTCAACGGCTTTCAAATAATGCAACAACGCCCAACTGGCGCCCCGGGCTTCATAAAACACATTGTCCAGTTGCCACCAGCTGGTTTGGATATGTTGAACCTGAGGAGATTGTGTGGATTGGCGCGCGGCGCTATCACCGGCCAGATCAATATTCTCTCGCTGCTGGCCGACACTAGCGCTAAGACGCTGTGACAGACTTCCCAAACGCTTTTCAACTTGCTTTAGCCAGTCTCTGAGGTTGTCGGCACGAGCATAGAACTGTGCGCCCTCACGGTCGACATCAGCTAATGACAGTAAGTATCGCTCAGTCGCGTTCAGACCATCCTGATACTGAGACTCTGCGGAGGGTAGCAACCAGCTACGATGATCAATATTGAATTTTGGTTGCGCCTGCACCAGATCAGGGTTTTCCACTGATTGAGACTGAGATCGACTCAGATCTTTACGCATGGCCAGAGCCAAATCCCGTGTCATCTCCAACACACCAAACTCCCAGCTCGGCATATTGTCCATTATTACCGACGGAGGAAGCACATCATTGGCCAGATAACCACCAGGCTTATTCAGCAATGTCTGCCCGACTTCCATTAGAGTATGAGTAAGATAGAACCCGGCTACTGGCTGTACCTTATGCTGTTCAGCATACTGGTCGGCCCGCTGCGTCACATCGAAGGTGTCTGGCTCGCTACTCCAATACCAGCTCAACAACAATAACAGCAACACAACAATACCCAGTCCCCAGACTAGCCAGACTGGTTTGATTCTATCCCACATAGTATCTCCTAATGATGATGCTCAGATTGCGGCTTCTGAGGCTTGGCACTGAACATTAACGATTGACCATTATCCAATAGCAACCGGATGGATACCGGTGTATTCGCCGATAAGGGCGCTTTTAGATCAAATAACATAATATGATAGCCGCCGGGCTGGAATCGCACCTCACTGCCTGCAGGCAATGGAATCTCATCCTGTTTTTGCATACTCATCATGCCATCGTCCATCACGTGGTTATGCAGTTCAACACGTTCAGCAACGTCCGACTGAGCGCCCACTATCGTAATGTCTTTCTCGCCACTATTGAGCACTGTGACATAGGCAGCCGTGTTTGGCACCCCTGGTGGCAGCAAGCGGATACGCGCCTCGGAACTGCTTACGGCTGCTTGCGCCAGAACCGGCATTGTTAACGCCATCAAAAAAACACACCGAAGTTTCACCTTTACCCCTTGTGGCTTATGCTACGAATTTGCACTCATTATTGAGGATAATCCTACTAATGCCAATGAAGAATTAGGTTCACCTCAGCGACTGGGTAATAATAAAGCTGCTGCAACATAGGCCACTAGTGTTGGTACCGTAAACACAACCAGAAACAACAGCGCAGCGAGTCGCACAGCCCATACCGGGAAGCCGAAGTGGCGCGCGAGACCAGCACAGACACCACTGATTTTGGCCAGTGCCGGCCGCTTGGATAACCGATTAACATCATGTTCGTAATTCACAACTTTATTCTCCTAAACTGACAATCTGACCCGGCTTATCGTCCCTGAAGGAACAGAGGCGACTGACTGATGCGACCAAACCAGGTCATAACAACAGCGCCGATCACAAAGCTCAGTACCGGCACCGATAACAAGCCTAATAACTCAATGCTGGCTGGCATCTTTGCTCTCCTCCGGCTGAGTCTCAGACTCCGGCTCCTCCTGCATCGATGATGACTCACTGAGAGTGAACCGAGCCGCTTCCAACACGTTAGTACGCACACTGGACTGAACCTCAGAGGCTGTGGCACTTAGAGCAGTGCTTAAAAAGTGACTGGCTAATTCTGACAAGGAAATTGTGTTCGCCTGCGCACCGGCGCTAAACGCCAGAGTAGAACCAATAACAAGAGCTGCTGGGGTATTAATGACTGACATAATCTGTTTCTCCTTTAACCGCTAATTGGGTCGTTGTAATGACGCTAAAGGTTTAGCCAGATTGATGCCAACTTAGCCGGCGTGACTATCTAGTTGTTATAAAAGGAGTTTTAAAAAGACCTGCGAGCAAGAACGCCATCTACCGAAAACAAGAAAACCAAGATTTAGTGGATTTGACTAAATTTTAGCGCTCGGATGATTGGGAGAGGGTTTTCTTTCTTGTCGAGCTGCCAGGGCCGCCTCAATTAACTGTCCCGAATCAGCCCGAGTGCCATTTTCGCTGAGATAACGCCGCCAAATACGTCCCCCTGGCTGGCCTTGAAATAATCCCAACATATGGCGGGCAATGTGCCACGGCTTGGCGCCCTGAGTAATTTGATGTTCAATGTAAGGAATCATCCGTCGAGCCATGGCTTCCCTATCCAGTACCCTGGCTGGCTGCTGAAAGAACCGTTCGTCCACTTGTGAAAACAGAAAAGGATTGGCATAGGCCTCCCGGCCAATCATGACACCATCCAGACACTCAAGATGTCGTTCAGCATCATCCAAACTCTTAACGCCCCCGTTTAAGGCAATATGTAACTCTGAAAAGTCACGCTTAAGCTGGTAAACACGTTCATAGTTCAAAGGGGGGACTTCCCGGTTTTCTTTAGGACTTAAGCCTTGAAGCCATGCTTTACGGGCATGGACCGTAAAATGCGTACACCCCGCATTGGCAACAACCTCGACGAACTGGTTTAAGGCCGCTTGTTCGTCCATATCGTCGATACCGATGCGACACTTAACGGTAACCGGAATGCTAACCTGAGCTTTCATAGCTGCCACACAACGAGCGACCAGCTCCGGCTCGGCCATCAGGCAGGCACCGAAGCGGCCATTTTTAACCCGGTCAGACGGGCAACCGACATTGATGTTAACCTCATCGTAGCCGCGCTGCTCAGCAATGGCGGCACATTCTGCCATTTGCTCTGGATCGGAGCCCCCCAGTTGTAACGCCACCGGATGTTCTTGTTCATCAAAGGCAAGGTAATCCCCTTTACCAAAGAGAATCGCCCCCGTGGTAACCATTTCTGTATACAGCATGGCATGACGCGTCAGTCCTCGCATGAAAAAGCGATAGTGACGATCTGTCCAGTCCAGCATGGGAGCGATTGAGATTCGGCGTGGGTCAGTCATTACCAATTAAGAAGCTTACCTAAAACCACTATTCTACCGAAAAGCACACTGGCTGTGAATTTATGCCCATTCACCCATAGGTCCGATCGTGGTAGAATTTGGTTATAGAATGTTGATTGGCTGCGGATATTATGGAGCACAACGCCTTACTCAGTCATGCCCGCCGTTTCTGCGAAGGTAAAGGGGCGAGATTTACTCAGCTTCGCGAGAAAGTATATGGGCTGTTACTGCAGCGACAGGGGGCGACAGGCGCTTACGAATTGCTCGATGAACTTCGACAGACCGAATCTTCGGCAAAACCTGCCACCGTCTATCGTGTACTGGATTTTTTACTGGAGCTAGGCTTAGTCCATCGGCTTGAGTCCAATAACTCCTATATTGCCTGTCATCACTTTGACTGCAACCATCCGGTTCAATTCCTAATCTGCGACCAATGCGGTGAAGTGAAAGAAATCCAGTCCGAGGGCTTAAAGGAAACTCTGGACAAACAAGCAAACCAGTATGGCTTTCGAGTCGTAAAACAAACCATCGAAGCCCACGGCACTTGTGCACGCTGTCAGCACTGACAAATAACAACCCAAGTTAGACAGAAGAGTCTGACTTAGCCATAGTAATAATGAATCCACGGTATGCTCACCGAGTAGTGGTTATGAGGAGCAACGTAATACCATGAACGTCGAATTTGTGAATCCCTTTATCACCGCCTTAACCAACGTCCTTAAGACCATGGCCCAGACTGAGTTAAAAGCAGGCAAACCCAAGAAAAAAGCCGATGCGGTCGCCCGGGGAGATGTATCCGGTTTGATCGGCATGGTCGGGCCTCAGGTCCGTGGTTCTTTTTCACTTTCTTTTGAAGCACCACTGGCGCTTGCCATCATGGAGCGAATGCTGGGCGAACAATGCACTGAAATAAACGATGATGTCACCGATATGGTGGGCGAGATCACGAATATGGTCACCGGCGGTGCTAAAAATGACTTATCCCAAAAGGGCTATGAGTTTGACATGGCCACCCCGATGGTGGTGTCCGGTAAGCAACACACCATCACTCATAAGGTAGATGGTCCTAAAATCATCATGCCGTTTGAAAGCGATGCCGGTAAAGCTCACCTGGAAATTTGCTTCGAAAATCTATGACCTGGCAGCAACAACACATTCGACTGAAGCCTCATTCCCGGGGCTTCCACCTGGTTACCGAAGACATTCTCCAGCAACTCCCCATGCTATCGGATTACCGCGTGGGACTGATACATCTACTACTGCAACACACCAGCGCGAGCCTGAGTATCAACGAAAACGCGGATCCTAGTGTAAGGCAGGACTTTGAGAGCCACTTCAACCATATGGTGCCAGAAAACCAACCCTACTATATTCACACTTACGAGGGTCCCGATGATATGCCTGCCCATCTGAAAAGCAGCATTTTGGGAGTAAGCCTGACCTTACCCATCACCAATGGTCGTCTGAACCTGGGTACCTGGCAAGGCATCTATCTGTGTGAGCACAGAGACAACGCCGGACCACGTCAACTGATTGCAACTCTTCACGGCGAATAATAGCGCCAACAGAAAATATTATCTTGCTTCTCTCACAACGCGGGTATACTTGCGGCTAGGGGAAGTTTGTTAAACAAGGAGAAACATTATGCAGCGAGCACTTATCAGCCTTTGTGTTGCAGGAACAGTCTTTAGCTACCCAGCGGTCGCAGAACAGCCATCTCACAATTGGATCGGCGCCTTTGTTGAACATTACGAGGTGGATAGCGACAAGCCGCTCGATAATAGCAATATGGATGATGGCGCCAACCTTGGTGGTGAAGTGGGTATTGGCCTTAACCAGGACTGGTCATTCAGGCTGGAGTATGCCCGGATGCAGCTCGACCATGAAACCAACCCTGCGATCGATTTGAGTGGTAAGCGCTTGGGCATTGATGCCCTGTACTTTCTCGACGACCCCGATATCTATACCTTTGTCGGCTATAAGGTCGAAGACCTGGAGCAGACCTACCGAATGGCCAACCTGGGCGTTGGAAAACACTGGCAATTAAGCAAAAACTGGCGCCTAATCAGTGAAGCTGCCATCTATCATGACTTTGGTCAAAGCTTTAACGACTTCGGCATCAAGCTGGGTATTGCCTATACCTTTGGCAACACCGGTAGTTCTTATCAGTCCCCTGAGCCGACTCAAGCAGCTGCCCCACCGACTCAGCCCGAACCTGAAGCCGTGCGCTCGGATAGTGACAAGGACGGCGTGTACGATGCTCAGGATCAATGCCCCAATACTCCAACACAAGACAAGGTGGACTCAAAGGGCTGCAGCATCTTTGTTGATGAGTCAGTCACTCAAAACCTGGAAGTACTCTTTGCCAATGACAGCGCCGAAGTGGAAAACCCGGAAGCCGAGAAATTCCATGAGTTTCAGGCTTTCTTGCAACGCTTTCCTAATACCTCAGCGCAAATTCAGGGACACACATCTACCGTAGGGGACGCCGACTACAATCAGGCTCTGTCAGAGCGCCGTGCTAGAGCTGTCAGACAATTATTGATTGACCGCTATAACATCGCCCCAGAGAGACTCTCTGCTGTGGGTTATGGCGAGTCCCGACCACTCAACCCAGCCAATACAGCAGAGGCTCATAAACAAAACCGACGCATTGAAGCATCTGTTACTGCAACAGAAAAGAAAAAGCTAACGCGTTAAATACCTTACACCTAATGTATTAAGCCAGCCTCAGGGCTGGCTTTTTTATGCATCTAGGGTATTTAAACAACTTTATTTATAAAAAACTTATTTAACCGGAATGCTCACAACTGTAAAATTTTGACTACACTCGGTAATGACAACAAACAAAGGCCAAGGAGGATATTATGAAGTTGTTGTTATCAGTAGTACTGACTATGGTTATGGCAATCACCAGCCCCACCTTATGGGCATCCACACCAGATAAAGAGCTCTACTCTGAGTCAGCCGCTCAACACCAAAAACTCGATTTGAACAGCGCTTCGGCTGAAGCGCTGCAAACACTTCCGGGTATCGGTGAAAAGAAAGCCGCGGCCATTGTCGCTTATCGTAACTCTCACGGTGGTTTCAGTTCCATTGAGCAGCTAAAAGACGTCAAGGGCATTGGCGATGCCACACTGGAAAACATCAAGAGTCTGTTGACGCTCAGTCAGTAGGTGTCAGCAGCATTAAAAACGGCGCTCAAAAGCGCCGTTTTTTAATGCTCTGCAGGATAGAGAGATTTACATCTTTTCCATCGTCTCAATACCCAGTAAATCAAGTCCCCGACTGAGCGTTTCTGCGGTCAGTCGCGATAGCATGAGGCGACTGTTTCTGACCTCATCAGTCACTCCAGACTTCAGGATCGGACAGGACTCATAGAAGCCCATAAACTGACTGGCCAGTTCGTACAGATAGTTAGCCAAAACGTGAGGCGTAGCTTCACCCGCCACTTGCAATAAGGCTTCCTCAAATTGCAGCAACTTGATCGCCAAGGCTCGCTCCGCTTTTTCTTCCAGGATTAAACCAGCCTCGACCTGCTTAGGCTCGACACCGGCCTTACGGAATACGCTCTTTACCCGAGTGTAGGCGTATTGTAGGTAAGGGGCGGTATTGCCATCGAAGCTCAACATGGCGTCCCAGTCAAACACATAGTCGGTAGTACGGTTTTTATTCAGGTCCGAATACTTAACCGCGCCAATGCCTATCTTACGGGCGATTTCTTGCTTCACTTCATTCGACAGTTCATCGTCTCTGTCGTTAATCAAGTTCGTGGCGCGCTGCACGGCTTCATCCAGCAATTCCACCAGCTTCACCGTTCCGCCTGAACGAGTCTTAAAAGGCTTGCCATCCTTGCCCAGCATCATTCCGAAAGGACAGTGTTCATAACTTGTCTGCTGTTTGATAAAGCCTGCCTTACGACCTACCAGTTCGGTTTGTTTAAAATGTAGCGCCTGCCGAGCATCGGTAAATATCAGAATGCGATCTGCATCCAAGTCAAAGGAGCGATAACGCATGGCCGCAAGATCCGTGGTGGAATAGAGGTAACCGCCACCGGATTTTTGTACAATGTATACGGCTGGCTTACCCTCTTTATCAGTCATTTCATTGAGAAACACGACCTGGGCACCCTGATCTTCCACCGCTACGCCTTGCTGCTTCAGCTTTTCAACGACATCGGCCAGTTGGTCGTTATAGGCACTCTCCCCCATAATATGCTCACGAGAAAGTGTTACGTTCAGAGTCTGATAGACTTCTTCGCTATGCGCGATAGATACATCAATAAACTTATCCCATAAATCCAGACAGTCCTTATCGCCTCGCTGCAGACGCACCACATATTCCCTGGCGCGATCGTCGAAGCCTTCTTCCTCATCGAAGCGCACTTTCGCCTCGCGATAAAAGTCTTCCAGATCAGATAATGCGGTTTCGGCCAGCTTGTCCTCGGCCAGTTTGTCTTCCAGGTGCGCCAGTAACATACCAAACTGGGTTCCCCAGTCGCCCATATGGTTTTGACGAATTACCTTATGGCCCATGAACTCCAACACCCGGACCACCGCATCACCGATAATGGTGGAACGCAGATGACCCACGTGCATCTCTTTCGCGAGATTAGGCGATGAGTAGTCCACCACAATATTCTGACTGGCTTGTGGCTCAACAGCCAAACGCTCATCCTTAGCCGCGTCTTGCAGCCTGTCGGCCAACCAGTTCTGACTCAAATGCACGTTGATAAAGCCGGGGCCAGCCACCTCAAGCTTATCGGCGACACCGCTAAGATCAGCGGCCGCAACAATTTGCTCGGCGATGTCCCGGGGCTTTTGCTTCAATTGCTTAGCCAGAGCCATAGCGCCGTTAAACTGATAATCACCAAACTCGGGACGGGTACTTCGGCTCAGGGGCGTTGGTGCGTTTTCAGGCGCGCCAATGGCCTGCAAGGCAAGACGGAATTTCTCGGTGAGTATTTGATGTATATTCATAGTCAGCTACCTTAGTCAGGCCCTAATGCTCACGGGTTTTCATAAATTGGATATCTGGATAACGTTCTTCTGCCAGCGATAAATTGACCATGGTCGGAGCGATATAACTAAGGTTGTCGCCGCCGTCCAGAGCCAGGTTCTGCTCCGCCTTGCGTTTAAATTCGTCCAGTTTTTTCGGATCATCGCTGTCCACCCAACGGGCGGTCGCCACATTCACATTTTCGTAAATGGCGTCCACATTGTATTCTGCCTTTAGGCGAGCCACCACCATATCAAACTGCAGCGTGCCTACGGCGCCGACGATCAAGTCGTTGTTGATGAGCGGTCTGAATACCTGAACCGCGCCCTCTTCAGATAACTGAATCAAACCTTTTTGCAGTTGTTTTTGCTTAAGCGGATCTTTCAGACGGATGCGTCGGAACAATTCAGGGGCAAAGTTAGGAATGCCGGTAAAACGTAAATTTTCACCTTCGGTAAAGGTATCGCCGATCTTAATGGAGCCATGATTATGCAGACCGATAATATCCCCAGCCCAGGCTTCATCGAGCGCCTCACGGTCTCCAGCCATAAAGGTCAGTGCATCGGAAATACGTACATCCTTACCGATACGGCTCTGAAACAGTTTCATGCCTTTCTGGTATTTGCCTGACACAATGCGACAGAAGGCGATCCGATCCCGGTGCCTGGGATCCATATTGGCCTGAATTTTAAACACAAAGCCGGAGAACTTGTCTTCCGCTGGCTCCACCCTGCGCTGATCGGTTTCGCGACCTATAGGCGCTGGAGCCCACTGACACAATCCATCGAGCATATGATCCACACCAAAGTTACCCAGCGCGGTACCAAAAAACACCGGCGTCAGTTCGCCATTTAAGAAAGCTTCCAACTCGAAGTCATGGGAAGCGCCGCGCACCAGTTCCAGCATGTCACGCAGCTCATCGGCGTAACTGCCGATGGCCTCGTCCAGTTCCGGATTGTCCAACCCCTTTATGATCTTACTGTCCTGGATCCTGTGGCCCTGACCGCTTTGATAGAGGATGGTTTCATCTCTGAGCAGGTGGTAAACACCTTTAAACTCTTTACCCATGCCAATGGGCCAGGTTATTGGCGCACATTTGATCTTGAGCACCTCTTCGACCTCATCGAGCAATTCGATGGGGTCGCGAATATCCCGGTCCAGCTTATTCATAAAGGTGAGAATGGGTGTGTCTCTCAGGCGGGTAACATCCATCAGCTTAATGGTACGATCTTCGACGCCCTTGGCGGAGTCGATCACCATCAAGCAAGAATCCACGGCCGTCAGGGTCCGGTAAGTGTCTTCTGAGAAATCTTCGTGTCCCGGCGTATCCAACAAGTTCACCAGACAGCTGTCATAGGGGAACTGCATCACCGAGGTGGTTACCGAGATGCCCCGCTCCTTTTCCATTTCCATCCAGTCAGATTTAGCATGCTGTCCCGACTTCTTTCCTTTAACAGTACCAGCCTTCTGGATTGCGTTGCCGAATAACAGCACCTTCTCGGTAATGGTGGTCTTACCCGCATCCGGGTGCGAGATGATCGCAAAGGTACGGCGTTTGGCCGTTTGTTCCGCTTGTTTCATTAGTAAGCTTCTATCCCGCGGTTTGCTGCCCCTAGTTTTTGGCAGTATGGGTTGGACTTTGGCGCGCGATTATATAAAAGACGGCGCTGAAATGACAGCCGCGCTACCCGAGTGCCAGACTCCGAGCACCAGGATAAGCATTCTGTATTCTGAAACTGCCTCCCCTCACTATTCGCCTCGCTTAAACAGCAACACATAAAATTAATAAGTCATTTTTTATTTTTAATTAAACAAGTTATGGCAGCTTTATTTTTCTCATCTATGCTCAAACATAGCCACCCTCAAAACTCGCAGGGTGGACGAAACATTCGAATAAATAGATAATAGAACAGCGATAAGAGGAGCGCAGTATTGTCTGAATCAGGCCAGTGCTGTTAAAAAGTCGGCTTAGAAGTAAGGACTGCCGCTCGTGCTCCTTATTCTCGTCCGACGCCTCTTAAAATACTAACTGTCTGCCACTTTTTCGTTGTTGGCAGTCCTAATAAGGCAGTTAACCAAAGGAGCTAAGAGGATGTCTGAGAACACCCCAGCAAAATTTAATCCGGCGGTATTTTACCCCTCAGCCGGGTTAATAGTACTCTTACTACTGTTTTCAATCATCGCCCCTGATAGTGCCAACGCCACATTCCAGGCGGCTCAGAGTGCGATCATTGAAAACGGCAGTTGGTTTTATGTTATTGCCGTTGCAGTCATATTACTGGCTGTAGTTTTTCTCGGCTTTTCACAGTACGGGGCCATAAAACTCGGTCCCGATCATTCGACCCCCGATTACAGCATGATAACCTGGTTCTCGATGCTGTTTTCTGCGGGTATGGGGATCGGTCTGATGTTTTTTGGCGTCGCCGAACCTGTGATGCACTTTATGTCACCGCCGGTGATCGAAGGCAATACCGTGGAAGCCGCCAGAGAGGCTATGAAGATCACCTTCTTCCACTGGGGGCTGCATGCCTGGGCGATTTACGCTATTGTCGCGCTGATTCTCGCTTTCTTTGCCTATCGTCATAATCTGCCACTGACCTTACGTTCGGCCCTGTATCCGATGATTGGGGAGCGCATCTACGGCCCTATCGGTCATGCTGTGGACGTATTTGCCGTTATCGGCACGCTGTTTGGCGTTGCGACCTCACTCGGTTTTGGTGTGGCTCAGGTCAATGCCGGTTTTAACTATCTGTTCGATATGCCCATCGGTACCACACCACAAATACTGTTGGTGATCGGCATTACTGCCCTGGCGGTTATCTCGGTGTGTACGGGCCTGGATAAAGGCATCCGCCGTCTTTCAGAGTTGAATATGGCCTTAGCCGTTTTGCTGCTATTGTTCGTGCTTGTATTGGGCCCGACGGTATTTCTTGCACAAGCCTTTGTACAAAACACCGGTGCCTACCTATCCGACATTGTCGGTAATACCTTCAACCTGTTCGCCTATGAAAAATCCGACTGGATTGGTGGTTGGACAGTATTCTATTGGGGTTGGTGGCTATCCTGGGCTCCGTTCGTTGGCTTGTTCATCGCCCGCGTTTCCCGTGGACGGACGATTCGTGAGTTTGTCCTGGGCGTACTATTGGTCCCCACAGGCTTTACCCTGATGTGGATGACCTTCTTCGGTAACTCTGCCATTGAGCTGATTCTCAATCAGGGCGTTGCCAGCTTGGGTGAAATGGTACAAGAAGATGTATCCATTGCCTTATTTGCGTTTTTAGAAAACTTCCCACTGTCGTCGATCCTGTCCTTTATTGCGACCATTATGGTGATCGTATTCTTCGTTACCTCATCGGACTCCGGCTCCATGGTGGTGGATATGCTGTGTTCCAATGGTCGAGACGACACCTATCTGTGGCAAAAAATCTTCTGGGCTAGCGGTGAAGGTGTGGTTGCCATCGCTCTGTTATTGGCCGGTGGACTGGGCGCACTCCAGACTATGGCCATCGCCAGTGCTCTTCCTTTTACCATTGTGTTATTGATCGCCACTTATGGTCTTATTAAGGCGCTGCGCATTGACCTTCACAAGCGCGAGGCATTGCAGAACAGTTACCTGACTGCGGCCACCATGGGCTCTAAAAACTGGAAAGAACGTCTGCACAATATTGTCGACTTCCCCAGTAAAGAAAACGGCCAACGCTACATCAAAAAGGTTGTTGTGCCTGCCTTCGAGGAAGTCGCTGAAGAAATGCGTAATAACGACTATGAAGTAGAGTTAGACAAAAGCCGTGAGGATCAGATTCTGTTCAAGGTATCACACGGCGAAGAGATCGACTTTGTCTACGAAATTCGCTTAGGTCGTCACGTGCGCCCTGCCTTCTTACATCCTGAACAAGAAGCTGACCCAGACAAAATGAGTGAAGATAAACTCTACTATCGTGCCGAGGTTCACCTGAGTGAGGGTGGCCAGGATTACGATATTATGGGTTGGTCGAAAGAGGCCGTGATCGGCGATGTTATCGATCACTATCATAAACACATGCATTTCTTGCATGTATTGAGATAAAGGTACCGCCCATGAAGAGGAAACTCTTAGGGCTAGCAGTGGCAGCGTTGCTGCCACTTTCTGCCCAAGCACAGCAGACTTCTGTATCTCAGGACGAGCTAGACTCAGTGATGGAACAAGTTCGCCAGCTGCAACAGCAGGTGAAAGCACTGCAGGCTAAACTCGAGCAGCAGCAGTCATCTGACGACACAGAGCCATCCTCGAAACCTGATCCCGACAAGCACACGATTGATCGCGTGTCCGTCAGCAGTCAGGAGCGGCGCGAATTTATAGACGCTCGTCTCGGTGAGCTTGAAGAGGAAGTCAAAGACGCCCAAAACCCTCCTATCCGAGTTGGCGGCGCGGTGCGCTTCCAGTATGTGTATGCCGACTATGATGCCGATAACCGGGATCGAGCAGGTGACCTGGACTTTGACCTAGTACGCATCGACTTCAACGGAGAGATCAACGATGTGATCCTGGCCGCTCAGTACCGTTGGTTCCAATATATGGAAGCGGTGCAAAAGGCTTATGTGGGTTACAACTTTACTGACCACTGGCAAGGTCAGGTGGGTATAATTAACGTGCCTTATGGCAATATTCCTTACAACTCACACAACTACTTCTTCAGTTCCAACTTCTATGTAGGCCTGGAAGATAACCCCGAATCAGGCATTAACTTCCAGTATCGTTCCAAAGACTGGGACTGGGACATCGGCTTTATGAAAGGCGATGAACAAGGTGGCGTAGACGGTTTTGTCGACAGCCGCGCCGATCGCTATGCCTACGATGCAGTGGGTATACGTCTGGACGGCGAAGGCATTTACGACGCCCCCAGTTTACAAGTTGCCAAGAGTAATTACTGGGCTGTGCGTGGGGCGCGTAAATTCCACTTTGCCGACGGTGATAAGCTGGAGCTTGGCCTGTCCACCCAAATCGGCGATCTGCATGACGGTAACGACAGTGTCGGCGACCGGGAAGTCTATGGCGCTCACGCTCGCTTTAACTCGGGTCCGTGGGAACTGATGGGCATGGTGTCTCGCTACGACTTCGACACTGATGTGGCCAATCAGGGCATTGTCACTGGCGCCTATGCCTACTTTGATACCATGCCCTCAGCCGCGACACTGTATACGGCCAATGTGGCCTATGACTTGCCAGTTAACATCGGACCGGTCTCGGCGCTGCGCTTTTACGACAACTTCAGTTTGATGTCGGCCAAAAACGGCCTGGAAGACGATACCTTCATGAATGTATTGGGCATGGCCGTTTCTGCGGGCGGCCTGTACACCTACTTTGATATTGTTACCGCCGAAAACCACCCCTTTGTGGGCGGCACTATGGGCGCCGATGGTGGCCAGACCAACACCCGCTTTAATATTAACTTTGGTTATTACTTCTGAGTTAAGCGATAAAAAAGCCGCATTAATGCGGCTTTTTTTCTAATTGCCTTCTAGCAACTTCAACGTCATCATCAGAGCGTCTTCCCGACCCGAGGCCGAGGGATAATAGTTCTTACGGCGCTCTACGACATCAAAACCAAAGGTTTTATACAGATGAATTGCAGCCTCATTTGATACCCGTACTTCCAACCAAACCTGATCAGCCCCGCGTCGTTGACAGACATCGACAAAATGCATCATTAGGCGACGACCCACCCCCATTCCCCGGCAGTCAGGGTGAACGCCGATATCCATCAATGTCACTTCTTGCAATACCTGAAGTCCCAAATAAAACCCCTGAGTATTCTGGGTCTCAGTTAAGGCAAAGGCAAAATAAGGCGTGCTTAGGCTATCGATAAAGGTGTTACGGGACCAGGGGTGGGAATGACACAGACACTGCAGCTGAAAGGCGTCTTCATAATTATTCTTATCCAGAGAAATAAAGTCAGTCAACGAGCAACTCCCACAGCCGTCGCTTGGTTTCAGGCTGGGTCGCCAAATACATCGGATGCGGAGCGTGCAGCACTCCATCATCAAAGCTCAGCTGTGAGGACACAACCCAACGATGAACCGTGATGCCTGTCATGGCGTTCAGGTGTTGCTGCATATCCACAGCCATGGGATGCTCACTGTCCACTAAAGCCTCTGGCTCTTGGGCCTCTGGACCTTTTTCAGGATTGGACTCTACCACCGCTTTTGCAAAAGACCCCACCTGGGCATCAGTCTCTTCCGCTGATAATGCACAACGCAACTGCCAAAGCGGAATATCCAGCTCGGCTAACACGGCTTTTTGATAGTCGGATAAGCTAGTCATAGGTTTAAATGTACCACAAGACCACAGGACAGGGATAAGAAAAGAGTCGACCTGTCCGGCTTCTCACCCCCTACCAACTAGCATGTGGCTATTAATTACAGGCACAAAAAAACCGCAGCACTGTGCGGTTTCTTCTAAATTCGTGGCAGGGGTGGAGGAATTACCTTAGGCACTTACTTGTGCCTGACCGCAAGGGCGCTGACGCGGCTCACTTTGTTCCTGACAAAGTGTCGAACCTTGGGGCTTCTCACCCTCCACCAGTTCGCTCTCCACTATAAATTACAGGCACAAAAAAACCGCAGCACTGTGCGGTTTCTTCTAAATTCGTGGCAGGGGTGGAGGGATTCGAACCCCCAACACGCGGATTTGGAATCCGCTGCTCTGCCAATTGGAGCTACACCCCTGTAGTGAGGGCAGAATTATACCCAAGGGCCGATAAAGGTAAAGCAAAAACCCATGCCTTGCGCCCAACTGCGCAATTATTCGGCAACCACCTCTTGCCGGGACAACCCCGCTACTTGTAGCCAGAGTTCAGCGGTAAAATTGGCCAAGGGCAAAAACTGGCTAGTGAGCTCTTCTAAGGGTCGCCAATTCTTAGAGGACTCAGCAGCATAGACTTTCACCAGTGTCCTCATTTCAGCGCGACTGAGCTCGTTAATCCACACGCAGGAAGCGATATCAAAAGCAGGATTAGACAGGGCCGCGTACTCCCAGTCCAGCGTCATGTTCTGCGGCGATACACACACGTGACTAAATGCCAGATCATGGTGACAAAAGCAGCTTTTGTCCACTGAGCGCCACAACTGCTCATACTCCTGCATCATCTTTTGCTGCCCTTCACTGAGCATTGCGCCACTGTCCAAATAGTGTTGCCAGTCTCCAATTAAGTCCAGCTCAGGGGCCTCGATGTCTAATGCATGAATTTGAGCCAAGCGTTTGGCCAGAAAGGCCACTTTAAGTTCGCGAGGTGTCCGGCTTTTCGCAATAGGTGTCAGATCCAGCCATGGCTCCAACATGAAATTGCTCTGTACACCCAGATACAGAGGCTCTGGCGCAAAGCCCTGTTTAGCCAGTTGCTGTTGTATCTGATACTGGACTTGGCGGTCAATTCTGGCAGGGGTCTTTTGCGCAAAGCATTTTAAAAATAGCTCAGTGTCATTATCTTTTAGGACGAAGTTATCATTAATTGCGCCCTCATCCAGTTTCTTCCAGTCAGCGTCCCTGTTGCAAAGGCCCTGCTCCACCAGTTCTTCAATAACATTCGGTTCAGGTCGCATTGGCAGTCCGCTCCGGCATTGAGTCGTACCATTGAATCAAACCATAAACCGCAAACCCCAGGTAACCGATAAAGAGAATACTGGTCAGGTAAAGCCCGGTTTGCCAGTACAGCCAGGCAGCCAAAGCGTCTATGACTACCCAGTAAACCCAGTTTTCCAATACCTTTTGGGTCATCAGGTAAGTGGCGTAAAGGCTAAAGACAGTGACCAATGCATCCAGATACAGGTAGTCACTGATAAAGACCCAAGACAAACCATACGCCATGGACAACGAGACCATCAAACAGCCAATAATCATTAGCCCGTGAAAAGTCTTACTCTGCCGTGAAACCGGCAAGCCTCGTTCCTGGTTGCCTTTTCGCCAGTGCCACCAACCGTACAGGGCCATCAGTAAGTAATAAACATTCAACGCCGCCTGCATAGGCAGTGTATTATCCCAGAACAACCAGCTGTAGATGGCTGTGCTGACTAACGCACATGGCCAGCAAGCGATATGTTGACGCGCAGCCAGCCAGACATAAGCAATAGCGAGAATCACCGCCACGACTTCCCAACCAGACTGAGCATTCCATTGCTCGGCCAACTGCTGCCAAAAACTCAAGAGGCGTGCTCCTGCATTTTGTCACCGTTTAAAAATTTGCACACAAACACCGCCTGTCCAACCTGTTCATGAGTGCGCTGCATCTCCGCAGATAAGATCGCCATTACTGCCTTATAGCTGCCGGCTACCCTTGTACTGGTAGCGGTCGTTACCACCTCTAACTCAGGGTGTCCGTTAAGCCGGGCAATAAAATCCTTAATCGGTCCAATGTACTGTTCGGTTAATGGATACAGAGACAATTCTGCCACCAGTTTCATCAATACCTCCTAAAAAGTGTACTCGGCACTGATGCCAATACGACGACCATCACCAAGTTGATAGTAAGGTTCCGGGGGCGCATACCCCTCTCTGGGGTCATTATTAAAACCGCCGAAACCCCGAGTATAGTAGGTCTCGTCCGTCAGGTTACGTCCCCATAATGACAAGGTCCAATGGGCAAGGTGGTAAGACAAGCTGGCATGGACAAGTTCATAGGCACCCGATTGTTCATTGTGGCCATCGGAGAAGTAGAATTCGTCTTTACCATCCACTTCCACATGCCAGCGCAGACGATCACTTATATCCCAGTTCAAGGCCAGATTGAACATATAGCTGGGGGATTGTGCCTGCTCCCGCTCTTCGACAAAGTCACCATTGGCTCTCTGGTAGCCCTCAAAGCTGGCATCCAATAAGCCCAGGTTGGCACTCAGGTTCAGATTGTCAGTGACTTGCCAGCCAGATTCTAACTCCAGCCCCTGATGTTCGCCCAAATCAGCATTATCAATCACATCGATAAAGGAGGCAGTACCATCAGGCCTGCTCTGTACGTCAAAATCGCTGATCTGAGTGTCTTTACGATCCATATAGAAGGCCGCGACACGGACAAAACTTTGCTTGCCGCTCCATTTAAGGCCTAACTCGTAGTTCCAGTTATATTCAGGGTCATACAAGCGCTTCTCGGCACTGACACGTTCGTCTGGATTAAAACCGCTGGCCTTATAGCCACGATAAAGCCCCGCATACAGCATCGTGTTTGAGGTAAGATCGTAGTCGAGTACCAGCTTACCGCCCAACATAGTCTCACTTAAACGCTCACGATAGGCATTAGAGTCCTGATAGTCGATTTCGTAGTGGTCCAGTCGCAAGCCTGCCGTGAGCCCCAGTCGTTCGCTGAGACGCGAGCGGGTTTCAGCGTAAATGGCCTGGTTATCAGGCTGATACTCACTGGTAAAGTCTGACGCGGCGTAAGTATATTGACGCAGCAGATCCTCCTCGGTCGCCTTAACAAAGACCCCCAAAGTCCAATCTGTAGACTGGTTAAACAGAGCACTGATATCGTTGGAAGATGCCCGAAGTTCTATGGTCTGAGTATCTCTGTCTCTGAAGTACGCATCAAAAGAGGTATACCCCCAGGGATGAAAGCCGGTAAAAGTCCAGTCTTCATCATAGGCATAGCCAATCTCAGACTCCGCATGGGTGCCTATCGCCAACAGTTCGCCCCAAGAGACTTGATAACGCGCTCTTAAACCCAGCGCATGAGTCTGCTGGCGATCAAATCCAGGTTGGTCAGAACGGGTCTGGCGATTGTTTTCCAATGAGAAGGCATCATAGCCATTGTCGATATCAAAATGCTGGTAATTCAAATCTAGGGTTAACCGCTCAGAAGCCAGGTAACGCAATTTAAATCGGCCAGTAAGCTCATCCTGTCCATTGGTGTCTTCCCGGTTCAGGTGGATATTCTCAACAAAGCCGTCGCTTTTATGTTGCTGAAGCGCAACGCGGTAAAATACTCTGTCAGTTAAAGCGCCTCCTATGGCAGCGCCGAGTCGCCAGGTATCCTGCTGCGCCAGAGTCAATGATACCTTCTGGGTTTGTTCTGCGGTGGCTTCGGTGGTTTTGATCTTTATCGCTCCCGCCAAAGCACTGGCACCAAATTCAGTGGCCTGTGGACCTTTAAAAATTTCGACTTGCTCAACATCAAACAAGGTTCCCACTGCTGCGATACCGGAAAAGTCCATATCATCCACAATGACGCCGACTGATGGATTGATGGGTTCGGCGAACTGACTGCGCTCCCCGATACCGCGAATTTGGATGTAACGCCCACGAGAAGCGCCCGTTGCAAAATTAACATTCGGCGCCACATTCAAAATCTGCTCCAGGTGCTGAGCCTGACGGAGCTCAATGTCTTGTGCACCAACAATAGACAGGCTGGAAGGCAACTTTTGCAGACTACGCTTTTGAAAGTCACTGCTAACGATAATGTGTTCAACATCCTGTGGCAGCTGTTCGGCAACGCCGACAGCGCTAAACAAACCGCTTACAGCAGTCGTCAAGGCAAGGGTCGATAGTTTTAGCATTATGGATCTTCTCTGTTACATCGTGAAAAGATCCGGCGTTACGGCAGGTCAATGGGAGTTTTATTGCAGGGTGAAATCCCCCAACCATTCCTACGCCGGTATTATCCGGATCAGGTGTAAGGGTTCACACGCCACCTCAGTGAACGTGAATCTCAGCCTCTCGGCACCCCTTGGTTACTTCAGGCCTAGCCTGAATCGGTGGCGATTGTAGCAAGGCCCAGCAGAACTGCAACAGAGAAAGCGAAAAAGGGCTGAGGCTTGACTAGCAATACATGCTGTAGAGGGCTTCTAATGGCGTATCTGCGCGCGACAAACCTCAATAGGAGTCATACCAAACTGCCCAAAGAATTGTGGAAGGATTGCTCGGGCTGTCCATGCCCTCGCCCTAGCGGGCCAGCCTATGGCTGTCCCAAAACCCACCCGGCGTTTTGGTCGAACCTGAGGAGATTCTCACCTCCTCGTACGCGGATAAAAGAAAAGGCCCTGTCTTGCGACAGGGCCTTTTCTTTTATATGGCGCGTGTGGAAGGATTCGAACCTCCGACCGCCTGGTTCGTAGCCAGGTACTCTATCCAGCTGAGCTACACACGCTTTAAACTAATTGTACTATTCTACACCAAAAGTAGAAAAATGGCGCGTGTGGAAGGGTGAAGCAAAACCTTTATCCTGTGGATGAAGGAAGTTTGCTGAACGACAAGCCATGGATGGCTTGGCTGGAATATCCGTACAAGGACGTAAACACCCTAAATACGCTTCCATTCACAACTTCTACACCGCTCTTCAAAAAGTATCTCACTTTCAGAAGAAGATGGCGCGTGTGGAAGGATTCGAACCTCCGACCGCCTGGTTCGTAGCCAGGTACTCTATCCAGCTGAGCTACACACGCGCTGACCATTGCATTAAAAATAATGGCGGAGAGAGAGGGATTCGAACCCTCGATAGAGCTACAAACTCTATACTCCCTTAGCAGGGGAGCGCCTTCAGCCACTCGGCCATCTCTCCTCAATGTGGGAGCGAAGTTTAATGATTCACTGGGCGAAGTCAAACCTTTTTTGGGCTGCCAACATACAGGTGTTGGAGTTTTGCACGATTCGGTGAGTTTTTATTAAGTAGGGCTAGTTTTTCTATGATTACCTGCAGAAAACCGGACCAGTTCGGCAATCAAAAGACATAAAAAAAGGCTGGAATTACCAGCCTCTTTTTTGTGCCTAATCGTCGCTATCAGAGGAAGCCAAACTTCCTGAGTCAGAGTTTTTCTCTGCCTGAATGCGCATATAGATCTCTTCACGATGAACAGACACTTCTTTGGGGGCGTTCACACCGATGCGAACTTGATTCCCTTTCACTCCCAGAACGGTAACGGTCACTTCGTCACCGATCATCAGAGTCTCACCAACACGACGGGTTAAAATCAGCATTCTCTTGCTCCTTTCCGTTAATCATCTTTCCTTCCAGTACCATCAAGCGTTGAAATCCTCTGCAACGCCGATCATTCCTTGTTTTTGTGTCACTGCAAAAACTGATCTGCCATGGTCCGGCGATTATAGCCTATCCTCTAACCATGTCGCCACCGAAGCCAGTGCCTGGTCAAGGTTTTCTGGCTGTTTACCACCGGCTTGTGCCATGTCTGGCTTACCGCCGCCTTTGCCTCCCACCTGCTGGGCCACATAATTGACCAGTTCCCCGGCCTTCACTTGCCCCACCAGATCTTTGGTGACACCGACGATCAGATTAACTTTGCCTTGTCCCGGCACACCCAGCACAATCACGCCAGAGCCCAGCTGATTCTTCAAGGTGTCCATCAGATCCCGCAGTGATTTGGGTTCCACGTCTTCCAATTTAGCAGACAGGACTTTTGTCCCGCTTATTTCATACGCCTGGGAAAGCAGTTCGGATCCCGCCTGACTGGCCATTTTCTGTTTCAATTGCTGAACCTGTTTTTCCAAAGCCTTTTGCTGGTCCAGAATCTGCTCTATACGCTCAACCAGTTGGCTGGGTTCAGATTTTACCTTTCCCGCGACCTGCTTCAGTTGTTCACTCTGGGCCTGACTAAAGGCCAGGGCCGCCTCGCCCGTTACTGCCTCAATACGACGTACGCCCGAAGCAATCCCCGCCTCGCTGGCGATGCGGAACAGGCCGATATCACCAGTTTGATTCACATGGGTTCCCCCGCACAGCTCCATTGAGAAAGGCCCCATACTGACGACTCTTACATCATCATCATACTTTTCACCAAAGAGTGCCTGGGCACCGGCGGCTTTCGCCTGCTCCAGTTCCATAAGCTGAGTTTCCAGACTGTGATTCTGTCGGATCTGCTCGTTAACGACTGACTCTAACTGCTCAATCTCATCATGGGTCAGGGCCTCGAAGTGCGAGAAGTCGAAGCGCATTCGCTCCGGCTCTACCAAAGAGCCTTTTTGGTTCACGTGCTCGCCCAATACCTGTTTAAGCGCCGCATGCAACAAGTGAGTGGCACTATGATTGAGCTTAATGGCCTGACGACGTTCGGAATCGATCACTGCATTGACGTTATCACCTACCTTCAGCGGCACCTCTGCCACCCCTTTATGAGCAATGGCCTTGCCCATATGCTGAGTGTCGGTGACACGGAAAACACCGCCTTTCATTTCCAAGATCCCGGTATCGCCGACCTGACCGCCGGATTCGGCATAAAATGGCGTATTGTCCAAAACCACCATTCCCGTTTGACCAGCTTCCAACTGCTCAGTCTTATCATCGGTGCTAAACAGCTCTACCACCTTGGCATTACCCGCTTCGTTATCGTAGCCGGTAAACTCAGACAGCTGCTCTGAGATCAGGGTGTCATTGTAATCCTTACCAAATTGACTGGCTTGCTGAGCACGCTTTCGCTGCTCGGCCATGGCTTTTTCAAAGCCCGCTTCATCGATGGTGTAACCTTTTTCACGGGCCACATCATTGGTCAGGTCGGCGGGAAAGCCGTAGGTATCATACAATTTAAACACAAGCTCACCGGGGATCTGCTTATCGCCAATGTCGGTCAGAGCATCATTGAGCATTTGCAGACCTCGCTCCAAAGTACGGGAAAACTGCTCTTCTTCCAGCTTTAACACCTTCTCGATGGTCGTACGCTGCTGCTTCAATTCTGGATAGGCTCCACCCATCTCATTAATCAGGGCCTCCACCAGCTGGTAGAAGAAAACATCCTCGGCACCCAGCTTATAACCGTGACGCACGGCACGGCGTATAATGCGACGCAACACATAGCCCCGACCTTCATTGGAGGGCATAACACCATCGGCAATCAAAAAGCTGCAAGAGCGAATATGGTCGGCGATCACACGCAGCGATTGATTTTCCAAATCCTCAGTGCCGGTGACCGTTGCCGCCGCCTTAATCAGATTCTGGAACAGGTCAATTTCATAGTTGCTGTGAACGCCTTGTAAGATAGCGGCAATACGCTCCAGGCCCATGCCGGTGTCGATAGACTGCTGGGGCAGGTCTTCCATGGTGCCATCCGCCAGACGGTTGTACTGCATAAACACCAGATTCCAGATCTCGATAAAGCGGTCGCCATCTTCTTCTGGTGTTCCGGGAGGCCCACCCCAGATATGCTCGCCGTGATCATAGAAGATCTCGGAGCTGGGACCACAGGGGCCGGTATCGCCCATAGACCAGAAGTTGTCCGAGGTGCTGATGCGAATAATTTTATCCGCCGGAACGCCGATTTCCTTGGCCCAGATATCATAGGCCTCGTCATCTTCGTGATAGATGGTCACCAGTAGCTTTTCCTTAGGCAGCTTAAGCTCGTCGGTCAGAAACTGCCAGGCAAACTGAATGGCTTCACGCTTAAAGTAATCGCCGAAGCTGAAGTTGCCCATCATCTCGAAAAAGGTATGGTGGCGCGCGGTATAACCGACATTTTCCAAGTCATTATGCTTACCGCCGGCACGCACGCAGCGCTGTGCCGATGTGGCCCGGTTATAGTCGCGTTTCTCAATGCCAAGCAGAGTATCCTTAAACTGGTTCATACCCGCGTTGGTGAACAATAAGGTCGGGTCGTCATGTGGCACCAGTGAACTGGTGGGTACCACTTGGTGGCCTTTGGCGGCAAAAAAGTCCAGAAATTTACGTCGAATATCAGCAGTGCTAATGGTCATTGATGGTCCCGGAAAACGCTTAAATTTATCCAAAATACGTGATCCGGCACCATACCATGAATAGTCAGCGAATGTCAGCGTACAAAGGCCTTGTGACAATCAAAAACCCACCTAAAAAGTGGCGATTCCATCTGTCTCAATACAGAAATACCCTGAAGGGGGGGTTACTCGTTTTCAGCATCTTCCATGGCGTAACGCGTCTGCTCTTGGGTAAACCCACGATACTGCATAAAGCGCAGTCGTTTAAAACGGTCCTTTTGATCCTGAATGGGGTTGGCATACTTACGGCGATAGACGACTCTGGCTGCCTCAAACCAGTCACCTTCTAACTCAGAGAAAGCCTGTCGGATATAGGCATCCTCCACCTGTTTCTGACGCAGTTCAGCCTCAATTCGCCGCTCTCCATAACCGTTGTTATAACGCTGACGCACAAAGCTCTCGGCAAAACGAGCGTCAGACTGTAGGCCCTGTTCGGCAAATTCGTCCAACACCCGATGAACTAATGTCATATCCAGCTCCCGCTGCTGGCACTTACGCACAAGCTCACTGCGCCCATGTTCTCGCCGCGCCAATAAACGAGTTAACAGGTTAACAATGATCGATCGCTCAGAGTCTGTCATAGTTAGTATATGGGATTTATGGTCAGGCTATTGTAGCGAATGCAACGAGCAGTCACAGCGACCTTTGTCAAAAGCATTGCGGATATTCCTCATTGGGACCGGTTGACTCCCAAGCAGCCCTTTCTGCAGCATCATTTTTTATTCGCATTGGAGCAAAGTGGTTGTGTCGGCGGTGACAGCGGCTGGCAACCACATCATATGGCTCTCTATCAGGATGACGAGTTAGTAGGCGCCTTACCCTTATATGTAAAGGAGCATAGCTACGGTGAGTATGTGTTCGACTTTGCCTGGGCAGACGCCTATTACCGCTATGGGCTGGACTACTACCCCAAACTGGTCAGTGCCATCCCCTTTACCCCAGTGCCGGGCCCTCGACTGTTAACCTCTCCTTCCTGTGATGTAAAGGCGCTCTGGTCGGTGGCCGAGCGTGCGATTCTGTCAGAATGTCAGCACCAGGACTATTCCTCATTTCATCTGTTGTTTCCGGAAAGCGGGCACTGGCCTCAAGACTGCTCCTTGCTTAAGCGGCACAATGTCCAGTTTCACTGGTTCAATCGAGGGTACACTGACTTTGACGACTTTCTGGCCGGATTTAGCTCCCGCAAACGCAAGAACCTGAAAAAAGAGAGGCAAAAACTCAGAGCACAGGAGGTCAACATTGAGCGTCTCACCGGCAGTGCCATCACAACTCAGGTAATGGATGACTTTATCCACTGTTACCGACAAACCTACCTGAAACGCTCCGGTCACAGTGGGTATCTCAACCCGGCATTTTTCCAGCGCATCAGGGAGACCATGGCCGAACAGATGCTCATCGTCCGAGCCGAGCAGCGCGGCCGCCTGCTCGGTTCAGCACTGTTGTTCTTTGACCAGACCCATCTCTATGGCCGCTACTGGGGCGCGCTAGAACCTCTGGATGGCCTGCATTTTGAAACCTGCTACTACCAGGGCATTGAGTTTTGCATCAAACGTGGTCTTAAGGTATTTAACCCCGGGACTCAGGGCGAGCATAAGATTCAACGTGGTTTTGAGCCCACCCAGTGTTATTCGGGCCACAGGCTGGTGCGGCCCGAGTTCCATCAGGCAGTGGGCGACTTTATTCAGCAAGAGCACGGTCACCTGAACGACTACATTCGGGAGGCCGCGACTCTGTTGCCGTTTAAAAAAGATGGCTAACGAACAAACACCCGATAGCCCCACGGCTCGATGTTTAGCTCACTGCCCCGTCCGAAGCTAACGGCCTCACCGCTAAAGTAATCCATATAATCGCCATGGTGCAACGACTGAGGAAAGCTGACCTGTTGCGGACGATCAGAAAAATTCATCAGCGCAAACACCTTATCCTTGTCATTTTGGCGTACAAAGCTGAACACCGACTCTGGCACACTGTTTTCAACTTTAATCATGGTCGCCCCCCAATGGCCATGCCACAGTGCCGTATTCCTCTTCATCAACGCAAAGAGCTTTTTATACAGAGCACCTATAGGGTGAGGCTTCCACATGATAGGGTCCCGATCAAAAAACTGCAGGCGTTTATCGTTACCCGCTTCCTGACCGTTATAAATCAGCGGCATACCCTCGCCCACCACTGACAGAACAATCGCTGCATCAAGCCCATCGCCAAAGTTCTCGAACATAGTGCCTTCCCACGCATTCACATCGTGATTGGTCACATGCGTCATGCGAATGCTGTCTTTGGGAAAGGCACTTTCATTCCATGAGTAGTAAATATAAAGCTCACTGAGGCCAGCATCTCCGGTGGTAATACGATGCACCGCCTTAAACCAACTCCAGGCGTACGTCATATCGAAGGCTTCGGCATGTAAGTCCCGCGACTCCCATTCGGCCAGCATAAACACGGGCTTAATGGCATCCAGCTGCTGACGCAGGTTATTCCAAAACTCGATCGGAACAAAGCCGGCCACATCGGCGCGATAACCATCGATATCCGCTTCCTTGACCCAGTATTTCATAGCGTTCGTCATGTACTGACGAACTTCAGGCTTGGAGTAGTCCAGATCGATAATATCCGACCAATCCCACCACGGTGTGGGTCGAAAGTCCCCCTTCCAGTCTCTTTCGTACCAGTCGGGATGCTGCTTCACCAAGGGATTATCCCAGGCCGTGTGATTGGCCACCCAATCCAGAATCACATACATGCCTAGTTCGTGGGCGCGATCTACAAAAGACTTGAGATCATCCAGCGTCCCAAACTCAGGATTCACCCCGTAGTAGTCCCTAACCGAATAAGGGCTACCCAGTTTGCCTTTGCGATTCTTCTCCCCGATGGGATGGATGGGCATCAACCATAATATATCGGCGCCCAGTTTCTTAAGACGTGGGAGTTCCTCCTCGGCCGCCGCAAAAGTACCAGCCTCGGTAAACTGACGGGTATTGATCTGGTAAATGGCGGCGTTCTTACTCCATTCCGGATGAGAGACTTTGACGTAGGGCTCAGGCTGATACGCAGCGGGGGTTTCGGGGGGTGTCACCTGACTGGCACAGCCGGTCACACCCAGTATCCATACTAAAGCAAGGAGTCTCAACATAAGGTTTCTCTGTTCTCTGATAGAAACGGTAAGCTTGGGTCAGCCGATAAGACTCGTCAATATCAACGCCATTGCATACGTTTTCAGCACTGGATTAGCCGTGCTTACGCCAGACCAGCAGGTGGTTATTGGCCGGTAAGGCATGAGTTTGTTCCAGTCGAAGCCCCTTGGGTGAAGCCCAGGCCGTCAGTTCATCCACATCCCTGAGGCCTCCGCAGCCTCGTTCTAACAGACCTTGGTGGAACTGGCGATTGGACTCGCTGGTAAAATCTCCGCTAAACAAAAACGGCCCGTACTGACAAAATACTCCTTGCTCAGGCAGGTGCCCGGCCACCTGCTCCATCATTAATTTAGCCTCTTGTTTTTGCATAATATGAGCGGTGTTAGCGCTGAACACACCGTCTATGGGCGGTGATAATCTCGGCCACTCATCCTGACCAACCGTAAAGGCAACAGGCGTTTTTAGATTATCGGCGGGGTATTCGTGCATCCACTGCAACATGCCGGGATGATAGTCCGGTTGGTCGCTGGTTTGCCAGGTAAGCTCTGATAAATGTTGAGCAAAAAACACCGCGTGCTGACCGGTCCCTGAGCCGATTTCCAGAATATGCTGACGATCAGAAAAGGCCTCCTTCAACACCGTTAAAATTGGTATTTTGTTATTCTCACAGGCCTGACTAAATGGCTTCATTGCTTCGCGCCTTCCCTGAGTTGTTGCTTCAAAAATTCAGCCTGATACCGGTAATAAAACAACTGATTTTTCAGCTTCCGCCAACCGTGTCCTTCGTCCGGTATCCTAATGTAAGGAGCTGGAACTCCATTGTTACGCAGAATGCGAACCATTTTCTCGGTTTCAGCAATATCAATACGAGGGTCTTGCACACCATGAGAATATAAAACCGGCACAGTAATGTTATCCGCCTGATTAATCGGTGAGTTTTTCTCATAAAATGCTTTCCATTCTGGCTTGTTGATATCCCCGTATTCAATGCGATCAGACGCTCTGAGGCCGGGTGATGCGATCGTCAGAGCTGTAACCCAGTCGGCAACCCCAAATAAAGAGGCACCGGCCTTAAAGTGACCTGGGTAGTTGGCCAATACCGCATTGACGGCATAGCCTCCGTAAGAGCCTCCAACTACCGCAGCACGATTGGCATCGACCACCCCTCGCTCACCCAATGCCTGCAACATATCCACCAGGTCACGGATGGAGTCCAACCGGTTCTCCCGGTCATCCAAACTTAAATAACTGAAGCCAAACCCGGTAGAACCTCGTACGTTAGGCTCAAATACCGCCATTCCCTGATTAACATGGTATTGCACTACGGCATCAAACACGGGCCGCGACTGGGCGGTGGGCCCCCCGTGCACAAAAAAGACGACTGGCGGCTTCTCACTGGCCGAGATGTTTCGGGGCAAATACAGTAGCCCTTGCAACTCAGTCCCGTCACGCGCTGGCATCGTGACACTTTCTGGCTTTACCAGGTTCTCCCTTGGCACCCCAGCTAAAGACGTAGGCACGGGTTGCAGCCAACGTTGGGTTTGTTCTTCCCAAACCATAAAAGTGCCTGGAGTCTGCCAGCCGGATACTTCAACCAGCATATGACCACTGGGACACTGCACCCGATAAACCCCTTCGGGAAGCGGCTTGAAGTCAAGCGGTTTTTTCGACTTGAGATTCCGGCCCTTGAGTTGAGAAAAACCGGCGTGATTTTCAGTCCACACCAGCTGTTGCTGCTGTTCACCGCACAATGCCAGCGTCTCGATGGACACGTCTTCTTCCACCACTGCGGTTAGTGCTGTGGTATTAACATCGTAAAAAAAGACATTCTTAAACTCCCGGTCTTTTGAGCTCAGAAAATAGAAGCCGCTGTTGTCATCAAGCCATACCGAGTCAGCGTGATAGGCGCGGCGTTTTGGTTTTGACAACTCCGTAAATTCATCTTCTTGCCGGTCAAATAAATAGAGGTTACTGCCGTCTTCCCCCACATCTTCGGTGATCACCAAGTAACGTCCATTTGGGGAGATAGAATCCACACTGTAACCAAATACGCCATCAACAATACGAGTGGCCTGACCGGTGCTTCTGTCGGCCAGATAAATATCAAAATCACTGCCTGTCCGAGCCGTGGAAGCATAAGCAATGGTGTCGCCACTCGCTGTCACTCCGCCATACCGCCTGAAATCACCGGACTTGGCAGGTATTAACCGACGCTCTTTGCTCCCATCGGCACTGATCGTATAAAAACCTTCTTGTTCATTGCCATCGTTATCCGCGCCGTAGATCAGGGTCTGGTTATCAAGCCAATCAAAAAAGCTGACCCCATTGCCGTACGTCAATCGCTGTGGCATTCCTCCGCCTACGGGAACCTGCCATACCTGAGGCTCACCGGTTATCGCCCATAAAAACGCCACCCGCTCTCCGGATGGTGATAAGGCAGCTGAAATCACGCCTTCGTTTGCCGCCATAATATAGCGAGCGATGTCAGTTTTCTGTTCCCCTGCCAACCCCACTTTCATTGCAGACGGTGTAGGCTCGATAGCTTCGAGGCTGTCATCATACCCCTGCTGGCCACCAAACACCGGAGGTTCATTGGCCTGTAATACCTGACAGAAACCAAGTCCCCCAATCAAACACGCCATCAACAACACTCGCATACTTTCGCTCCCATTCCGGTTAGACGACCTATACAAGCCAACTTACACCGATAAATCAAGCCAGTACAAAAAAGCCGGGGCTTGCCCCGGCTTTACAGTATGACAAGGTGTAACATCAGCCAGACAGGTTCGGTGCCAGCCATTTCTCGGCTTTTTCCACCGACCAGCCTTTACGTTCGGCGTAGTCCTTGAGCTGATCGTCCTTGATCTGGGCCACCGCAAAGTAGCGGGTATCCGGGTGAGCAAAATACCAACCAGATACCGAGGCCCCGGGCCACATGGCGAAGCTTTCGGTGAGCTTCATGCCGGTGCGCTGCTCTGCTTCCAGCAAATCCCAAATTAGCTGCTTCTCAGTGTGCTCCGGGCACGCCGCGTAGCCGGGTGCGGGACGAATGCCCTGATATTTCTCACGAATCAGTTCATCATTAGCCAGCTGCTCATCGGGCGCATAAGCCCAGATTTCCTTACGTACCCGCTCATGCAGGTACTCGGCAAAAGCCTCGGCCAGGCGATCTGCCACCGCCTTGACCATGATGGCGTTATAGTCATCGCCTTGTTTTTCATAGTGCTTGGCCAACTCGTCTTCACCGATACCACCGGTGACCGCGAAGGCCCCCATGTAGTCGGCAATACCCGAGTCTTTGCTGGCTACAAAATCGGCCAGGCAGTAGTTGGCCCCATTTTTCTTCTCGGTTTGCTGACGCAAGTGATGCGCCGTGCCACGCACCTGCTCACGACTGTCGTCGGTGTAGATTTCTACACTGTCGCCAACGCGGTTGGCTGGGAAAATTCCCGCTACACCTTTTGCCTGAATATCGCCGCTTTGTTCAAGGTCATCCAACAACTGTTTGGCGTCCTCGAACAACTTACGGGCTTCCTCGCCCACCTTCTCGTCGTCAAGAATACGTGGGTATTTGCCCGCCAGCGACCAGGTCATAAAGAAGGGCGTCCAGTCGATGTACTGACGTAAAGTGGCAATATCTGCCGAAACTTCCTGAATGCCTTTTTGCTCCGGTGCTTTAGGCTCATAGTCGTCGAAGCTGGGCTTAAAGGCATTCTCTCGCGCTGCTTCTAAACTGATGGGCTTGGTGCGCGGCTTTTTCTTGGCGTGCTGCTCACGGGCCTTCTCGTAATCCTCAGCCAGCTCCGCAGCATAGGCCAGACGGTGGGTCTTGGAAATCAGCTTCTGACACACCCCCACGGCGCGGGAGGCATTAGGCACATAGACCACAGGCGCATGATAATTTTGCTCAATTTTCACCGCGGTATGGGCCTTGGAGGTGGTGGCGCCGCCAATCAGCAGCGGCATATCAAAGCCCTGACGCTCCATTTCTTTTGCCACATGTACCATTTCATCCAGGGACGGGGTAATCAGGCCCGACAGACCGATCATATCCACGTTCTTTTCCTTGGCGACTTTTAAGATCTCTTCACAGGACACCATTACGCCTAGGTCTGTCACTTCAAAGTTATTACACTGCAAGACCACACCGACGATGTTCTTACCGATATCGTGCACATCTCCTTTCACCGTGGCCAGCAGAATCTTACCGTTGGTGTCGCCTTCTTCTTTTTCCGCCTCGATATAGGGGTTGAGGTAGGCCACAGCCTTTTTCATTACCCGGGCGGATTTGACCACCTGAGGCAGGAACATCTTGCCTTCACCGAACAGATCCCCTACCACATTCATGCCGTCCATGAGTGGCCCTTCTATCACATGCAGGGGTTTTTCTGCTCGCTGGCGACACTCCTCGGTGTCTTCCTCGATATAGTCGGTGATGCCTTTCACCAGAGAGTGTTCGAGACGCTTCTCTACCGGCCATTCACGCCACTCCAGATTTTCCTTGGCGGCCACCTTGCCATCGCCTTGATATTTTGGTGCCAGCTCCAGCAAGCGATCAGTAGCCTCGGGCCCTTTGTTAAGGATTACATCCTCCACCGCTTCACGCAGCTCATCGGGAATGTCGTCATAGACCGTCAGCTGTCCGGCATTGACGATGGCCATATCCAGCCCCGCGCGGATGGCGTGATACAGAAACACCGAGTGCATGGCTTCACGCACCGGGTTATTGCCCCTAAAAGAGAAGGAGATATTGGACAAGCCACCGGATACCGAGGCATGGGGCAGGTTCTGCTTGATGCGCCGCGTGGCCTCGATAAAGTCCACCGCATAGTTATTATGCTCTTCGATGCCGGTGGCTACCGCGAAGATATTAGGATCGAAGATGATGTCTTCCGGTGGGAAGCCGATCTTTTCAGTTAGTAAGCGGTAACTACGCTCACAGATCTCAAACTTTCTGTCTTCGGTATCCGCCTGTCCGTTTTCATCAAAGGCCATTACCACGGTTGCCGCCCCGTAGCGCTTAATCTTATTAGCCTGCTCGAGGAATTGCTCCTCGCCTTCCTTCAGGCTGATGGAGTTAACAATGGCTTTGCCCTGAACACACTTAAGGCCTGCTTCGATAACCGTAAACTTGGATGAGTCGATCATCACCGGAACCCGGGAGATATCCGGCTCCGATGCAATCAGGTTTAAAAAGGTGACCATGGCCTCTTCCGAGTCCAGCATGGCCTCATCCATGTTCACATCGATGATTTGGGCACCGTTTTCCACTTGCTGACGAGCCACATCGAGCGCGGTTTCATAGTCACCGTCCATAACCAGGCGCTTGAACCGGGCCGAACCGGTCACATTGGTGCGCTCGCCAATATTAATAAAGGTTGAACTTGCCTGACTCATATCACCTCCTTAATGCACAAATGGCTCTAGCCCGGAAAGACGCATCTTAACGTCCCGTTTTGCGGGCTGGCGAGGAGGAAGGCCTTTGACGGCCTCAGCAATCGCCTGTATGTGTTCCGGACGACTGCCACAGCAGCCCCCCACGATGTTCAGATAACCGGACTCGGCCCACTCACGGATATGCTCGGCCATCTCGTCGGGCTGCATATCATATTCACCCATCTCATTGGGCAACCCAGCATTAGGGTGAGCCGACACGCCGCATTCGGCGATCTCCGACAGAGTCACCACATACTGACGCAGCAGATCCGGCCCCAGCGCGCAGTTCAGGCCAAAACTGACCGGTTTAGCGTGCCGCAGAGAGTAATAGAAGGCCTCTGTAGTCTGACCGGACAATGTGCGACCGGAGGCATCGGTAATAGTACCGGATATCATTACCGGCAGACGCTTGTTCATTCGCTCCATGACATTTTCAACCGCAAACACCGCCGCTTTCGCATTGAGGGTATCGAACACCGTCTCAATCAACAGCATATCCACACCGCCCTCGATTAGGCCTTCGGCATTCTCTTCATAGGCCTTGACCAATTCATCGAAGTTGGTGTTGCGTTTGCCCGGATCATTCACATCCGGTGATATGGAAGCGGTTCGGTTAGTGGGCCCTAACACACCGGCAACAAACCGTGGTTTCTCGGGAGTGCTGTACTCATCCGCTACCTCACGGGCCAACTTGGCGGCAACCACATTCATCTCATGGGCATAGTCCTGCATATCGTAATCGGCCATGGCTATCGTGGTGGCACTAAAGGTGTTGGTTTCAATAATATCCGCCCCCGCCTCAAGATATTCGGCGTGGATTTCTCTGATCAAATCGGGCTTGGTCAGCACCAACATATCGTTGTTGCCCTTTACATCCAGATGCCAGTCGGCAAACCGCTCACCGCGATAGTCCGATTCCTGCAAATCCCGCAGTTGAATCATGGTGCCCATGGCTCCATCCAGCACCAGAATGCGTTCCTTTAACGCATCATCTAACGCTTGTGCTTCGGTTAAGAACATTCCTATACCTGTTTTGTTAATGAGAGATATTGAATAAAACTATTACGCAATATCAGATAAGTTGTAAGGGGTAGCCTGATAGACGTAATAATTCAACCAATTGGTAAACAATAGGCTACCGTGTGAACGCCAAGTAACCAAGGGGCATTGGCTGGGATCGTTGGCAGGAAAATAATTCGCTGGTACAGCAGTATTCAGGCCGGCTTTCTGGTCACGAAAGTATTCCTGAGCCAGGGTGTCGGGATCGTATTCCGGGTGGCCGGTGACAAACACCACCCGCTTATCCTTAGACGCTGCCGCATAGGCCCCGGCTTCTGCGGAACTGGCCAGCACCTCTAATTCCTCCACCGAGCGATAATCGGCCAGCGGAATTTCACCATAGCGTGAGTGAGGTGCAAAAAACACGGGATCAAAACCACGCATCAAAGGATCATGTTCCCGCTCCACCTGGTGATTAAACACCCCAAATAACTTCTGTTGTCGCAAACGGCGGTTAATGCCATAAAAATGATACAGCGCCGCATGGGCTGCCCAGCACAAAAACAACGTCGACGTCACATGGCGACGGGCCCAGTCCATGATTTCTGTCATCCGGTCCCAGTACTTAACGTCCTCATAGGCCAGTTTGGCCAAAGGTGCACCGGTAACGATCAGACCGTCGTATTTTTTCCCCGCCACCTCATCAAACTGATGGTAGAAGTTGCGCATGTGGGCTTCTGGGGTATTTTTGGGGGCCTTGGAGTCGATGCGGATCAGATCCACGTTGATCTGCAACGGCGTATTGGACAACAGCCGTAATAACTGCACCTCGGTCTCTATCTTGTTGGGCATCAGATTTAAGATCCCAACTTCCAGCGGACGAATTTCCTGAGCTAAAGCGCGCTCAGCGTCCATCACAAAGATATTCTCATCGCTGAGTACATCTTGTGCGGGCAAGTCACCGGGAATGCAGATAGGCATCATCAAGCTCCATCAAAAAAGACCAGAGTGCCATCTTGCCAAGGCCCGGGGAAAAGTCAACATCTTTACGTCTAGACGTCTAAATGAAGTTGATTCTGTCGATACAAAAAAGCCGCTGATGACAGCGGCTTTTTCTGTTAAATACTTAGAGACTATTACAGCTCTTCCTGCTCCTCGGCCTCTTCATTCTTGGGCTTTTTAGTCAATAACAGACGTTCTCTAATTTGAGTTTCGATTTCATTGGCGATCTCCGTATGCTCTTTTAAGAAACGCACACAGTTGGCCTTACCCTGACCAATTCGCTCACCATTGTAGCTGTACCAGGCTCCGGCCTTCTCCACCAGCTTCTCTTTCACGCCCAGATCCAACAGTTCGGCTTCTTTACTGATGCCTTCGCCGTACATAATGGCAAACTCGGCCTGCTTAAACGGCGGGGCCACCTTGTTCTTGACGACCTTGACCCGGGTTTCGTTACCCACCACCTCGTCACCTTCTTTCAGTGAGCCGATACGACGAATATCCAAGCGTACTGACGAGTAGAACTTCAGGGCATTACCCCCGGTGGTGGTTTCGGGGTTACCGAACATCACACCGATCTTCATCCGGATCTGGTTAATGAAGATACACAGGGTATTGGAGCGCTTGATATTGGCCGTCAGCTTACGCAGCGCCTGTGACATCAAACGCGCCTGCAAACCTACGTGAGAGTCCCCCATTTCGCCTTCGATTTCCGCCTTCGGTGTCAGTGCTGCCACCGAGTCCACAACCACCACATCCACTGCCGCTGAGCGCACCAACATGTCGCAGATCTCCAGCGCCTGCTCACCGGTATCCGGCTGGGAGACTAACAGCTCATCCACGTTTACACCCAGCTTGCCGGCATAGACGGGATCGAGTGCGTGCTCGGCATCCACAAAGGCGCAGGTCTTACCGGCTTTTTGCGCTTCGGCAATTACTTGTAAGGTCATGGTGGTTTTACCGGAAGACTCCGGACCGTAAATTTCCACCACCCGGCCGGTTGGCAAGCCACCAATACCCAGCGCAATATCCACACTCAGTGAACCGGTGGAAATAGACTCCACATCCATGGCCTGGTTATCACCCAGGCGCATGATTGCACCCTTACCGAATTGCTTTTCAATCTGTCCGACCGCTGCGTTTAGCGCTCTGCTCTTATTCTCATCCATCGCTTTGGCTCCTGTATGAGCGGGTAGCTTAATCGTTACCCAGAATTATACTGTACAGTTATACAGTTACAAGTCATGTATAGAAATTCGTTGTAACTGCATGAGTTTATTCGAATTAATTTTTATTGAGGTACGCCAGGGTCGTGGTTAATGCATCCTGAATAGCCTGCTGACGCACCTGATGCCGGTCACCGTCAAAGCGCCTCGACCAGGTAATGGTTTTTTCACACACCGCTAATGCAAACCAGACGAGGCCAACCGGCTTTTCCGGCGTGCCACCATCGGGCCCGGCTATGCCGCTCACGGCTACTGCCACCTCGGCATCCGCCCGGCGCTGTGCGCCTTTTGCCATGGCATCCACGGTTTCTGAAGAAACGGCCCCGGAGGTTAGTAATATGCTTTCATCGACGCCCAGCTCACCGATTTTGGCCTCGTTAGAATAGGTAATAAATCCCCGTTCGAACCACTGAGAACTTCCAGAAACACTGGTGATGGCGTATCCTATGCCGCCTCCGGTACAGGACTCGGCACAGCTAATGCGCCACCCCTGATGTTTTAGGGCGGCCCCTAATTGAGTGGCTGTGTCGACAATCGACTCCGTAAGTGTCATAAATCACCATCACAAACGATAATAATAGCGCCATTATGCCGTCTGAAAACGCCGCCACACAAGCCGAACTCTTTCATCAAGAGCACATTGCCAAGCACACGCCGATGATGCAGCAATATCTACGCATTAAGGCCGAGCATCCACAGATTTTACTGTTCTATCGCATGGGCGATTTCTACGAGCTGTTTTACGACGACGCCAAGAAAGCCGCCGAACTGTTGGACATTTCCCTGACGGCCCGCGGCAAATCTGGCGGCGACCCTATTCCTATGGCGGGCGTGCCCTACCATTCGGTGGAATCCTATCTGGCCCGGCTGGTAAAACTGGGGCAGTCGGTGGCGATTTGCGAACAGATTGGCGATCCCGCCACCAGTAAAGGCCCGGTGGAACGTCAGGTCACCCGAATTGTCACCCCAGGCACCGTTACCGACGAGGCGCTACTGGAAGACAGGCGCGACAATGTGCTGGCGGCGGTGTTTGAGCATAAAGACCACTACGGTTTTGCCGCGCTGGATGTGGCCAGCGGCCGCTTTACTCTGGTAGAACTGAACGGCGATGATGCCCTGTCCGCCGAATTACAAAAGACCCAGCCTGCCGAGCTGCTGTACCCGGAAGGCTTTCGCGCCCTGCACCTGCTCGAATCCATCAAAGGTTTGCGGCGTCGCCCCGAGTGGGAATTTGATCTGGCCACCGCCAGGAATAAGCTGAATGAGCAATTCGGCACCCGCGAATTAACCGGTTTTGGTGTCGAACAGGCCGAGCTGGGCCTGTGCGCCGCAGGCTGCGTGCTGCAATACGTGCAAGATACCCAACGCGCCGCCCTGCCTCATATTCGCAGCATCGCTATGGAGGCCCAGTCTAAGGTGGTGCAGCTGGATGCCGCCACAAGGCGTAATCTGGAGCTGACCCAGAACCTCTCCGGCGGCACAGATAATACCGTGGCGGCGATCTTAGATAAAACCGCCACCGCCATGGGCGGCCGGTTATTACAGCGCTGGATCCATCGCCCACTAACCGACCATCGTGTGTTGACTGCGCGTCAGGACGCCATCAGCGAACTGCTGGATGCGGATCAGGACGAGCTGCGCGGCTACTTAAAAGCCGTGGGTGACATGGAGCGGGTGCTGGGCCGTCTGGCGCTGCGCTCGGCCCGCCCCCGGGATTTTGCCCGCCTGCGTCAGGCCTTCGAGCACTTGCCTGCAATCCAGACCTTTCTGAGCAGTCTGGATACCCCCGTACTGGCCCCGATTGCCAGGCGCATCAGCCAGTTCGATGACTTGTGTGAATTACTGCAACGCGCCATCGTCGATAACCCGCCGGTGGTACTGCGCGATGGCGGCGTGATCGCCGAAGGCTTTAGCGAAGAGCTGGATGAGCTACGCAACCTGTCGCGGGGCGCCACCGACTATCTGCAAGAGCTGGAAGACAGAGAAAAGGCCCGTACCGACATTCCTACCCTGAAAGTGGGCTACAACAAGGTGCATGGCTATTTTATCGAGGTGAGCCGCAGCTATTCCGCACAGGTGCCGCCCGAGTATATTCGCCGCCAGACCCTGAAAAACAACGAGCGCTACATTATCCCCGAGCTGAAAGAGCATGAGGATAAGGTGCTTACAAGCCAAAGCCGCGCACTGGCACTGGAAAAACAGCTCTACGAGCGCCTGTTCGACCGCCTGTTACCACAGCTCAATGATCTGATGGACAGCGCCGCCGCACTAGCGGAACTGGACGTATTAGCCAACCTGGCCGAACGGGCCGCCAGCCTGGATTATCACCGCCCTTGTTTAGTGACTGAAACAGGTCTGAGCTACAGCTCTGGTCGCCACCCGGTGGTGGAACAGGTCATGGACGAGCCCTTTATCGCCAATCCCTTACAGATGAATGCGCAGCGCCAGATGCTGATCATCACCGGCCCCAATATGGGCGGTAAGTCCACCTACATGCGCCAGACGGCGCTGATTACCCTGATGGCCTATATGGGCAGTTTTGTCCCGGCACAGGATGCCAAGATTGGCCCGGTGGATCGCATCTTTACCCGCATCGGTGCCTCGGACGATCTGGCTTCGGGCCGCTCGACCTTTATGGTGGAGATGACCGAAACCGCCAACATACTGAACAATGCCACGCCCAACTCACTGGTACTGATGGACGAAATCGGCCGCGGCACCAGTACCTACGACGGTCTGTCGCTGGCTTGGGCAACCGCCAGTTATCTGGCCGAACGACTGCGCGCCTTTACTCTGTTTGCCACTCACTATTTTGAGATGACCCAGCTGGCCGACAGCCTGCCCATGCTAGCCAATGTGCACCTGGATGCGGTGGAACACGATCACGGCATCAGTTTTATGCACGCGGTGCAGGAAGGTTCAGCCGATCGCAGCTATGGCTTGCAGGTGGCGCAACTGGCTGGTGTACCGGCCTGTGTTATCGAGCAGGCCAAGCACAAGCTGCACGAACTGGAACAGGCGCCGTCACTGGCCGGCGGCGAGCACCCTACTCCCAGACCCGAGCCCAAACCTCAGAGCAAACCCCAGCCATCGGCGGCCGAGCAGCGCCTGGCCGAACTGTCACCTGATAACCTGACGCCCCGACAGGCTCTGGATGCCTTGTACGAACTAAAAGCGCTCAGCAAGCGGGGCGGGGATTTTTAAATTGAGCAACCCGGGGCTTTTCGGTATACTAGTTTCCCGTCTTGATAGATTAATTCCTTGCCTCAGGCAGGATTAATCGAATTCAAGGATGACCGGCCATAAAAGGCCGGGACAAGAGACGGGCCAGCCCGCTCAAACGGCTATGGATAAGCCGATAAACCAAATTCCGTTCAACTCCTACGCCTTGGGTTTCGCATGACAAACTATATTTTCGTTACTGGTGGTGTGGTGTCATCACTAGGTAAAGGCATTGCTGCTGCTTCACTGGCCGCCATTTTGGAAGCTCGCGGCCTGAATGTCACCATGCTTAAACTGGATCCTTATATCAACGTGGATCCCGGCACCATGAGTCCAATTCAGCATGGTGAAGTGTTTGTCACCGATGACGGTGCCGAAACCGATTTGGATTTGGGCCATTACGAGCGTTTTATCCGCACCCGGATGACCAAACGCAATAACTTCACCACCGGTCGGGTGTACGAAGAAGTTCTGAAAAAAGAACGTCGCGGCGATTACTTAGGCGCGACCATTCAGGTGATCCCCCATATCACCAATGAGATCAAACAACGCATTATCGACGGTGCCGAAGGCGCAGATGTGGCCATTGTGGAGATCGGCGGTACCGTGGGCGACATCGAATCTCAGCCGTTTATCGAAGCCATTCGCCAGCTTGGCACCGAGATTGGCCGTGAGCGTTCACTGTTTATGCACCTGACACTGGTGCCTTACATGGCCGCCTCCGGCGAGGTCAAAACCAAGCCCACCCAACACTCGGTGAAAGAGCTGCGCTCGGTGGGGATTCAGCCGGATATTCTGGTGTGCCGCTCTGAAGCGCCACTGCCCACTAACGAACGTCACAAGATTGCCCTGTTTACCAATGTGGCCGACAAGGCCGTTATCGCCCTGCGCGATGTAGACAGCATCTATCGCATCCCGGCCATGCTGAAATCTCAGGGTCTGGACGAACTGGTGGTAAACCGCTTTGGCCTGAAATGCCCAGAAGCGGACCTGTCCGAATGGGAGCAGGTACTCTACGCCGAGTCCAACCCCAATGGCGAAGTGACTATCGGCATGATCGGCAAGTACGTGGCCCTGCCCGATGCCTATAAGTCGGTCAACGAGGCCTTAAAACACGCTGGTCTGAAAAACCGCCTGACGGTGAACATCAAATACATCGACTCTCAGGATATCGAGAGCAAGGGCGTGGAGATTCTGCGCGGTTTGGACGCCGTGCTGGTGCCCGGCGGCTTTGGCGAGCGCGGTATCGAAGGCAAGATCATGGCCGCCCAGTATGCCCGTGAAAACAAGGTGCCCTATTTGGGGATCTGCTTAGGAATGCAGGTAGCTTATATCGAGTACGCCCGCAATGTGGCCGGTATGAAAAACGCCAACAGCACCGAGTTCGATCAGGACACACCGTATCCGGTGGTGGGTCTTATCACCGAGTGGCTGGACGCCGATGGCAGCGTGGAAACCCGCACCGAGACTTCCGATCTTGGCGGCACCATGCGGTTAGGCAGTCAGCTTTGCCACCTGATTCCGGATACCAAGATCCACAATATGTACAAGTCGGACGAAATCTACGAGCGCCACCGTCACCGCTACGAGGTGAACAACAATCTGCGCCCGGAAATTGAAAAAGCCGGTCTGAAAGTGACTGGATTGTCCACCGACAAACGCCTGGTGGAAGTGATCGAAATCGACGATCACCCCTGGTTTGTGGCCGGACAATTCCACCCTGAATTTAACTCTACCCCGCGCGACGGCCATCCTCTGTTCGAGGGCTTTGTGCACGCCGCCGGTGATTACAACAAACAAAATAATTAAAGCGAAGGCCGCCTGTGCGGCCTTTTGTGTTTTAGACTCAAATTTAGAGGCAACAAGATGTCACAAATTAAAACTGTTATCGGTCGTGAGGTGATGGACTCTCGGGGTAATCCTACGGTCGAAGCCGATGTTATTTTAGAAGACGGTTCCTTCGGGCGCGCCTGTGCGCCCTCTGGCGCATCGACCGGCTCTCGCGAAGCGCTGGAATTGCGCGATGGCGACAAGAGCCGCTATCTGGGCAAGGGCGTACTGAAAGCTGTGTCCGCAGTTAACGACAAGATTGCCCCCGCCTTAAGCGGCAAAGACGCACTGAACCAGCAAGCCATCGATGAAATCATGCTTGAGCTGGATGGCACCGACAACAAAGAAAACCTGGGCGCCAACGCCATTCTGGCCGTGTCTCTGGCGACCGCCAAAGCGGCCGCTCAGTCCAAAGGCGTGGCCCTGTACCAGCACATCGCCGATCTCAACGGCACCGCCGGGCAGTACAGCATGCCGGTCCCAATGATGAATATCCTCAATGGCGGCGAGCACGCCGACAACAACGTGGATATTCAGGAGTTTATGATTCAGCCTGTGGGTGCCCCCAGCTTCCGTGAAGGGCTGCGCATGGGCGCGGAAATCTTCCATAATCTGAAGAAAGTATTAAGCGCCAAGGGCCTGAACACCGCCGTCGGTGACGAAGGCGGTTTTGCCCCCAACCTGAAATCCAACGAAGAAGCCCTGTCGGTGATCGTGGAAGCGGTGGAAAAAGCCGGTTACAAGATGGGCAGCGACATTACCCTGGCGCTGGATTGCGCGGCTTCCGAATTCTACGTGGACGGCAAGTACAACCTCAAAGGCGAAGGCAAAGAGTTCGACTCCGCCGGTTTTGCCGACTATCTGGCCGAGCTGTCTGACAAGTACCCTATCGTGTCCATCGAAGATGGTCTGGACGAAGGCGACTGGAACGGCTGGAAGGTGCTGACCGACAAGATCGGTAGCAAGGTACAACTGGTGGGCGACGATCTGTTCGTGACCAACACCCGCATTCTGCAGGAAGGCATCGACAAAGGCATTGCCAACTCGATCCTGATTAAGTTTAACCAGATTGGCTCACTGACCGAGACCTTAAACGCCATTCGCATGGCCAAAGAGGCCGGTTACACCGCGGTGATCTCTCACCGTAGCGGCGAAACCGAAGATGCCACCATCGCCGATCTGGCGGTAGGTACTGCCGCCGGCCAAATCAAGACCGGCTCCCTGTGCCGCTCCGATCGCGTCGCCAAGTACAACCAGCTGCTGCGCATCGAAGAAGCGCTGGGCACTGGCGCCACGTACAACGGCCTGAAAGAAATCAAAGGCCAGTAAGCGACAAAGGCGGAAGCGCCCGCTTCCGCCTGCTATTCTCATCCCATGAACGCCAGACAGACGGACATTTTCCGCAGTGACGCCCAACAGCTGGCGTTTGCTGAGCTGTGTAACGCCCTTTATGAGCGGGAATTGCTGCAACTGGCGCATTCAAACAATAAATCCCTGCTGCCCCGGCGTTTGAAGGGATTAAGCCACCATATCCGCCACGCCGCCGAAGCCATGATGCAACACGACGGTCCGCTGGAAGTGGATGTGCATAACGCCAGCTGGCAAAGCAAACAGGCCGCCCGCTGCCCGGCCAAACCGGCACCGGAGAAATGTCAGCAGTGGTTCAGCCAGCACGCCCAACTGGGTATGCCCGTGCCAATCCGGGTGCATGAACTGGGCATGGAACATCTGGAGCTGGATTCTGTCGACCGGATCGACGCGGAAGAAGGACTGATTCATACCAACAAATACGGCTGGTTTGCCCTGACCGGCTCCCATCAGGAGCACGACCGCTATCACCTGCTGATCCCCACCAAGGCCACCCTGACCGCCGCCTGCTGCGGCCACGGCTGGAAACACAACAAGAAAGCCCAGCCCCGGGCGCTAACGCTCAGGGAGTTGCTGTTATCGAATCAGATTAACTGGAAAGACCCCAAGAAGCCGATGGGGAGGTAGGGGTTCATTTAATGCCTGCATTTGCGGCTCAGCGGATTGACGTCACAGCCAGCACTTTTTGCTCGCGATAATATTTGTTTGTCAGGGCTGTTCACGAACAAAGCGACACATCCCTTTACCAAGATGAGTACCATCTCGCTCAATGTAACCATAACTTCGATAGAACGCTTCTTTACCTTGAGCTGCAAGTAAGCCGACCGTGGACCCCACCTGACACGCTTTGGATAGATAGCGTTCAACTCTATTCATAAGCATTCGACCAATACCTTGCCCTTGATACTCAGGAGTCACTACGACGTCTTGAATGTAAAAATACATAAATCCATCACCAACAACCCTAGCCATTCCTATCAGCTTTTTGTTATCTCTGACTGATACCTGAAATAAAGAATTATCTAAGCTCCTATGCGCCACATCTAAATCGATACGATCCCAGTCGACTTCACACCGTAAGGCAATAAATTCCTTAGCTGTCGGTGCTACATCAATAATGACGTAATTGGTTGGTTTCATTGAGAAGTCCTAACGTCCAATTAAGTACTGGGTAACGCAAAAACCACGCCGATGCAAACCCAGACCGCCAAGCGTTGCGAATCTGCTTAAATTAATTGTTAAACGATTTTGTACGATGTTACTTTCGCCCTGGTTCATGCTTCTCGTAACGTGGCAATTTCGCATTTAAGTCTTCCCAGTTTGCTTTCGAAGTAACAAAGTTGTGAGATATTGGGCGCTCCGATATATCACTGTCTAGTGCCCCTAAACGTATACGATACCTTTCTGGAGAATGAGAATTTGAACTGTATATAGGAGCACCGCAACTTTTACAAAAGTACTTACGCTTACCTTTACTGCTCTCATAAAAAGTAAGCGTATTATTTTGGTCTGTTAATCTTAGGTCTTCTGCATTAATGAAACCATTTGTAGCATAAGCGCTTCCACTTGCTTTACGACACAACGAACAATGACAGTGAATAATATCAGTGACACTGCCGTCCAGTTCGAAGTGGATTGAACCACACAAACAACTGCCCTTGTACATCTGTTTTCCTTAGTTAAGTTTTGTTGTCCGCCTAACGCTTGTGCTTACGGCTGGTTTGGAGCGTAACGGAAAACCAGTCCGACAATATGCGCTTGTTTAGCGCTAGTGCTTCAGAGTGGCTAGACAATATGAATTTTGTATTTTTCAATAAACGTCTGTCTGTCTGAATCAGTAGGCGGATTATCATTTGTAAACTTGGATATGTCTCTTATAAATCCCTCAGAAGGACCTGATGGAGCATTGATGACGAGCAAATGACTGTCTGTGATGGCCTTAAAGCGCCTTTTTACTTGAGGACCTGCAATGACAAGATCACCTGCAGTTGCAACAAATTCGTCGTTTTCTACACCGAACTCAATTTCTCCTGAAATTAGATAAAAGATCTCATCATCAACCTCATGGAAGTGCCAAGGAGCCTCATTTCCTTTGGGAAGTTTGCTATCAAAAATAGAAACTCTGTTATCAGTATCAGAACCAGATGCAAGAATGGAAGTGATTTCACCTTGGTCAAGATCGTATCTTTCGGCATTGCCGACTTTGACGTGCTTATATCTCATTCTATATTCTCGGTTTATCAGAGAAGTTTAACAGTGTATTACTGTGAATTCTGGGTATCCGCGAGGCAGGCTGCACATGGGAACATCCGTGTTTTCTCCGTTTATCCCATACTAACAACAAGTTAACCCATTGCGCCATAGGGCACCTTTTATTCGGAGGTTGGAGCCAGTCATGAACTTACGGGCTGTCCCTGCTGGATATGACGCGCCATCCGTGGCGCGCCAGCCCCTTTTCTTTGCTCGTGCCAAAGAAAAGGAGCGAAAAGAAATCACGCCCCCTGAAACGCCAACAGCCATACTGCCAGAACTTGCCAAAAAGGGGTCGTAAGGATTCGTTCCCGACTCATGCCTTACTCAAATTTCTCCCGGAAATTTGACCGCCTTTTTGTTGGCGCTCTGCCAGCATGTGGCGTTTTTAAGGGGGAGTAGCGTCGCCCACCACTGTCCCATATTTGTGCCTTGGATCTTTTCTATGATGGTCAGGTATGAACACAATCTCTGAAGTCCCTGAGACAAACTGTGGGTGACTCGGATGGTTGGGTTTATTCTCTGTCGCTTTGACTTTCCCTTGGCGAAGCAAGGCTCAATTGAACGCGAAATCCTGGACGATTTCGCGAGGCGGTAGCCTTGCAGGACGCTACCTTAAGCCGGTTCGATGCTGTCAGAGCCTTGATTCGGCAAGGTTCCCGGAAAGTCAGCAGCGACCAAAGACCTTTTCGCCCCTTTTGGGTCTTGCCAAAAGGGGCTGGCGTGCCATGGAAGGCACGTCATATCCGGCAAGGAGGCAAAAGGATAAATCCGGCTCAGGACCAGGGTTCTGTCTTCCTGGCAAGGGACGAATGAACTGGGCCCTGAATTGAGTTCAGGGCGATAATGGTTTAATGGCTACGGCCGTTCGCAACTTGCTTTTGCCAAACACGCTGATGCTGTTAAACCGCGTGCGAGCAATGGGCATATGCTGACAATCCAGCGGCCTCTGCTGGTCGCCCACATCGGGGTCGTGCACGTAAATACAATCCTTGTCCATGTGGGTTACCGCCACCCAATGAGGCGCTTTGCGTTTGTCCAGCTGGAAGGTGCTGATAAGCACAATCACACTGGCGTCCGCCGCCAGCTGAGCCTCTATCCAGTCCAAAGTGGGCGCCTCATATTCCACGGTAGCGGCGCTGTCTTTTATCTGGCGCTCAAACTCATTATGCACCAGCGTCATCACCGATTTTTTATGCTCACTGCGAACACTGTCCAGAAACAGCGGGCCGGTATCATTGACTCTGACGGTGGCGGCGAAACCTCGTTCGCAGGCCGCCAAGGCCAAGCCAAAGGGATGAGTGCCGCCGTGGCCCGAGGTCATAAAAACCGTGGTTGAGGTACGCCAGATGGACAGCTCCTCGGCTTGTGTCAGCGGTTTGTCACGCAGGCGATACGACATCGCCATCATTAATGACGCCGGGCCGCAGCTAAAATCGGTGGTCTGGCCGTACCATTGCAGCGGCTGCAGTGGCTCGAGCCGCTTGCCCTGCCAGATGCTTTTCTGCATACGGATGGCGTCGTCGTGATCATCGTAATAATCCTGATACTCGCCAAACTCCTGATAACCCAGCTGTTTGTACAGTGCGATGGCGCGCGCGTTCTTTTTGGCCACTTCCAGGCGCATATACAAACGCCCGGCTTCGATGCTCTGCTGCTCTAACGCCAACAGCAGTTTGACCGCTATGCCCTGCCCCTGATACCCGGGCAGCACGGCCAGTGAGTACAGCCTTGCCAGCAAGGTGCCGGGGTGATTGATCACCAGACCATAGCCCGCCACCTGACCGTCCACCAGCGCCACCAGAAACAGTCCATTGTCGTTGTCGAGCCAATGCTTAAAGCTGCGGCGAGACAAGCGGTCCACCTCGAAACAGCGCGCTTCAATCGCCAACAGCGCGTCCAGATGACGGCGCTCAGCCGGGGCAATCTGTACGGGGCCGTTAACCTCTGCCACGGGCTTCCAACCGCTGCTGGAATTCGGCCATGATCTGCATATACAGCTCATTGCCCAGATAGGCATCTTCAACACCGTACTCAATGCTGGGGTTGTCGTTCACTTCCAGCACGTAGGGCTTGCCGTTCTTAACCTTGATGTCCACGCCATACAGGCTTTTACCGATGACATTGGAGGCTTTCACCGCCACGTCTAACACCGACTTTGGCACCTCAAAGGTGGGCAGAGTTTTAAACCCGCCACTGCTGTGTCGCTTCACGCCGTGGTTGTAGATTTGCCAGTGATTGCGGGCCATCTCGTAGCGGCAGGCATACAGAGCCCGTCCGCCCAGCACGCCGATGCGCCAGTCAAAATCGGTGTACATGTATTCCTGCACTAGCACCAGGGCCGACAGCTCAAACATCTCGGTCAGTCGCTGTGCTAACTCACTCTGATCGCTGACCTTATACACGCCCTTGGAAAACGAGCCTTCCGGCAGTTTCAACACCATGGGAAAACCAAAGTCGCTTTCCAGCTCGCCCAGTGTGTCTGGCGTCAGCTGATGCAGGACCCGGGTACGCGGTGTCGGCACCTTCTGATAGCTGAAGGCGTCGTGCAGAAACACCTTATTGCAACAGCGCAATATGGACTGGGCGTCATCCATCACCACCAGCCCTTCGTTTTCCGCTTCCACCACGGTGCGGTAGGTATGATGGTCGATGGCCGTGGTCTCACGCACGAATAAGGCGTCGAAACGATTAATGCCCACCAGCTCGGACTGCGTCACCAGGGTGGCGTTAATGGATAATTTACGGGCCGCTTTGACAAAGGCCTTGAGGGCTTTGCCATCGCTGGGTGGCATGGCCTCATCGGGATCCACCAGGATCGCCATGTCCCAGCGAAGCGGTTTACGTTTCACCTTGGCCGGCCAGGTACGTTCAGAAAAGTCGGTCAGTGCTTGCCAGAACAACGCGCTTTGCTCATCGGACAGTTCGTCCAGACTGGCGCGCTGAACGCTGACACGCACTGTATCGTCGGCCATGCGCTCCCGCCACTGAATCCTGAGCAAGGGCGCGGGGAAAGCACGAAACACTGCCAACGCCACCTCGCGGTATTCATTCAGTGAGGTTTGCCCGAAAAACACATATTGCGCATGTGTATTATCCAGTCGCAGCTCGGCTTTAACCCGAACGTCCAGGGTCGCGGGGCGTTCGTGGTTTTTCTTGCGCAGTGTATTAATCAGCTTCACCGACGGCATCACTTTGTGCTGTCTGGCCTCCGCCAGCAGCGAACAATAATAGCCCTGGCTGAGGTAATGCGCGGTATCACAGAGGTTAATCACCGTGGTACTCGGCTCATTCTTTTTCGGATAGTCGGTCAGGTAAGTGTCGAAACTGATGATCAAATCATTGGAGGATTGTGAACTCAGCTCTGAGTCCGTCACAATCAGGGTTTTGTGCATGTATCTCTTACTCGTAGTGCGCGTCGGGGTGAAGTGCCCGCGCGAACCGGTTGGTCGTGGTGCATTGTATCTCGGTGTTATAAACAGGTGCTAATTATTCATGCAATCTCGAAGAAAATAGTTGCCATTGCCTTTGATGTTCTCGCCGCCTGAAACAGGGTCCGTGATGCCGAGCAGCTAAGTCCTTGAATCCCGAATGAACTGTGCGCCGTGATACTTGCCCAATACTATGCCACTTATCGGATGATTCTTATTATCCGGACGCATTCAGGAGGTTGTTATCACACCAACACCCATTCCCCCTATTCCGCAATCCTGCATTGATCTCGTTGAGTCGGCTGGTGCCAGGGTTAAGCCACTTAATCCCATCGGCGCTGCGGTGTCTGGCATAGATTTACGCAGCGCCACACCGCCCGGCGACGTCTTATCGGCCCTTGAAAAAACCATGGCGGAGCGTGGATTTATTGTGTTCAAAGGCCAGGATAATCTCGAGCCAGAACAGTTTCTGGCCGCCAGTTGCTGGTGGGGCGGCAAGCAGATTCACAGCACTCACGGCGTCCATCCAGCCACGCCGGGCTATAACAAGGACATTTTCCGTTTGTCCAATGACCCTAAAATCGGCATACCCGGCGTGGGGCCGCAGTGGCATAACGATGGCAGCTTTAACCCCACGACGTTCTCCCATTCTGGATATCATATTATCCGCCCGGCAGAACGCGGTGGCGGCACCAGCTTTGCCCACCAGGGCGCGGCATTTGATGCCTTGTCCAAAGACACGCAGAGCTATTGGCGGCGCTTATCGTCGGTCAATTCCAACAGCGGCGTGGTCCATCCTCTGGTACACCGCCACCCCATTTCAGGCCGTGAGTCGGTCTGGCTGCATCTGGGCATGACCGGTGCGGTGATAGAAAAATCGCAGGATGACGACCGCTATCGGTTACTGGAAGCCGATGAACTGACTCAGCTATGCCGACAATATAATGAACTGCTAAATGACGGGTTTGATAAAGGCTATGCCGTTAATTACGAGTACGAACAAGGCGACTGCCTGTTTATCGATAATCTGGCGGTGGCTCACCGGGCAGCGCCAGAGGCGCACTTACCCGCAGAACAACAGGGTTTAAGGATCATGCACCGCAGCACGGTTCGCGGTCTGGATATGCTCAAGCCCCGTCATGACCTGCCGGTGCATCTGGACATACACGGCCCCAATCCCACTGATTCCGGGGTCTGGCATGGTGGCGGCGTCGGGTTCCGCTGGGAGCGGGATATTCCGATGCAAAATTAAAGACAGACCTCAGGGCCGCTTAGCCATCAATGGTAACGCCCTGCTGTTGAGCCCAGTACTGTATCAGCGCATACGAAATCGCGCCGGGAACCGGCAGTTCAATGCTGCCTTCCCTAAGCGCGGCTTCAAGCTCTTTGGCGGTGAGCCAAAAAGCGTCCTCCAGTTCGTCATCCTGTAGAGTAACGTTAGAGTCAGTGGTCCCGGCGTAAAAGCCTATCATCACCGAGCACGGAAAAGGCCAGGGCTGGCTGCCCAGATAGTCTATTCGCTGCGTATCCAGCCCCACCTCTTCGGCCACCTCTCGGGCCACGGTTTGCTCAAAGGATTCACCCGGTTCCACAAAACCGGCCAGCACCGAATAAAGCTTTGGGGGCCATTGTGGCTGACGCGCCAGCAGCAGCCGGTCCTTATGGGTCACCGCCATTATGACCGCCGGATCGGTACGGGGATAAACTCTGGATTCGCATTCAGCGCAGTAGCGCTCATGACCCGCAGCATCCACTTTGGTCCGGGCCCCACAACGGCCGCAGTAGCGGTGGTTCTGATGCCAGTGATGCAGGGCTTTGGCCTGTGCCAGTGGCGCGACCTGTTCATCGCTCAGCAGTGGCAACAAGAGCCGGAGGTCCTGCCAGTCCGCGTCATTATCCAGCTCCAGGTCATCGTCTCTCACCTGAGCACTGAAACAGGGCGTGTCTGACTCATCCAGCCCCAGAAAAATCAGCTCATCGGCTGAATAGTCACTCAGTAACGCCGCGCCATTGACCGGCGATGAATCCTCACTGCGCATTAATACACGCAAGCGTTCGTTAAACACGCTCAATTTAATCTCACCGCGTTTTATTAGTGCCGATAGTTGTTCGGGCGAATAACGATACGATGAAAAGCGCTGCAAACCAGACTGTCTCAGTCGCCACATAATGTCATAACCTGCTTAGCTGAAATGTTTAACTGATAGGTTCAGTGTAGCCAAACCGATGCCATGATGAGAGTGGTCGTCAGCGATCCGACTGTGATGGCAATTACCGGTCAGAGAGCCGGCGCAGGTGAAATGATTGGGCCAGGCAGGGTTAATCCCGGTCAGTCTGACTGCTGATGCTCATCATCGAAGATTTGTTCAATCGCCAGCCCAAAGACTCGGGCAGCCTTGAAGGCCAATGGCAGACTGGGATCAAACTTGCCCGTCTCGATGGCATTCACCGTTTGCCGTGAGACATCCAGCGCTTTGGCCAAATCACTTTGGGTCCAGTTTCGCTCGGCCCGCAGCACCTTTAACCGATTCTTCATTGATACTTTCGACTGTTGATGACGATGCTGATGAGATAGGACAGACCCATCACAAACAGAATATTGGACGGGCTCGGCGTCGAGTCGAGCAAGCGGACAGGTTCTAACAAACCGTAAACCGCGCCGAACACCATACTGACCCCCAGTGAAATGGCCATCGCATTCATATGAAGTTGGCGCTGCAATTCATCCAGTGCTTCTAGATGCTGCTTATTGACCACAATCATGCGATAGCCCAGAAACAGATTAACAGCGATGGCTACCAGGGTTATCGACGTACTGAAATGCCACAAAAATTTCGGCCCAAAAGCAACCAGTGCCAGGGACAGCAGCCAGCCTGACGTCCAGATAAAGAGGGCCTTTGTTGAGCGCTTGTGGCGCTGTTCTAATGAATTTGTCGGAGTTTGTGACATAAAGTGAACCTAAAAAAGTAAAGTAGACTTGTCATAACAATAGGCTTAATCGATTTAATGTCAAGCTTACTTGTCACATTATTATCCTGCCGCCTTCGGGCTTATCCCACATGAGACTCGTCATCACAAGTGGCGGAAATACAAAAAAGCAGGAGCGATTTTATGCCTATTCACCCTGGACATATCCCACGAATTGCTCTCGGTATTCGAGGGATATCGTTCATCCTTACATCGCCGCTCCTGCGCGTCCATGCGCCCGCGGCATACCGTTCATCTTGGACATATCCCACGAATTGCTCCCTGCATTCGTGGGTTACCATACATCCTGTATATAAAAAAGCCCCCGGGTTGCGGGGGCTCGCGCTCTAACAAACCGGAGGGGATTCCGGCTTGCCAGATTCTTTTGCCGGTGTGTTAGTACTTGTAGGCTTCCGGCTTGTAGGGTCCGTCGACCGGCAGGCGAATGTACTCGGACTGCGACGGGGTCATGCGCGTGATGACACCACCAAAGCCTTCTACCATACCGGCAGCAACCTCTTCGTCCAGTTTCTTAGGCAACACGCGGACATAGAGATTGTCGGCCTTCTGATCGACAGGCAGCTCGGCGAACTTTTTCTCCCACAGGTACATCTGTGCCATCACCTGGTTGGCGAAGGAGCCATCCATAATCCGTGACGGGTGCCCGGTGGCATTACCCAGGTTCACCAGACGGCCTTCGGACAGCAGGAACAGGTGGTCGTCCTTGGCTTTATCGCGGTAGATTTTATGCACCTGAGGTTTCACCTCTTCCCACTCCCAGTGATCGCGCATGTAAGGGGTATCGATTTCATTGTCGAAGTGGCCGATATTGCACACAACAGCACCGCTTTTCAGGCTTTGCAGCATGTTGCGGTCACACACATTCACGTTCCCGGTCGCGGTGACCAGAATGTCGATATTTTGCAGTAAGCCTTTGTCGATGCAATCCAGGGTTTCGTCGTTAACGCCATCCTTATAGGGCGATACCACCTCGAAACCATCCATACAGGCCTGCATGGCGCAGATGGGATCGATTTCTGAGACTTTAACGATCATCCCTTCCTGACGCAACGAGGCGGCGGAGCCTTTGCCCACATCGCCATACCCCACTACCAGTGCCTTCTTACCGGACAACAGGTGGTCCAGACCACGCTTGATGGCGTCGTTCAGTGAATGGCGACAGCCATATTTGTTGTCGTTTTTCGATTTAGTGATGGCGTCGTTTACATTAATGGCGGGGACTTTCAGCTCGCCGTTTTCCAGCATTTCCTGCAGGCGGTGAACGCCGGTGGTGGTTTCTTCGGAGATGCCGTGGATCTTATCCAGCAATTGCGGGTATTTGCTGTGTACCATCTCAGTCAGGTCGCCACCATCGTCCAGGATCATATTGGCGTCCCAGGTCTCACTGCTGCCTTTCTCTTTCAAAATGGTCTGTTCGATGCACCAGAGGAACTCTTCTTCGGTTTCGCCTTTCCAGGCAAATACCGGCACGCCACTGGCGGCAATAGCTGCTGCAGCATGGTCCTGCGTAGAAAAGATATTGCAGGAGGACCAGCGCACTTCGGCACCCAGTGCAGTCAGAGTCTCAATCAGTACCGCAGTCTGGATGGTCATATGAATACAACCCATGATTTTAGCGCCTGCCAGCGGTTTCTGGCCCGCATACTTTTCACGCAGCTTTATCAGCGCCGGCATTTCGCTTTCGGCGATGTTGATTTCCTTACGGCCCCACTCGGCTAGGGAAATGTCGGCGACCTTATAATCGGTAAATTCGCTCATTCAATAGTCTCCTTGGTTTTAAGTTCTGTCGTTATGATTAGTTGAATCCACCAGTCCCAGATTGCGCCAGATGCGCTCGGTAGGCCCGGCGTTATTAAGCGTGTAAAAATGAATGCCGGGGGCGCCCTGTTCCAATAGCTCCTCGGCCTGGCGCGTGGCGAACTCCACCCCCAGATCTTCTTGTGCCTGAGTATCATCACCCAAGTCCTTCATCCGTTCTGACAACCAGCGCGGGATCTCTGCCCCGCAGATATCGGAGAAGCGACGGATCTGGTTGTAGTTGGTAATGGGCATGAGTCCGACATGAACGGGTACCTCGACACCGCGTTTTTGGATCTCATCGATAAAGTAATAGTAGGCATCGTTATTAAAGAAGTACTGAGTGATGGCCTCGTCCGCTCCAGCTTTCACCTTGCGGGCGAAGTTATCCAGATCGACCTTGGCACTGCTCGATTCCGGATGAAACTCGGGGTAACACCCCACATGGATTTCAAAGCCTCCGAATTCACGGATAAAGCCCACCAGTTCATTGGCGTAGCGAAAACCGCCCTCGATGAAAGCGTCACCGTGCTCCGGGATATCGCCCCGAAGCGCCACGATCCGCTTGATGCCCATCTCCCGGTACTGACGCAGGATGCCTTCGATGTCCTTCTCCATTGAACCGATGCAGGATAGATGCGGTGCCACATCCACTCTGCCGTTTTGTTTGATCCAGTCGACCGTTTCCAGCGTGCGCTCCCGGGTACTGCCTCCGGCACCGAAAGTTACCGACACATACTCCGGCGAGTAACGCTGCAAGCGTTCTAAACTGGCTTTGAGCTTGTTTTCCCCGGTCTCCGTTTTGGGCGGAAAGAACTCGAAAGAAAACTGCCTGTCTGCGTATTTCGACATAATTACACCTCGTTATTCATCAATGAATATAAGCCGCGGTAAAAACCGCGGCTCAGGTGCAGCCATCAGAGTCCTGCCGCCTCGCGGATAGCGTCAGCCTTATCGGTTCGCTCCCAGGTATAGCCGTCACCATTATGACCAAAGTGGCCATTGGTTGCCGTGGGCTTGTACACTGGGCGCAATAAATCCAGCATCTGGATAATGCCTTTGGGACGCAAGTCAAAGAAGTCCCGCACCAGGCCTTCGATACGCTCTTCCGGCACTTTCGCAGTGCCAAAGGTATTTACGTGAATGGACACCGGCTCGGCAATACCGATAGCGTAGGCAAACTGCACCTCGCATTTATCGGCGACGCCGGAAGCAACGATATTTTTAGCCACATAGCGGCCTGCATAAGCTGCCGAGCGATCCACCTTAGACGGGTCCTTACCAGAGAAGGCACCACCGCCGTGATGACCCATGCCGCCATAGGTATCAACGATGATCTTACGCCCGGTCAGGCCACAGTCACCGACCGGCCCACCAATCACAAAACGCCCGGTGGGGTTGATAAAATACTGAGTATCATTGGTCAGCATGGACTCGGGAATGACCGGCTTGATGATCTCTTCCATCACCGCTTCACTGAGCTCTTTATGCTCGATGAACTCATCATGCTGGGTCGACAGCACAATGGCATCCACCGCCTTGGGTTTACCGTCTTCATAGCGCACCGACACCTGGGATTTCACATCCGGTCTTAGCCACGGGATACTGCCGTTTTTGCGAACAATGGACTGCCGTTCGGTCAGCTTATGAGCGTACTGAATGGGCATGGGCATCAATTCGTCCGTTTCATTCACCGCATAACCGAACATCAGGCCCTGGTCCCCGGCGCCTTGGTTCAAATCGATCCCACTGCCTTCGTTCACGCCCTGAGCAATGTCCTGAGACTGTTTATCAATGGCCAGCAACACCGCGCAGGAGTTACCGTCAAAACCTAAGTCACTGTGGTTGTAGCCAATATCGCAAATGGTCTTGCGTACTACATCGGTATAATCCACGGTGGCGTTAGAGGTGATCTCCCCAGAAATCACCGCCATGCCGGTATTGACCATGGTTTCACAAGCCACACGAGAGTTCTTGTCCTGTTTTAACAGCTCATCCAAAATGGCATCGGAGATATTATCGGCGATTTTGTCCGGGTGACCCTCACCCACAGATTCTGAAGAAAAAATATAGTTTCTAGACATAATCAAATCCTTGTTTCTTTATTCTCATTCGGGCGCCAAAAGCTCACCGGGCTTTTGGCCTTTGACTGATTCAGCGTTGCGACATTACTCAGGCTTACGGAAGTGCAGCACGCCCCAGCTCAGATGACGATTTTTACCGCCTTCCACCCAGTGGCCCAGACCTTCCACCATGGTGTCCATATACTCGGTGGACACATGCTGCTTTAACTCGTCCCGATGAGCGATGAGCTCTGACCGCACACGGCTGTAATGGTTGGTCAACTGCTCGGTGAGGTCATCCACATGAACCTCCTCCCACCCCAGTTGCTGGGCCATTTGCCGGTAAAAGCTGATGCTGCCCAGATTGGGGAGGTGAATGCGCTGATAAATGGGCTCTAACACCTCTTTGGGGCAGTCATCGCTTTGCATTGGATCGGTAAAGATAAACTCACCGCCGGGCTTGAGAACCCGATTAACTTCATTCAGTGCCTGCGGCCGGTTACCACTGTGTAAGATGGCATCCTGTGACCAGACGATATCCACGCTGTTATGCTCCAGCGGGATGTCTTCGAAGCAGCCGTCGATCACCTCGATAAGATGATCCAGCCCCTGCTCTTCATTCAGTTTGCGTGCTCGTTTATTCTCTTCTTCCGCTAGGTTTAAGGCGATAACCTTGCAGCCATAGTTGGCGGCAATATAGCGGGCCGAGCCGCCATAACCGGAGCCAATATCCAACACCACCGAGTCTTTATTCAGGGTGTTTAACTTATTCAGCATATATTTGACTGTACGGGCACTGGCCTCTCGAATGGACTCATCGGCCCGCCGGTAAATGCCCACATGGATGTCTTCACCGCCCCATATATTGGCGTAGAAATTATCGGCATCTTCGCTGTTGTAATAGTCCCGCGCTTTCTTCAGGGCCGCCTGATAACTGCCCGCGATAGAGTCGCTGTTATCGGCATTATCATCGTCTTTGGTCATGGTTAATCCCTCCTCATAGCGCTTTTCCGCTACATGGATCAGAAAGTCCGGCTCACTGTCGCTAAACTCTTCTTCAAAATCGCCATAGGTAGTGACCCGCTGAAAGCCCACTTCCTGCATGAGACGGCGGGTGTAGTTGCGGCGCAGGGGAAACATGTTCAGATAGTAAACTGCGCCATCGGCAAAAGTGTATTTAAAACGCGCCAGACCCGGATCGAGATAGTCAGGCTCGGCCCTGACCGAGTCACCACAGTAATAATAGTTGTGAGTGGGTTTGCCTCCCTCATCCAGCAGTGCGTCGTAATTGCGCTGATCCATGATCAAGACACCATCGTGACGCAGGGTTGCGTACATCTCTGCCAATGCCTTACGCCGATCGTTTTCGTCGTGAAGATGCGTAAAGGAGTTTCCCAGGCAGATTACGGCATCATAGTAATCGTGAATATCGCGGTTCAGCCAGCGCCAGTCGGCTAACACGGTGCGCAGAGTAAACCCGTGTCTGGATGCGTTTTCGAAGGCCTTCGACAACATCTCAGCAGAGCCGTCCACACTGGTCACTTCAAAGCCGGCCTTTAACAGCTGAACTGAATGAAAGCCTGTGCCGGTAGCCACATCCAATACTTTCTTCGCGCCCCGCTCTTTAAGCTTCTGGATAAAAAATTCACCCTCACTCTCTGCGCGGGCGTCCCAGTCGATCAGTTCATCCCACTTATCGACAAAGGGCTGAATGTATTCTTCGACGTACTTTCCGGTTTCGCGTACTGAGGTCGGGTCGCTCCCATAATCCTGGACCCGCATTGATTGCTGACTCATCTGCACACTCCGTTTTGGTTTTGAGCATGACGCAGATGGCAAAAAGCGGTGGCACACATTTTCCGCCTAGGGCCATCTGGTCGTTAGTTATCAGGTATCTAACGCCACATTTGGCTTTACAGAACGGCAAATGCACGACTAGACCCGGTGAAAACCAGTCTCTCCGGGTCGCATTTATCTTGGTCATTAATAATTAGAACACCAATAATTAAACGCCTTTATCGAAATAATTCAACCCCTTATTGAAAAAATTTCACTAACCCTATTAAGATCAACAACTCGCATAGACAATTAGAATTCAGCCGTGACAGGCCGCCATTAGAGCCTGATAAGGAGAATTATGAACTCGGAGGCGATCTCTGTTAACCAGCAACAGCCCCGATTTAAAATGTGTCACTTTTATTTCAACACTAACTTTTTACAGACCGAAACCTCGAGTCTATAGTTGTACTTTTGCTTGACCTCCAGCTTTTAATAAATCATGAAACTTTTAACCAACAACCAAGAGGAAACGACAATGTCGAATGCCTTGATCAGTGGTTCCGTTGCCTTTGACAACATCCTGGTTTTTCACGATAAGTTTAAGAATCACATCTCTCCCGAGAACGTGCATATCCTGAATGTCTGTTTTATGGTGCCGCAGATGCAGCGTAACTTTGGTGGCACGGCCGGCAATATCGCGTATAACCTCAAACAGTTAGGAGGGGCACCACTGCCGATGGCGACGGTCGGCTCAGACTTTGCGCCCTACGCCGAATGGATGGATCAAAAGGGCATCCCGCGTAATTATGTGAAAGCGGTTAATGACCACTACACCGCTCAGGCTTTTATCACCACTGACGAAGACGACAACCAAATCACCGCCTTCCATCCCGGTGCCATGGATGTGGCCGAGCAGCAGAAAATTGCTGATATCAAAGAGCCATTGAGCTGGGGCATTGTCAGCCCCAACAGCAAGGGGGCTATGCAGCAGCACGCCAGACAATTGCATGAGGCGGGTGTGCCCTTTATCTTCGACCCGGGTCAGGGGCTGCCCATGTTCGATGGTGATGAACTGCTGGAGCTGGTGCAAAAGGCCAACATTCTGGCGGTGAATGACTATGAGTGGCAGGTCACTCAGGAGAAAACCAAACATACCGCCAAGGATCTGGCCAGTCAGTTAGACGCACTGATCGTCACCCGTGGTCGGGAAGGGGCGGACTTCTATACAGCGGACGACGAGTTTCACCTGGACGCACTCACGCCCGAGCAAGTCGCCGACCCCACCGGTTGTGGTGACGCTTTCAGGGCAGGCCTGTTGTATGGACTGATCGAAGGGCAGGATCTGAACACAGCCGGCCAGATCGGCTGCACCATGGGCTGTATTAAGGTGGAGTCGGAAGGACCACAAAATCACCAGGCCACACCGGATATCGTCAAACGGCGCATGCAGCGGGCCTACGGTGGCTCGTTTTAGTGACGCATATCCGGTGGAATGGGTAAGTCTTTGGCAAGGGGCTTAGGCCGCTTGCCTCTGCCCTTGCGCCATTGCTTCATCTGGTACACGTAAGCCAGCACCTGAGCCACCGCCATAAACAGTTTCTCGGGCACTTCCTGATTTTCATCGGTGGAGTGATAGATGGAACGGGCCAACATCGGCGATTCTATGATGGGCACTTCGTGAGCCGTGGCAATCTTACGGATATGCAAAGCTAATTCATCAGCCCCTTTCGCCACCAGAATGGGTGCCCGTTCACCATCTTCCTCATATTTTAAAGCCACAGAGTAGTGTGTGGGGTTGGTGACGACAACATCCGCCTCCGGCACTTGCTGCATCATCCGCCTCGCTGAAGCCTGCATCTGAAGCTGACGCTGCTTACCCTTGATCTGAGGGTCACCCTCCTGGTTTTTATGTTCATCCTTCACTTCTTGCTTAGTCATCTTCATTTCTTTGTTGTGCTTGTAAGACTGATACGGCACATCCAGCGCGACGATGGGAATCATCGCACAGCAGATAATCAAAAATACCCAACTGACTAACTCCAGGGCGTGAAAAATGTTACGAGGGTAGACTTCCTGGTCCAGGTGAATGGCTTCATTCTGGAAAATCATCATAGCGGTAACCGCACTCACCGCTACCAGCAGGAACTTACCCAGCGCCTTAACCAGCTCCACCAGGCCATTTGGACCAAACATACGCTTGAAACCATTAATGGGGTTGAGCTTATTAAACTGGGGCGCTGCCGCCTTCCAGGAAAAGTTAAAGCCGCCGAGGATGGTGCTGGCCACGATGCCTACCACCATCAAGATGATCAGAATCATCGCCAACGGAAACGCCACTTCCCCCACAAAAGCGCCTAAGGCCTGAAACATATGTTTGGTATCGAACACCTCATCACGGGAGAGCGTAAAGGTCCGCTCCATAGCGCGGTAAAGCGCGGTTGCCACAAAGTGGCCAAACACCACCATACAGACCGCAGCGCCAATGAGTACCGCCGTGGTTGGAAGCTCTTTTGAACGGGCGATCTGCCCCTTCTCGCGAGCTTTCTTGATTTTTTTCTCCGTGGGTTCTTCGGTTTTTTCCGCGGCAGATTCTTCAGCCATAGCCCCTCCCCAACCTTAAGGCGGACAGACACGCAGCAGCTGACACATCAGCAATTGCGCGCGGTCCCATTGACTTTCGAAATGATAGATAAAGTTACCAATGGTAACCCACATCACTACAAAGCCCACTTTCTGAGCGATGGCAAACCCCAGAGAGAAAATATTTAACTGTGGCGCGGCTTTAGTCATCACACCAAAAGACAGGTTCACTACCAATAGTGACATAATGGGGGCCAAGGACATCGTCACTGCAGCCAGAAACATATAAGAGCCCCAATGGGCGATTTCCCGAAACTGCTCGCCGGTAAACCAGCCGCTTCCCACCGGGAAGGCTTCAAAGCTGGCGGCGATCATCTGCAACATGATCAAGTGACAATCCATCGCCCAAAACAACAGGGTGGCGAGAATCAGATAGAACTGACCCACCGCTGGTACGTTAATTCCGTTGACCGGATCGACGATCGACGCAAAACCCAGGCCGGTTTGCATAGCTAAGATTTGCCCGGCTAATACAAAGGTATTAAGCATCAGGGAAGACAAAAAACCGATGGCAATGCCGATCAGAAGTTGCTGAATGATCAGTAAGAAAGAACCCACTGAGAGTAATTGGGTGATGGGAATCGGTTCCATCATGGGCATCACCAGCAGAGTGACAAACACCGCCAACATCACCCGCACTCTGGGGTTCACGTTACGGGCACTGAACCCCACCATTGCAGTGAACATGCCCACAACTCTCATAAAGGGTAGCGTCAGATCCACCAGGAATTGGGTAATGGTGGTGGCAAGAATGTCCATAACTAGCCAACCACTTCAGGGATCCGCTGCACCATATCGATAAAAAAGCTGGTCATTCTATCGGTCATCCAGTGACCACCCAGCATGATCGCCAGCATGGTTACCAGCAAACGAGGCAAGAAGTTAATGGTCTGTTCGTTAATGGAGGTCGCGGCCTGAAACACCGACACAATCAGTCCCACGATCAGGCTGGGCAGGATGATGGCCGTTACCATAATGATCACCATCTCCAGTGCATCCCTTAAGATCTCGACAAATAACTCGGGACTCATACACCCATCCCAAAGCTCGTGGCCAGAGTGCCAAAAATCAGATTCCAGCCATCCACTAACACAAACAGCATTAGCTTAAAGGGCAAGGACACAATCATTGGTGAGAGCATCATCATACCCATTGCCATCAGCACCGAGGCCACCACTAAGTCCAAAATCAAAAAGGGAATAAACAGCATAAACCCAATCTGGAACGCGGTTTTAAGCTCACTGGTCACAAAGGCGGGTATCAAAACGGTCATGGGCACGTTACGAGGATCATCGATCTCCCCCTGCATATTGCCTATTTTTACAAAGGTTTCTAAGTCCTTAACCCGAGTCTGGGCCAGCATAAAGGCACGCATGGGCTCCTTGCCTCGCTCATACGCCTGCAAAAAGGTGATGTCTTCGTCCAGGTAGGGCTGCAGAGCCACCTCGTTCATCTTGTCAAACACCGGAGCCATGATAAACAGGCTCAGGAACAGGCTGACACCGATCAGGATCTGATTGGAGGGCGACTGCTGCAGGCCGATAGCCTGACGCAATATTGCCAGCACAACGATAATGCGTGTGAAACTGGTCATCATCAACACAAAGGCAGGGATCAGACTGAGCGCGGTCATGATCGCCAGCGCCTGCAAGGTCATGGAGTAGTCTTGGGTGCCATCCGGATTGGTGGTCACTGTGACCGCCTTGATGCCCGAACTTTGTGCCCAAGCTAGCTCGGGCACCAGCCCAGCGGCTAAAACAACAGTCAGCAGGAGCCAGCGAATCATTGTCCGGAGCCCTTGTTCTGCGCGGCCGAACCATTCATAAACTGCGCCAGTCGATCTTTAAACGGTACGGTAACCTCAGAGGACGAGGTATCGATATGCTCACTTAGAGTGGCCAGATGACTGATCTGGTTCGCCGTCACACCGAGTAAATGTTGTTCGCCGGCCACTTCGATCACACACACGCGCTCCCGGGTACCCATGGCGGCCGAGGCCACCACTTTAATCTGACGATTACCGGTATGGCTGACATTCATGCGCTTCAGCACATAGGCTAAGGCATAAATAACACCAATGACCACGGCCAGTGATAAGCCAAGTGTAAGAAGGTCGGCAGAACTGCCGACCGTGCGAGGACTACTCTCAGATTCCTGGCCTGCCACAGTCATTGGCAACCAGGCCAGACTGAGCACCGAGGAAATCAGAGGGGCTTTATTTAAGCTTCTTGATACGTTCGATTTGACTAATAACATCCGTAAGCCTAATACCAAATTTGTCGTTCACCACTACCACTTCGCCGTGAGCAATCAGGGTACCATTGACCAGAACGTCCAGTGGTTCGCCGGCGACACGATCCAGTTCGACCACCGAGCCCTGGTTGAGTTGCAACAGGTTACGGATGCTGATGCTGGTTCGCCCCACCTCCATGGAGATGGTAACAGGAATATCCAGAATAGTGTCCAGCTTCTTTTTTTCTTCCTGAGAAATATCGGCAGGCTCTTCTTCTTGCAGCTCATCCAGTTCGGCGACCTGCACGTCGTCTTGCGACTGCTCATCGCCGCCATCTTCGCCTTCTGACTCAGCCTGTTCGGCCATGGCCGCAGCCCAATCGTCCATTCCGTCATCATTTTCAGTGCTCATAATGGCTACCTCTCTCTTTATCGTTACAGGTCATCTTCCAGCACCGCCAATTCGGCATCACTGTCCAGACGACGGCCACCTTTGGTCAATAGCTGTAATTCGGATTTCACCGAGGTCGGTCTTGGGATCTTCTCGGTCACTTTCAGGGCTAGGTTCTCTCTCGAGCGTCCCATCTTGGTTCGGAAGGTGGGCAGATCTTCAATGAACATGGTCACATGCTCGGGCATTTCCACCGGAATAATATCCCCTTCCTTCATGTTCATAATATCCTGAAGCGAGAGCTCCAGCTCCAGCAAGGTTGCAGAAACGCCGACTTCCACATCCATGATTTCGTCCCGCAGGGCCTTACTCCAGCGCAGGTCGGTATCTTCTTTATCACTTTGAACACCCGCGTCCAGCAACTCACGAATGGGCTCCAGCATGGAGTAGGGTAACGCCACATGGAAGTCACCGCCGCCCCCATCCAACTCGATGTGAAAGGAACTAATGACGATAACTTCGGTGGGGCTGACAATATTCGCCATGGCTGGATTCACTTCCGAGTCTAAATACTCGAAAGAGACGTCCATCACCGGTGCCCAGGCTTCTTTGTAATCTTCGAAAATAAGTTTGAGCAGCATCTGGATAATCCGCCGCTCGGTGGGAGTAAATTCCCGTCCTTCGATCTTGGCATGGTAGCGACCATCACCACCGAAGAAGTTGTCCACCAGAATGAAAACCAGACGTGCTTCCATGGTGATCAGGCCAGTACCTTTCAGCGGCCTGAAGCGCACCATATTCAAGCTAGTGGGTACAAACAGAGTATGGATGTACTCGCCGAACTTGATCATCTGGATGCCGTTGATAGACACCTCTGCACTGCGACGCATCATATTAAACAGGCTCACCCGCATATGACGGGCAAAGCGTTCGTTGACGATCTCCAGCGTTGGCATCCGTCCCCGGACAATACGATCCTGCGACGAGAAGTCATACTCCAGCGTTGCCCCCGAGGGCTCACTGGACTCAACGTCTTCTTCTTCGACATCATCGACCCCGTGTAACAGGGCATCGATTTCGTCTTGGGATAATAAGTCGCTCACAATACGTACCTTATTGCATCACAAATCCGGTAAAGAGCACTTTCTCTACCACTTCCCGGCCCGACACGTCTTTCATGGCGGCGCGTACTTCGCGGGTCGACTGTTCTTTCAGCGCGACCTTGCCTGCTTCGGTCGCTAAATCTTCGGCGTTGGTGCTACTGAAGACTCTCAGCAAGGTCCCTTCTATCATGGGAATGTGCTTCTTGGCTTCTTCTTCATTGTCATTGCCCCGAACCATCAACTGCACCTCAATTTGCACCAGACGATCACGGCCGATACCGGGCACATTAAAGACAAAGGGCCGGGGCATGGCAACGTAGCGCGCCGATCCCAGTTTTGCTTGTGGCGTACCATCATCGGCTTCAGCCGGTGCAGTAGCAGTATCCTGCTCAGGCATCGGGGTATCAGAGCCGCCCATAAACATAAAATAGGCTCCGGCACCACCACCGAGCAACAGTACGGCGACAGCGATGATCACTATCAGTTTTTTCTTACTACCGCCTTCTTTTACTTCCAGTTCTTTATCATCTGCCATTGGCTTCTCTTCCCGCTGCGTTTATCGCTATTATCCTCAACACTGGGCTGCCTTGGCAATGGGCCAGACTAAACAAAATAATCAATGCCACCCAGACTGCCATTCACCACGCTCATCTCGACGCCAGTTTCACTGTCTTCACCCTGCTCGCCGTCGTGTCCCTCAGACGAACCGCCTGCCCCTTGTCCTTGGCTGCTCTGTTCCTGAGCCTGCTGCTGTTCCTGCTCTACAGAAGATTGTCCCAGTTCAATGCCCTTTTCTGATAATAGTTCTCTGAGCCTTGGCATCGCCTGGTCCAGCATCTCTTTGGCCTGCTGGTTTTGTACCGTCATATTCACGCTGGCCTGCTCGCCGTTCATCTGCACACGAATCTGCATGGAACCCAAATCCGGTGGATCCAGACGAATATCCGCCGACATATTACCCTGATCCACCAGCATCCTTACTCGATCCGCCAGCTGTTGAGCTGCCTCGGACTTGGCTATGTTAATGGCCCGCTCCATCTGCCCGGCAGGGCTTGAAGTTGGCTGAGCGGCCTTGCTCCCCGACGTGGCCTCAACGTGACCGACGCCAGCTCGTTCGGCCGCCATGGGTGAGTTCATGAGTTCCGCGGGCGGTGACGTCTGAGCCTGCGCACGACTCTGGGAATCAGTCAGGCTGGTAAGACGTTGTATGGCATCCTGCAACGTCGCGGTTTGCTTATCGCTGCTTTCGCCTTCAGAAGAAAGGGCCTGTGCCACCAGAGCTTTTAAGTCCAGTCCAGGTTCGCGACCTTGTTTTAGCTGGGCCTTCATTTCTTCCACACCGGCCTTAAGACTACTGATAAAGCTGCTTTTCTCCGACTCATCAGCGCCTTGCAGAGCCTGACTGGCCTGACTCAGTGCCTGGTCCAGTTTGGTATCAGAGAGCCGTGCCAAAGCCTTAAGCGTTCTCTCCATATCCGGCTCAGCATTGCTGGCAGTTGAGTTGTTGCCAGAGTCTGACGCTCCGGCGGATGACACGTCTGCCGTCCCCTTACCCTGAATCTTAAGGAGCTTATCGCGTATCAGTTGCAGCACCTCGTCAGACTCGGTTTCGGTAGTCAGTCCAGTACTTTCCTGAGCCATTAACTGCTGACGCAGCAGAGTCAATTCCTGCACGCCGACCTTAACCTCCTGACCGGGTCCTTCTCCGTCAGCCTCTTTATTGAATTGGTTTATGGCCTGCAATAACTTCTGGGTCTGGCCGTTCAGCCACTTAGGATCTAAGGGCATATCCTCTGGGTTATCCTGATTCGCAGCCTCACCTTTGTCCGCCGACTGTTGTTGCAAAAAGCGCGTTAATTTATCAAGAAAATGGACAAGCTCTTTAGGCTCGCCACTATTATCAGTCGCTTGCAGCTCAGCCATTATGGCCTCAAGCTGCTGGCGCTGTTCACCATCCAGCTCCTGTAGCACTCTATCGGCATCGAAGCCCAGCTGTTCCAGCCATTTCGCCATCGACGGAGCATTGTCATCCGGGTCAGAGGTCACCTCTTCCGACACATCCTCAGACTGCTTTTGCTTATCGACACTCCCCTGCTGACTGATATGCTGGTCGGCCAGCTCATGAATCAAATCCAGCCAGTGTTGGTTCTCCGGCGACTCCCCCTCTTCGACATGATCTTTTTGCTCTGCCTGAATGGGTTTTGCCGGTGACTGGGCAGACTGCGAGGACGCCGCTGTCTTATCGGACTCCGCTTGTGCCTTTTTATGTTGATCTGGATGCTGAGTTGCTTCAGGGTGCTCTCTTGTCTTGCCTTTTACGCCCTGACTAGCCGCCTCACCTTTCTTTGCAGACCGCTCGGAATCATGCTTTGGCTTGTCAGAAATCCGGTTGTCCTTATCGGTGGACACCGCCGCCCGCTCAGACACTTCAGTGCGGCTTGCCGATTCTGTTTGTTTTGCTGATTTCGACTCATTGGCGGCTTGTTGCCGAGTAAAGTGCTCAGAAAAAGCGCCATTCGACTCTGAAGCCGTCTGTGGCGACCGGGATTCGCTGCCTTTTACTTTAGGGGCGGCAATCGCTGGGTTGGGGGTGGCAACTTGTTGCATAGTTTTCGATTTCCCACTTTATTCAAAGGGCCTGATGGCAAATGAAGCGCCTTATGAGGCGACGTCTTACCGACACTGAATCTGTGAACAAAATAAAAGCAATTATCGGGCCAGCTATTAACCTGGAGCGGTTCGCAACCACTTTATAATGTTCAGGAGCTGAAACTTTGCCGTTGTCTTAGAAAGCGCTGAATAGCAAATTCATCCAGCACCTGTTGTTCCTGACGGGCTTCCCGCTCTGCCTGCTCCTGGTATTTTTTCTCCAACAGCAATTCCACCGCTTTGCGCTTTTGCTGCTGCTTGAGCCATTGCTGCTTGCGCTGATCCGCGGCCGACTGGGACTGGGCCACGAGACGACTTTGTTGCAAGCACGCCATATCCAGTTTATCGATAAAGGCCTGGTGCTGACCAAAGGTGGAGGCGCCCACGCCGGATGACGCTCGTTGATGAACCTCTCGCAGATAATCCAGTCGGTAACTGTTCAAACCGGTCAGCTTTTGTTTCTGGGCGGAGACATTCTGCTGAGCGTGCTGATACTCGCGCGCCAGTCGATCCTCCTGTTCCTGTTCTCGTTCAGCCACCATTTGTAACTGCTTAATCGACATAACGCGCTCCGGTTACCCTTGCCCAAGTCCCTGTCCGAGCTGCAACAAATGCTCCAGACTCTCATCATAGGGGATGACCTGCTTCATCTTCTGTTGCAGGAACTCGTTAATTACAGGCTCGGCCTGAATCGCCAGGTCGATCCGGGGATCACTGCCTTTGTTATAAGCGCCAATGCTGATCAGATCTCGGTTTTGCTGGTAAGTGGAATAGACCTGTTTCACCCGGCGTGCCACATCCATATGCTCTTCGCTGACCACCATAGGCATAACACGACTGATAGATGCCTCTACATCAATAGCGGGATAATGACCACTGTCGGCCAATCGACGAGTAAGCACAATATGCCCATCCAGTATCGCCCGAGCCGAATCGGCAATGGGATCCTGAAGGTCATCGCCTTCCGTCAATACCGTATAAAAGGCGGTAATCGAACCTTGCCCGTCGCCGCCATTACCCGCCCGCTCTACCAGTGCAGGCAAACGAGCAAACACGGAAGGTGGATAGCCCTTGGTAGCGGGTGGCTCGCCTACCGCAAGCGCAATTTCACGTTGGGCCATCGCATAACGGGTCAGTGAGTCCACCAGCAGCAAAACATCCAGGCCCTGATCACGAAAGTATTCAGCAATGGTTACCGCCGTTTCACAACCTTTGAGCCGCATCAGTGGTGAGGTATCCGCAGGCGAAGCCACCACAACTGACTTTTGCCGTTCTTCTTCGCCTAGAATATCCTGAATAAATTCTTTGACCTCTCGGCCCCGTTCTCCCACCAGGCCCACCACTACCACATCGGCAGTGGTGCCTCGGGTCATCATCCCCAGCAGTACCGATTTACCCACACCGGAGCCTGCAAACAGGCCCATACGCTGGCCCTGGCCGACGGTAATCAGCGAGTTAATTGCGCGCACTCCGACATCCTGAGGCCGCTCAATGGGCCGACGATGCAGCGGATTCATGGCCGGCCGGGTGAGCGGCATGCGTTGATTGGTCTCTACCGGTCCCTGTCCATCCAATGGCTGGCCGTTACCATCCACAACCCGCCCCAATAACTCCATGCCCACCGGAATGCCTTGCTCTCGCAATAAAGGTTGTACCCGTGAGCCGGGCACAATGCCGCGCACTGTTTCAGTAGGCATTAAATAAGTGATGGTATCGGCAAAGCCGACCACCTCAGCCTCGATTTCACCGTCGATAGTCTGCACTACGCACTGGCTGCCTACGGGGAGCTGACAACCCACCGCTTCTAACGTCAGACCAATACCACGCACCAACTTCCCCGCAGCTGTGGTATGCGGCTGTGGAAGCTTGTCGCGTTTTTGACGGAGTCGTTGCTTAAGATCATCCAGCGCCATTACAGAGTGTCCTCGTCGGGCACGTCAGGTAGGGCATTATCCAGTAAGAAGCGATCCAGAACCTGCCTGACTCGCCGCTCTATGGTGACATCCACCGCGTTGGTGTCGGTGACAATATCGCAGCCGCCGGGGGAAATATCAGGGGTTTCCACCAGTTGCCAGCGGTTCTCTTTCAATTGTTCCGAATCAAAATGCTGCTGAATTAACACCGCATCATCGGGGTGCAGCCGGATCTGATATTGTTTCTCGCCAATGGGCAGAGCTTTTAAGCCATCGCTCAGAGCCTGGCGAATAATGTCGTGATTGACTTTTAACTCGGTGCGGATCACCGAACGAGCCAGGGCCACGGCCAGTTGCACCAATTCCTGCTCCAGTTCCTGGTCAACCTTAGCCACAGGCTCGGTAAGCTCATGGGTTAATGCCTGCCAGCGCTCCACCAGGGTATCGATTTGCTCTTTACCCGTATCATAGCCTTGCTGAAAGCCTTCCTCATGACCTTGTTTACGGCCTTCTTCCAGGCCTTTTTCCAGCCCTTCGGCGTGACCTTTTTCAACGCCTTCCTGTTTGCCCAGCTCGAGGCCTTCCTGGTAGGCGGATTCACGTATGGCTTCGATTTCTTCGGCCGTTGGCAGGGTGAGCTCTTCTTCCGGCTCCGGTGGTTCGTACTTCCAGTCGCTGCGTTTATTCAACGCATTGGTCTTATCCTCCGGTTCCTTGTGTTCATTTTCCACATAGGGCAGTTCCCAGCTTTTCGCCTCTTTTTCCTGCTCCGGGGTTAAGAAAGTGGGTTTGCTCATGCGTCAGCCTTATAAGAATTCATCACCGCCACCGCCGCCCAGCATGATTTCACCGGCATCCGCCAGACGACGCGCCACTCCAAGAATTTCTTTTTGTGCGGTTTCCACTTCGCTGACTCGCACGGGCCCCATGGCTTCGAGATCATCGAGCAGCATTTCGCTGGCTCGTTTGGACATATTCTTGGTCACTTTATCTTTAACCGCGTCGTCGGCACCTTTAAGGGCTTTGAGCAACGCATCTTGTTCAACCTCACGCAGCAAGGTCTGCATGGCCCGGTCGTCGACTTCCGCCAGGTTGTCGAATACAAACATCAGATCCTGGATCTGCTGGCTCATTTCCTCGTCTTGCTCGCGGATGGCATCCATCAACTGACCTTCGATATTGGTATCCAGGTAGTTCATGATCTCGGCGGCCGATTTCAGGCCGCCCATTTTGGCTGCCTGTGTACCGGCCTGACCGGCAAACTGTTTCTCCATAATCTCGTTCAACTCCTGCAAGGCCGCCGGTTGCACCTCTTCCAGGTTGGCGATACGCATCATCAGATCCAGACGTACTTTCTCCGGGAACTGAGCCATGATTTCGGCCGACTGCTCGGCTTCCAGGTAAGATAAAACAATAGTCTGAATCTGAGGGTGCTCGTTGCGAATAATGCTGGCCACCTGTTTAGAGTCCATCCATTTAAGTGAATCCAGACCTTTGGCACCGCCGCCCATCAGGATTTGATCGATAAGGTTGGCGGCCTTATCCTCACCCAACGCGGCCGTCAGGGCTTTCTTAACAAATTCCTGACTCTGGAAACCGATGGTGCTGTGGTTCTGGATCTCTTCGATGAAGTGTTTATGCACCGCGGTGATCTTATTCTGGGTCATATCATCCAGAGTGGCCATGGTAGAGCCCAGCTTCTGAACCTGCTTAGGCTCCAAATGCTTTAGGATCTGCGCGGCATCTTCTTCCTGCAGACTGAGCAACAGGATAGCCGCCTTTTCGACCCCTTCGAGCTTACCAACGTCGTACGTGGGCTCTTCTTTTTCTACCAGTTCTTCAGTTGCCATAATTATTCATCCATCATCAGCCAGCCCTTGACCACCTGGGCAGACAGTTCGGGTTCGTTCGCCACCAGCGCCCGCACCGCTTTCAATACATCTTCGTCTTTATGCAGGTCCGGCAGCATCAGTGAGCCATCCGAGGCAAAGCCAACCTGACCTTCATCGAAGTCCTGCGACAGCATACTAATGGTTTCATCCCCCAGATCCAGCCCTGAATCGGCGTCGTAACCGTCGTCCTCACGGGTATCTTCGGGGTAAATCAGCTTCTTCAGCATGGGCCGCACAATCGCCATGATCAGGGTGATGATTACCAGGCCACCGACCAACAGACGCAAAGCACGCATGAACCAGTCTTCTTCCCAGAAAGGCACTTCAGCGATCGTCGCGTCTTCCATGCGGTTAAAGGGAATACTCACCACTTCCAGGGAATCACCGCGAGTCACATCAAAACCAATGCCACCCTGTAACAACCGACGGATATTCAACAGCTCTTCCTGAGCCCGGGGGACTTCGGTGGTACTGCCGTCTTCTGCGGTTTCGGTTTTATAATCTACCGCCACCGATACACTCAGACGCTTGATCACACCGGTCTGCTGCTTGGTGTGACTGATGGTCGTATCCAGCTCATAGTTGCGGGTACTTTCTTTATGAGTACGTCCCGGAACAGTACTTTGACTGTTATTGCCAGTCGCTTGTTCCGGAATATTCGCGTCCAGCGGCGGCTGATTGCTCAAGGCCCCCGGAATACCGGCGGTGACACTGCCGACGCTGTTATTCTCTACCGTCATCTCACTGCGTACCGCAGGCAGATCCGGATTATAGCGTTTTTGCGTCTGTTCCACCGAGGTAAAGTCCATGGTCACATCCACCTGGGCGGTATAATTTTCCAGACCCAACACTGGGATCAAAATGGAATCGATCTTCTCGCGATACTCGGTTTCGCGCCGCTGTTCGATTTCATATTCACGACGTGAACGGGCGCTCATCGAATCCTGGGAGCCTGAGTTCAGCAAACGGCCATTACTGTCGGTCACGGTCACCTTCGCCGGCTCCATACCTTCAACGGCTGAGGACACCATATCCACAATGGAGTCCACCTCTTCACCGGATAGCACTGAACCACGACTTGGTGTAACCACCACGGTGGCGCTGGGCTTTTTCGCGACACGGGCAAACACACTCTCTTTGGGGATCGCCAACAGTACTTTGGCCTTGCGGACGGCGCTGATCTCTTCAATAGTCCGGGCCAGCATTTGTTCGCGAGCGTGCTTGAGTCGCTCCTTTTCCACGCGCTGGCTGACGCCAAACCCCATGTCCTGCATGATAATGTCAGTGCCGGCCGACGATTCTTTGGTCAGTCCCTGACGGGCCATGCCTAACTTGATGTCCTGATACTGCTCCTCATTGACATACACCACATTGCCGTCTAGGCGATAGTCGATCTGACTGGCGTCCAGGTAGTCGAGTGTTTCAATCAACTCTTCGGTAGGCATCTTAGCCAGCGGCCGGTACTCAGGCTCCTGCGCCCAAATAACGATAAACACGGCGATGGCCACACAAATTACCAGTGCCACAATCAGGGTAATCTGACGCATCAGATCGATACCCCCCAGACCATCCATAAAGCCCGATTTTTGCTCCTGAGCGCTATCGTTAGACTCGGTTTGTGCAGCGTCGGAAACTGCCAGTTCTGTACCTGTTGCTTCAGCCACGGCTCATTCCTCTCTCGGTTATACCGGCATATTCATTATGGTTTTGTAGGCTTCTAACACCTTGTTGCGCACCTGCATGGTGGCTTCAAAGGCGATGCCGGACTTCTCTTTGGCCACCATCACGTCGGCCAGGCTGACATTGGGGTCACCCATCTCAAATTGCTTCTGAAGATTGCGGGACTCAAACTGCATGTCATTGACGCCATCCAGCGCATCTTTCAGCATATCGCCAAAATTGGCGCTACTGGGGTTGGCCGGCTGGGCTTGAGGGGTACTTTCCAGACCCGTCCCCGCCTGCGCGGCGAGTGCCTGCATTTGACTGTATAGGGCTTGTGCTTTGACGTCCATACTCACTCCAGACGGCATCAGATTACGTTACCCCATCTAAAGCAAGACTAGTGCCAAGGCGTATTTTACCTTTATTTACAATAACTTAAGCACAGATAGAGAGTTCTTTTTGAGCATAAAAAACCAGAGTGACGGAAAGCCGTCACTCTGGTATTTATTCATAGGCAGGACAATCGGCGGTTCAGGCCGGTAAATGAATCCCGTTATCGCGCATCCGGGCCAGCTTGTATCTGAGAGTCCGGGGACTGATCCCCAGTTTCTCTGCCACCTGTTTGCGACTACCATTACAGGCCTTGAGGGTTTGTAAAATAATCTGATGTTCCTGCTGCTGCAACTCTGCGCCCAGGCGTTTTTTCTCTACCGGTGGCAGTTTGTCTTCGACCAGCGGACCCTTTGACTCCGATGCCGGGGCCAGATCCTGCTCTAGCATCAGATCTCCGGCATCGATGTGATCGTCCTGCACCAGAATAAGCGCACGCTGGATCACGTTTTCCAGTTCGCGCACATTACCGGGCCAGGAGTACTGACTCAGTTTTAGCTCGGCAGCACGACTCAATTGAACAATGGCCCGGCCTGATTTGAGACAGTGGCGCTCGATCATATGTCGGGCTAAGGGCAAGATATCCCCGGTCCGCTGCGACAGCGGGAGCCAGCTTAATGGAAACACATTCAGACGATAATAGAGGTCCTCACGGAATTGCCCGTCTCTGACGGCCTGTTGCAAGTCACGGTTACTGGTCGCGATGACTCGTACATCCAGGCTGATGGTCTTGCGCCCACCCAGTCGTTCGACTTCTTTTTCCTGAAGCACCCGCAATAACTTGGCCTGCAGCGCCAGATCCATTTCAGTAATTTCATCCAGCAGCAAGGTACCGCCCTGGGCTTGTTCAAACTTACCCGGGCAGGCTTGTAAAGCTCCCGTAAAGGCGCCTTTTTCATAGCCAAACAAGGTGGCTTCCAGCATATTTTCAGGGATGGCAGCACAATTAATCGCGATAAACGGCTCATCGGCGCGCGCCGATCGATCGTGGATATAGCGAGCCATCACTTCTTTACCCGAACCACTGGGACCTAACACCATAACTGTTGCATCGGACTGAGCCACCTTCTGAGCCAGCTCCAGCAAACGCCGAGAACTTGGGTCCCCTACCACAGGAGTACAAGATTCTACCTTCTGAGCCGGTGCGTAGCGACTGACTAAGTTCAACAACACTTCGGGGGAAAAAGGTTTGGCCATGTAGTCGGTTGCCCCTTCACGCATCGCCTCTACCGCATCGTCGATAGTGGCATAGGCGGTCATTAAGAGTACCGGTAAATTGGGCCATTTTTGCTTAATGGTGCGCATTAACGATAAGCCGTTCATTGCCCCCATTTGGATGTCGCTGACCACCATATCCACCGATTGCTGATTGAGTCTCGACAAGGCCGCCTCGGCGCTATCCGCTTCCAGAATTTCATAGCCGCCCAGTGTGAGCGTATCCACCAGGGCCTCACGCAGGCCACTGTCATCTTCGACGATCATGATACGAGTATGGCTCATGGTTGCCTCCTTATTTTGCGGTCGCTACCGAGGAAGACGGTAACTCTCGCTGAATCGGTAATTGAATCGACACGCAGGCGCCGCCGCTGGGTTCATTGCTGGCGCTGACCTGCCCCTGGTGAGACTGAGCAACAGCTTTGACCACTGCCAGTCCAAGGCCAGTGCCCTGGGACTTGGTGGTGAAAAACGGCTCAAAAGCTTGCTTGGCATGTTGCTCGGGAAAGCCCGGACCATTATCCGACAAGCTGATAGTCACCTTATCGGGTTGTTTCGATTCGCGACGCGCCGACAAAACCAACTTGGCGCCTTGCCCACAGGCCTGCAGGCTGTTGTGAATGAGATTCTGTAAGGCACTGGCCAAAGCCGTTTTATTGCCCAACACCAGAATATCCGGCTCAGGCACTTGAACCTGCATACTGCCTTGCTTGGCCGATAACATGGCTTCAGCGCCGGCTTCCACTTCCAGCATTAAGCTTTGCAGCGACAGCTCAGTCACAACTTGCTCACCGCCGCTTTTGGCAAACAGCAGCATATCGTTAACCTGCTGCTCCAAGTCTTTTAAGCGCGACATCAGCTTATCGGCAAACTGCCCGCGTGAATCCTGCTTGAGCGTGGGGTTTTGTAAGTTGGCACCATACAACATAGCCGCCGACAGTGGCGTTCTGATTTGGTGGGCTAGAGATGCGACCATGCGTCCAAGGGAGGACAACTTCTGCATGTGACTGAGACGTTGCTGTAATAATCGCGTCTCTGTCAGATCGGTAAGTACAATCAACAAGCCTGGCTCATTGTGCAATGGCGAGATGGAAAGCTTCACCTTTCGGCCGTCGCTCAGGGATACCTCATGTCCATCATCTTCCTGAGGACGGAAGGCTCGCTCGATGATATTGCGCCATGCCTGGCCTTCCAATGGCTCCCGCAGAAGCTCGGCCGCGACTCGATTGGCTTGCTGTACGATGCCTTCACCATCGACCACGACCACGCCTGCCGGCATCACTTCCAGCAAGTGGCTCAATCGAGAGGACTGGGCACGCAGCTCACTCAGTTCTGCCTGATGGACCGATTGTAAGCCGGACGGATTGGCCTGATGTGAGACTTGGCTCAATAGCGATGCTTGTTCTGTCATAATTACCTCGCGTCAAAACTCAGACGTCATGGTTCTTTAACAGAGCAATGCAGGGATTATGCCAAAAAAATATCTCTTCTTTATCAGAGGGTTATATCAATCTTTATTGAGATTGTATTTACGCATCTTCTCAACAAGGGTGGTTCGGCGCATATTCAGAAGCTCGGCAGCCCGTGCCACTACGCCTTCATGGGTGTCCAATGCCTGCTGGATCAGAGTCACTTCTACCTGTGCCAGGTGCTCTTTAAGATCCAGTCCTTGCGGCGGCAACACCGTGGCGCTATTCATATCACCGTCCTGACTGTCTTCTGTGTCGTCGTCACTGCTGGCAAAGAGCTCATTGATAGCCTGACGCTCCAGTACTTCCTCAGGATAGTCAGGCTCATAGGGGGCGTCATCCAGATGCTGATACTTAGCCGGCAAATCGACCATGTCCACCACCTGTCCCGGGCAGAGGATCATCATTCGTTCCACCAGATTGGCCAGTTCTCGAACATTGCCCGGCCATTGGTGTTGTTGCAGTGACTCCACAGCCTTTTCCGTGAAAGTGATGGTCTCCTGGCGTTGATGCTGCTGGCGCTTTATCAGCTCCTGCAACAACAGTGGAATGTCTTCGGCACGTTCACGTAGCGCCGGGTTATCGATGGGGAACACGTTCAGGCGGTAATACAGGTCTTCACGAAAATCCCCCTGAGTGACCATGTCTTCGAGGTTTCGGTGCGTCGCGGCGATAATGCGCACATTACACCGAATGGGCTTGTTGCCCCCCACTCGTTCGTAGGTGCGCTCCTGTAAAACTCTGAGTAGTTTTACCTGCATCTGTAGCGGCATATCACCAATTTCATCCAGAAAAAGAGTGCCGCCTTCCGCCAGTTCGAACCGCCCCTTGCGTGTGCCAACGGCACCGGTAAATGCGCCTTTTTCATGGCCAAACAGCTCACTCTCCAGAAGTTCCCCGGGTATGGCACCACAGTTTAAAGGGATAAAGGGCCCTTCCTTGCGCTCAGATAATGCATGGATGTTCTGAGCGACAACTTCCTTACCGGTGCCCGACTCTCCCAGCACCAGCACTGTGGCTTCTGTCGGTGCGACCTGAGCGATCATCTGTCGCACTTCCTGAAGCGCCGCACTCTTCCCCACCAGACTCTGAATCAGGCTGCCTTTGGCCTTCCGAGACAGAGACTTTGCGTTGCGTTTGGGCAGGTTATGACGATAAGCCTGGCAACGGTGCAACATCTGGATCAGCCCCGGATAGGTCACCGGCTCCACCAATTCGCCGACAATATTGCCATTTGTCTCAGGTACACTCGCCTCAGCATCCGGCTTCACAACCACAAAAGGAAGATGAGGATGTGCTTCAGGAAGCTGAGGCGTCTCAGATAGGGTGGGTAAATCCACTAATACAGCATCCGGCCCAGAATTTTCATTCAGGTGCTCGGCCACCGCTCCCGCATCCAACAGGGAAAAACGTTCGCCTATAAAGCTGAGTATGGTCTCGAAGCTTCGACGACGAGCTTCACAACCACTGACCAGTATGATCTCCCCCATAGGCTTTGGCACTTCCCCAATAACAATTGATTCGATTACGATTTTTAACCATTCCCCCTGGTTAAGCAACCACCGACCACCGCATTAGCGTCAAAATGTTGTCATTCGGGTGATTTTTAACCACCTGTTCATCCAGCAAACCTTGGACTTGGCGATAGGGGATAATTACAATAGTGTTCGATTTCGATTACAGGATTGCCATCATGAACTATCTGGCCGTGGCCAAAGACGTATTCAGCATCGAAAGCGATGCCGTAAAGGCCTTGTCTGAGCAGCTCGGCGATGAGTTTGTTACCGCGGTCGATACCATTTTGCGCACTCAAGGCCGGGTAGTGATTTGCGGTATGGGTAAGTCGGGCCTGATTGGACAGAAGATCGCCGCCACACTCTCCAGTACTGGTACGCCAAGCTTTTTTATGCATCCAGGTGAGGCTTATCACGGCGATTTAGGCATGATTGGTCATCAGGATGTTTTTGTGGCTATTTCCAATTCGGGGGAAACCGAGGAAGTGGTCAAACTCCTACCCTTCCTGAAGGAAAATGGTAACTTTCTGATCGCCATGACTGGCGGACTGGAATCATCACTGGCCAGAGCCAGTGATGTCACCTTAAATATCAGAGTCAGTCAGGAAGCTTGCCCGTTGCAACTCGCACCCACCGCCTCCACTACGGCCACTCTGGCCATGGGCGATGCACTGGCAGTAACCCTGATGCGAGCCCGGAATTTTCAGCCCGAACAGTTCGCCCGCTTTCATCCCGGCGGCAGTCTGGGTCGACGTCTGCTGGCGCAAGTTGAGGACGAAATGCTGACCGATAACCTCCCGGTAATAGTCCCAGAAGCCCCTTTTGCCACCGTGGTGGATACCATTACTACCGGTAAGCTGGGCCTCGCCATCGTCACTTTGGCTCAAGGCTACGGTATCATCACCGACGGCGATATCCGTCGGGCCTTTAATCGCTATGGGAAAGAGGTATTCGAACTCAAGGCTCAGGACTTGTTCAGCCCTCACCCCAAATACATCAGCGTAGATGCGAAGATGTCTGAAGCCTTTGCTTTAATGGAACAAAACCAGATAACCTCACTGTTAGTGGTGGACCAACAGCATCAACTTGTCGGGATAGTGAAGAAATAAGACAAAAAAATACCGCCGGTTGGCGGTATTTTTATATGGCTAATCGACTTAAGACTCTAGCAATGAGAGTACCTGCCCTCGTTGAATATTCGCCTGAGACTGGATGGCGATGGAGGACTGGCTGAGAATGTCATTGGCCGTTTGCTCAGATACAGCCCGAGCAAAATCGGTATCCTGCAGTCGGCTACGACCTTCTGCCACATTAACTTCCGTATTGGTACGGTTACGGGCCGCACTCTCCAACTGATTCTGGGCCGCGCCAAACTCTGCGCGACGCTGATCCACAAACTGCAGAGCATCATCGGCAGCGGTAATCGCATCGGATGCGCCCAGTTGTGAGCTGATGTCAGCATTGAGAATATCTGTGATACCAGCGGCAATATCCTGATTCGCCACATCCAGAGTCTGTACAGCATCGGCACCAGCCTGAAAGCTGATATCGCCACTGCCGTCAAACAACGGCTTACCGGCAAAATTAGTGTTTTCCAACGTGTCACGGATACCGTCCTGTAGCTGAGTCACTTCTTCCTGAAGGGCCTGACGATCACTGTCACTAAGGGCACCATTGCCCGCCTGGATAGACAACTCCCGTATTCTGGATACGCTGTCAGTAACCCCGGAAAGCCCGCCATCGGCGGTTTGTGCCAACGAGATACCGTCATAGATATTGGCCACAGCCTGCTGATTGCCATTCACCTGAGCGGTCAGACGGTCGATAATCTGCAGAGCGGCAGCGTTGTCTGCAGCGCTGTTGACCTTCTTGCCGGAAGCGAGTTTTTCAAACACCGAATCCTGCTTATTCTGGGTTTGCTGAAGGCTGTTATTGCTGGATGTGGAATTGATTTGCATAGCGGCACCTCCTGATGACTATCAGTAAGTATAGCAGCCTCTTGTGCAGATTTTAAGCAAACGACAAGCGTTTAAGGATGTATTGAATCCCCATGTTTATACCCAAGTATAACTTTAAATAAAGTCAAACAGCGACAACTGGGTAATTCGAGAGAAGGTCGCCTGTGCAGCCTGAAGCGCCGTTTCTTCACGACTGAGCTGAGATACGGCCTCGGCATAATCCACATCTTCCACGGTGGAGCGTGCTTCTTTGGAAGAAATCAGCAAATCTTCATTAGCTCCGCGTACCGAGTCAGAGATACGCATACGACCACCGACTGCAGAGTTCGCTGCGCCAACCGCCTCAAAGCCATTCTTCAGGCCAACAGATGCGTCCGCCAATCGGTCCCGGTATTCAGCGTCAGTCAGCGTGTCGTCAGTAAGC